>JBGVHB010000091.1:0-79687 GCA_045121975.1 Roseburia sp.
GCGTATGGTTCCACTTAACTGCCGCGCTACAATCGGTGTTATCGGAAACGCTGACCACAACCTTGTAAACATTGGTAAAGCTGGACGTAAACGTCACATGGGTATCCGCCCAACAGTTCGTGGTTCTGTTATGAACCCTAATGACCATCCACATGGTGGTGGTGAAGGACGTGCACCAATCGGACGTTCTGGCCCATGCACACCTTGGGGTAAACCAGCTCTTGGTCTTAAGACTCGTAAGAAGAATAAATCTTCTAACAAGTTAATCGTAAGAAGAAGAGACGGAAAAGGCTTAAAATAAGTTCTAATAAAAAATTGAAACTCAGAAGAATCAGGTATTGATTCTTCTGAGAATCTTTGATATAATCAAAAAGATGTTTGGAGTCCGAGGAAACACGCGGTAGCGTGTAAGGACTGATAATATTAGGAGGTAAATTATGGCTCGTTCATTAAAAAAAGGACCATTTGCAGATGAAAGCTTACTGAAAAAGGTAGACGCTATGAACGCATCTGGCGACAAAACTGTTATCAAAACATGGTCACGTCGTTCTACAATCTTCCCTCAGTTCGTTGGTCATACAATCGCTGTTCATGACGGAAGAAAACATGTGCCTGTATACGTAACAGAAGATATGGTTGGACATAAACTTGGTGAGTTCGTTGCTACAAGAACTTACAGAGGACATGGAAAAGACGAAAAGAAATCAGGCGTTAGATAAGATATTTTTGAAAGGAGGTTTCATCCATGGCTAAGGGACATAGAAGTCAGATTAAAAGAGAAAGAAATGAAGTTAAAGATACAAGACCTTCAGCAAAGTTATCTTATGCTAGAGTGTCTGTACAGAAAGCTTGCTTCGTATTAGATGCTATCCGCGGAAAGGATGTTCAGACAGCACTTGCTATCGTAACATACAATCCAAGATATGCTTCAAGCTTAGTGAAGAAGCTGTTAGAGTCAGCAATCGCAAATGCTGAGAACAACAATGGAATGAAAGCAGAAAACCTTTACGTTGCAGAATGTTATGCAAACAAAGGACCAACAATGAAGAGAATCAGACCAAGAGCACAGGGTAGAGCTTATAGAATCGAAAAGAGAATGAGCCACATTACAATCGTGCTTGATGAGAAATAAGGAGGGCAAACATGGGACAGAAAGTTAATCCTCATGGCTTAAGAGTCGGTGTTATCAAAGATTGGGACTCTAAATGGTATGCGGAAGCAGATTTTGCAGATTTCTTAGTAGAAGACTACAATATCAGAACTTACCTTAAGAAGAAATTATACGCAGCAGGTATTTCAAAAATCGAAATCGAAAGAGCATCTGACCGCGTTAAAGTTATTATTTATACAGCAAAACCAGGTGTAGTAATCGGTAAAGGTGGAGCTGAAATCGAAAAAATCAAAGCAGAAGTTCAGAAATTCACATCTAAGAAATTAGTTGTTGATATTAAAGAAGTAAAAAGACCAGACCGTGATGCTCAGTTAGTAGCTGAAAACATCGCTTTACAGTTAGAGAATCGTGTTTCTTTCCGTAGAGCAATGAAATCTTGCATGAGCAGAACAATGAAATCTGGAGCAAAAGGAATTAAGACATCTTGTTCAGGTCGTCTTGGTGGAGCTGATATGGCTCGTACAGAGTTCTACTCAGAAGGTACTATTCCACTTCAGACATTAAGAGCAGATATTGATTATGGATTCGCTGAAGCAGATACAACCTACGGTAAAGTCGGCGTTAAGGTTTGGATTTACAAAGGCGAAGTACTTCCTACAAAGGCTAATAAGGAAGGAGGAGCTCAGTAATTATGTTAATGCCAAAGAGAGTAAAACATAGAAAACAGTTCCGCGGTTCACTCGCAGGTAAAGCTATGCGTGGAAACACAATCAGCAACGGTGACTTCGGTATTGTTGCAATGGAACCATGTTGGATTCGTTCAAACCAGATTGAAGCTGCCCGTATTGCTATGACACGTTATATCAAACGTGGTGGTAAAGTTTGGATTAAGATTTTCCCTGACAAACCAGTAACTGCAAAACCAGCTGAAACACGTATGGGTTCCGGAAAAGGTTCCTTAGAATACTGGGTAGCTGTTGTTAAACCAGGACGTGTAATGTTTGAAATTTCAGGTGTATCAGAAGAAGTTGCAAGAGAAGCTTTACGTCTTGCTACTCACAAATTACCTTGTAAATGTAAAATAGTTTCACGTGCAGATTTAGAAGGCGGTGCATCAAATGAAAACTAGTAAATATTTAGAAGAATTAAAAACACAGTCTGTTGCAGATTTAAATGCACAGTTAGTAGACGCTAAAAAAGAACTTTTCAATTTGAGATTCCAGAATGCAACTAATCAGTTAGATAACACAAGCAGAATCAAAGAAGTTAGAAAGAATATCGCAAGAATTCAGACTATCATCACTGAAAAAGCAAAAGTTGCAGAGTAGAACTCTAGGAAGGAGAACTTATCGTGGAAAGAAATCTTAGAAAAACACGTATTGGTGTTGTTGTAAGCGATAAAATGGATAAAACTATCACAGTTGCAATCCAGGATAACGTAAGACATCCACTTTACAATAAAATCGTTAAGAAGACTTACAAATTAAAAGCTCATGATGAGAACAACGAATGTAAGATTGGTGACAAAGTAAAAGTTATGGAAACAAGACCATTATCTAAAGATAAGAGATGGAGACTTGTAGAAATCATGGAAAGAGCAAAATAATTAAAGGAGGCTACAAGCATGGTACAGCAGGAAAGTAGACTGAAAGTAGCTGATAACACAGGAGCAAAAGAATTACTTGTTATTCGTGTTATGGGCGGCTCTACTAGAAGATATGCGAATATTGGTGACGTTATTGTTGCTACAGTCAAAGATGCAACACCAGGCGGTGTTGTTAAAAAAGGTGACGTTGTGAAAGCTGTCGTTGTTCGTTCTGTAAAGGGCGCTCGTCGTAAAGACGGTTCTTACATCAAATTTGATGAGAACGCAGCTGTTATTATAAAAGATGATAAAACTCCAAAAGGAACTCGTATTTTTGGACCAGTAGCTAGAGAGCTTCGTGAGAAACAGTTCATGAAGATTGTTTCCTTAGCTCCAGAAGTATTATAGGAGGGACGAAGATATGGCAACAATGAAAATTAAAAAAGGCGATATGGTTAAAGTTATCGCTGGTAAAGACAATGGAAAAGAAGGAAAAGTAATTTCCGTTAATAAAAAAGACAATACAGTTCTTGTTGAAGGTATCAACATGGTGACAAAACATGCAAAACCAAGCATGCAGAATCAGCAGGGTGGAATCATTCATCAGGAAGGACCTATTGACCTTTCTAACGTAATGTATCTTCACAATGGAAAAGCTACTCGCGTAGGTTTCAAAATGGATGGAGATAAAAAAGTACGTGTAGCAAAGGCTACAGGCGAAGTTATTGACTAATTTAGAGAGAGGAGGCCAAACAGTTGAGCAGACTTAAAGAACAGTACCAGAATGAAATCGTTGATGCAATGATTAAAAAATTCGGATATAAAAATATTATGGAAGTACCAAAGCTCGATAAAATCGTTGTAAATATGGGTGTTGGTGAAGCCAAAGAAAACGCAAAATTATTAGAAGCTGCAATCAAAGACATGGAAGCAATCACAGGTCAGAAAGCAGTTGCTACAAAAGCTAAAAATTCAGTTGCAAACTTCAAAATCAGAGAAGGTATGCCAATCGGATGTAAAACAACTTTACGTGGCGAGAAAATGTATGAGTTCTTAGACCGTTTAGTAAACTTAGCATTACCACGTGTACGTGACTTTAGAGGAGTTAATCCTAACGCATTTGATGGTCGTGGAAATTATGCACTTGGTATCAAAGAGCAGTTAATCTTCCCAGAAATCGAATACGATAAGGTTGACAAAGTAAGAGGTATGGATATCATCTTCGTTACAACAGCTAACACAGATGAAGAAGCACGTGAATTATTGACATTATTCAATATGCCATTTGCCAAATAATAGGAGGGAATTTCAATGGCTAAGACAAGTATGAAAGTTAAACAGCAGCGTAAACAGAAATTCTCTACTAGAGAATATACACGTTGCCGCATTTGTGGACGTCCACATTCTGTTTTAAGAAAATACGGAATCTGCAGAGTATGTTTCCGTGAATTAGCATACAAAGGTCAGATCCCAGGCGTTAAAAAAGCAAGCTGGTAAGAGTTTGTTTGCCTGAAGGCTGAAAGTAATATTTTTTAAGGAGGAAATATACGTCATGATGACTAGTGATCCAATCGCAGATATGCTTACAAGAATCCGTAATGCAAACACTGCTAAACATGATACAGTTGATGTTCCAGCATCTAAAATCAAAATCGCTATCGCAGGTATTCTTTTAGATGAAGGTTATATCGCAAAATACGATATTATCGAAGATGGTAATTTCAAAACAATCCGTATCACATTAAAATACGGTGCAGATAAAAATGAGAAAATTATCACAGGTTTAAAGAGAATTTCTAAACCAGGTCTTCGTGTTTACGCTGGTAAAGACGAACTTCCAAGAGTACTTGGTGGATTAGGAATCGCTATTCTTTCTACAAACCAGGGAATCATCACTGATAAAGAAGCTAGAAAGCTTCAGGTTGGTGGCGAAGTATTAGCGTTCGTTTGGTAATAAAAAATGTCCGTCATTGGACGGGCATTTATGGAAGAACCTCTGGTTCTTCCGGTTTATTATAGATTTTAATATATTTTAGGAGGTACGGGCATGTCACGTATAGGAAGAATGCCAATCGCAGTTCCAGCTGGCGTTACAGTGGAAATTGCAGAAAATAATCATGTGACTGTAAAAGGTCCTAAGGGAACTCTTGAAAGAACCCTTCCATCTGAGATGGATATCAAATTAGAGGGTAGCGAAGTAATCGTTACAAGACCTAATGATTTGAAAAAAATGAAATCCTTACATGGATTAACAAGAACACTTATTAACAACATGGTTGTTGGTGTTACAGAAGGATATAAGAAAGAGCTTGAAGTTAATGGTGTTGGTTACAGAGCATCTAAAGCTGGTAAAGTTTTAACACTTAACTTAGGTTATTCTCATCCAGTTGAGATGACAGACCCAGAAGGTCTTGAATCAACAGTTGATGGAAATAAAATCGTTGTATCAGGTATTGATAAAGAAAAAGTTGGCCAGTACGCAGCTGAAATCAGAGATAAGAGAAGACCTGAACCTTACAAAGGAAAAGGTATCAAATATGCTGATGAAGTTATTAGACGTAAAGTTGGTAAGACTGGTAAGAAATAATTAAAGGAGTGACGAGAAATGGTTAGTAAGAAATCAAGAACAGCAGTTCGCGAAAATAAACATAGAAGAATGCGTCATCATCTTGCAGGTACTGCAGAGAGACCACGTTTAGCTGTGTTCAGAAGCAATAATCATATGTACGCTCAAATTATTGACGACACAGTTGGAAATACACTTGTTTCTGCATCTACTCTTGATAAAGATGTAAAAGCAGAATTAGAGAAGACTAATAACGTCGAAGCAGCAGCACATCTTGGTACTGTTATTGCAAAGAAAGCATTAGATAAGGGTATTACAACAGTTGTCTTTGATAGAGGCGGTTTCATATATCAGGGAAAAATTAAAGCTTTAGCCGATGCAGCAAGAGAAGCTGGATTAGAATTTTAGGAGGAAGAAAACATGAAACGTGAAATTATTGATGCTAGTCAGTTAGAGTTAAATGAAAAAGTAGTATCAATCAAACGTGTAACAAAAGTTGTTAAGGGTGGACGTAACATGCGCTTTACAGCTTTAGTTGTTGTCGGTGACGGCAATGGTCATGTAGGTGCTGGCTTAGGCAAAGCAACTGAAATTCCAGAAGCAATTCGTAAAGGAAAAGAAGATGCAATCAAGAAACTTATCTCAGTTAAACTTGATGAAGTAGACAGTATTACACATGATGTTACAGGTAAACATACAGGTGCTTCTGTATTATTAAAGAAATCTCCAGAAGGTACTGGTATCATCGCTGGTGGTCCTGCTCGTAACGTATGTGAGTTAGCAGGTATCAAGAATATCCGTACAAAATCTTTAGGTTCAAACAATAAACAGAACGTTGTACTTGCAACAATTGATGCTTTAAGTCAGTTAAAGTCCCCAGAAGAAGTAGCGAAACTTCGCGGTAAATCCGTTGAAGAAATCCTAGGTTAAGGAGGAATTTAAAATGGCAGATAAGAAACTTAAAGTTACATTAATTAAATCAACAATCGGTGCAGTTCCAAAGAACAAAAAAACAATCGAAGCTCTTGGTTTAACAAAACTTTACAAAACAGTTGAGTTACCAGACAACGCAGCAACAGCTGGCGCACTTCGTAAAGTAGCACCATACGTTAAAGTAGAAGAAGCATAAAAATAGATAAGGAGGTGTCATGATGGACTTATCAAACTTACAGGCAGCTGCTGGTTCAGCTCATAGTGATAATTTCAGAAGAGGACGTGGACACGGTTCAGGAAATGGTAAGACAGCTGGTAAAGGTCATAAAGGACAGAAAGCTCGTTCTGGAGCTCCTAGACCAGGTTTCGAAGGTGGCCAGATGCCATTATATAGAAGATTGCCAAAGAGAGGTTTCAAATGTAGAAACTCTAAGACAATCATCGGAATTAATCTTTCCGCTCTTGAAGCATTCGAAAATGATTCAGTAGTATCTGTTGAAACATTAATCGAAGCTGGTATTGTAAAGAACCCAAGAGATGGCGTTAAAATTCTTGGAAATGGAGAACTTACTAAGAAGCTTACAGTTCAGGCTAACGCATTCAGCGCAAGCGCAAAAGAAAAAATTGAAGCTCTTGGTGGAAAAGCAGAGGTGATCTAATGCTTGAGACACTCCGTAATGCATTCAAAATTAAAGATATTCGTAAAAGAATTATTTTTACTTTTTTAATGTTAGTAGTCATCAGAATAGGAAGTCAGCTTCCTATTCCTGGTGTTAACAGTGAAGTATTTGCAAACTGGTTTGCGAACCAGACCGCTGATGGAATGGGCTTTTTTGATGCCATTACAGGTGGTTCATTCTCAAATATGGCAGTTTTTGCTTTGAGTATTACACCATACATTACATCATCTATCATTATGCAGCTTCTTACTATTGCTATTCCTAAGTTGGAAGAAATGCAGCGTGACGGAGAAGAAGGTCGTAAAAAAATCGCTTCAATTACAAGATATTTAACAGTAGTTTTAGCTTTAATTGAATCAATTGCAATGACAATCGGTTTTAAACGTGGCGGATATATGGAATACAATGAAGGCTTCCAGGGCGTTCTTTGCATTATCATGGTTGTCCTCGGTTTAACTGCCGGTTCAGCAGTACTTATGTGGATTGGTGAACGTATCACAGAAAAAGGTGTTGGAAATGGTATTTCAATTGTTCTTACAATTAACATCATTTCACGTATGCCTAATGATATGTCTACATTATATGAACAGTTTATCTTAGGTAAATCTGTTCCAAAGGGAATTCTTGCTGCAGTAGTTATCCTTGCAATTATTATTGCAATGGTAGTATTCGTAGTACTTCTTCAGGGTGGAGAAAGAAGAATCCCAGTTCAGTATTCAAAGAAGATTCAGGGAAGAAAACAGGTTGGCGGTCAGTCAACACATATTCCGTTGAAAGTAAATACTAGTGGTGTTATCCCAGTAATCTTTGCTCAGTCATTATTACAGACTCCTGTAATTATTGCAAACTTACTTGGAAAAGGTAATGGCACAGGTGTTGGAAGTCAGATTTTAAAAGGTATGAATCAGGCAAACTGGTGTAATCCAAACCAGCCGATTTATTCTATCGGACTTGCGGTTTATATCATTTTAATTATCGCTTTTGCATACTTCTATACATCAATTACATTCAATCCGCTTGAGATTGCAAATAATATGAAAAAAGCAGGTGGCTTTATTCCAGGTATCAGACCTGGTAAACCAACCAGCGATTATCTGAATACGATATTAAACTATATTGTCTTTATAGGAGCAGTTGCTTTAGCAATTGTTGCATTTGTACCAATTTTCTTTAATGGAGTATTTAAAGCAGATGTTTCCTTCGCAGGAACATCTATTATCATCATTGTTGGTGTTATTATTGAAACATTAAAACAGATTGAATCACAGATGCGTGTTCGTTACTATAAAGGATTTTTAAATGATTAAGATTGTCCAGGTAAATACCGGACGTTGATGCAGATTGGAGATACTGGCAGGCGGAGTATATACGTCTACCGTATCTCCATAAATGCATTAAGAAAGGAGAACGTTTATGAAAATCATAATGCTTGGGGCACCAGGAGCTGGAAAAGGAACACAGGCAAAACAGATTGCTGATAAATACAGCATTCCACACATCTCAACAGGAGATATCTTCCGTGCAAACATTAAAAATGGAACAGAATTAGGAAACAAAGCAAAACAGTATATGGACCAGGGATTATTAGTTCCAGATGAACTTACCTGTGACTTAGTTATGGATAGAATACAGCAGGAAGACTGCGCAAAGGGATTTGTTTTAGATGGTTTCCCAAGAACAATTCCACAGGCAGAAGCCTTAACAGCAGCTCTTGATAAAATAAATCAGAAAATGGACTACGCAATTGACGTAGATGTTCCAGATGAAAACATTGTAAACAGAATGAGCGGACGTCGTGCCTGCTTAAGCTGTGGTTCTACATACCACATTGTGTCTATTCCAACAAAAGTTGAAGGAATTTGTGACAGATGTGGCAGTGAGGTAGTGTTAAGAGATGATGACAAGCCAGAAACAGTTCAGAAACGTCTGACTGTATATCATGAGCAGACACAGCCATTGATTGATTACTATAATAACCAGAAGATTTTAAAAACAGTAGACGGTACACAGCCAATGGAAAAAGTATTTGCTGATATCGTTGCTATTTTAGGAGAATAAGGATGCCTGTTACAATAAAATCTTCCCGTGAATTAGAGTTAATGCGCGAAGCGGGAAAAATTCTTGCAAAAGTGCACGAACAGTTAGGGAAAGAATTAAAGCCGGGAATGTCAACCTATGAGATTGACAGACTTGGTGAGGAAATGATTCGAAGTTTTGGATGTATTCCATCTTTTAAAAATTATTGTGGTTATCCGGCATCGGTATGTGTTTCCATAGATGAGGAGGTCGTACATGGAATCCCATCCAAGGAAAAATTTATTCAGGAAGGCGATATTGTCAGTCTTGATATCGGTGTGATTCATAAAGGATATCATTCGGATGCTGCAAGAACTCATGCAATTGGCGAGATTTCAAAAGAAGCCGCTCTTTTAATTGAGAGAACAAGACAGAGCTTTTTTGAAGGAATGCAGTATGCAACAGCAGGAAGACATCTGCATGAAATATCGAGAGCAATCGGTGATTATGCAGAGAGTTTTGGTTACGGTGTAGTAAGAGATTTGTGTGGTCATGGAATTGGCACACACCTTCACGAAGACCCGGAGATTCCGAATTACAGACAGCTTAGAAGAGGAATCAAACTCAGACCGGGCATGACACTTGCAATTGAACCAATGATTAACATGGGAACAGCAGATGTGTTATGGTTAGATGATGAATGGACAGTGATAAGTGCAGACATGTCATTTTCTGCACACTATGAAAATACTGTTGTTATTACAGAAGGCAAACCGGAAATCCTGACACTTACGGATTCCGAAATAGCAGAGCATATCTGGGAATAAAGTAGAGGAATGTTAAGTATGGAGTTTGCAAAATCCCTGTCAGGGCATGATAAAAATCAGTACTATCTGATTTTCAAAAAAGAGGAAGAATTTGTATATCTGGTAAATGGCAGAACAAAACTGTTAGAGAAGCCAAAGAAAAAGAATCTGAAACATATTCAGATAATCAAAAAGCTTCCGGAAGAAGTAAAAGAGATTCTTCGAGAAGAAGTTACCGATATTACAGTAAAAAAAGCAATCAAAACCTATGAGCAGTCTGTAAAAGCAGACAATGCTTAAGAATCATAAAACAGGAGGAAAGAATTAATGTCAAAAGCAGATGTAATTGAAGTTGAAGGAGTTGTAGTTGAAAAGTTACCAAACGCATTCTTTAAAGTGGAGCTTGAAAACGGACACCAGATTCTTGCAACCATCAGTGGAAAATTACGCATGAATTTCATCCGTATTTTACCAGGTGACAAAGTTACTATTGAAATGTCCCCATATGATTTGACAAAAGGTAGAATCATCTGGCGTGATAAATAAATTGCAAAAAAAAATTGACTTCTTTTGTATTAGTATGCTATAATGCTATTCGGACACTTTTGGATAGCGCCTTATTGCGTATAAACAGCAGAAAGAGGCCTTGATAAGAAAGGAGGAGAAGCTGTGAAGGTAAGATCATCAGTTAAACCTATTTGCGAAAAATGCAAAGTCATTAAAAGAAAAGGAAGCATCAGAATCATCTGTGAAAATCCTAAGCACAAACAGAGACAGGGTTAATTTTAGATACTGTCTTATTTGTTTGTAAAAGAATAGCGAATGCTATTATTTCATTATGTGCGGCTGCAGTGGGACACACGAGGCTGTGTTTACACTGTTATCATAATAAACAGCAGGCGATAGCTGTGCTCATGTATTTACATACCGAGAGTGCATGACAGAATCATCCAAATTTGGAAAAATAATGAAAGCACACATTTCAGGCCGGGGCACCGGAGCTGCTTATCGGTTATTTCTTCCATTTAAAGTCATTATATGCGAGATGGCTTGTCAGAGGATACCCGGTTGGGTAGACATAACGCTGCGATTGCAGTATTTGAACAGAAAAATGAGATGCAGACAGACTGCATTAGATGAATTAATGGAGGTTAAAAAACACATGGCTCGTATTGCAGGTGTAGATTTACCAAGAGAAAAACGTGTTGAAATCGGTTTAACTTATATCTACGGAATTGGTAGAGTAAGCTCTAATCGTATTCTTGCAGAAGCAAATGTAGATCCTAATACTCGTTGTAGAGATTTAACAGACGACGAAGTTAAGAGAATTAGTGAAGTTATCGACAATACTCAGACTGTAGAAGGTGATTTAAGAAGAGAAATCGCCATGAACATCAAGAGACTTCAGGAAATCGGATGCTATCGTGGAATCCGTCATAGAAAAGGTCTTCCAGTACGTGGACAGAAAACAAAAACAAACGCTAGAACACGTAAGGGACCAAAGAGAACTGTAGCAAATAAGAAAAAATAATAAAACTTAAATTCAGTTCTCTTGCGTACAGTTGCAAACAAGAAGAAATAAGACTTCTTAGCGTACGTTAAAAAATGTTGCTAATAGATTTAGCAGCGTACATTCAGAGCGTTGTAGCATAGTGCTACATTATTTAAGATGCAATCAATCATTTATTTTTAGAGAAAGTAGGTTAGTTTAGATATGGCTAAAGTTACAAAAAAAGTGACAAAAAAGCGTGTAAAGAAAAACGTTGAACGCGGACAGGCACATATTCAGTCATCTTTTAACAATACAATCGTAACAATTACAGATGCTGAAGGTAATGCTTTATCATGGGCAAGTGCTGGTGGTCTTGGATTTAGAGGTTCAAGAAAATCTACTCCATATGCTGCACAGATGGCGGCTGAAACAGCTACAAAGGCAGCTTTAATTCACGGATTAAAGACAGTAGACGTTATGGTTAAAGGACCAGGTTCAGGAAGAGAAGCAGCAATTCGTGCGCTTTCTGCATGCGGACTTGAAGTTACAAGTATTAAAGACGTTACTCCTGTACCTCATAATGGATGTCGTCCACCAAAACGTAGAAGAGTTTAATTAGGAGGTAGAGACTAAGATGGCAGTAAATAAAGTACCTGTTCTTAAGAGATGTAGATCTCTTGGTTTAGAACCAAGTTATTTAGGATATGACAAAAAATCCAATAGAGAATTAAAAAGAGCTAACAAGAAGATGTCTGAGTACGGTCTTCAGTTAAGAGAAAAACAGAAAGCAAAATTCATCTACGGTGTATTAGAAAAACCTTTCCATAACTACTATGTAAAGGCTGACCAGATGAAGGGTATGACAGGTCAGAACTTAATGACTATGTTAGAGTCTAGATTAGATAACGTAATTTTCCGTCTTGGATTCGCTAGAACAAGAAAAGAAGCTAGACAGATTGTTGACCACAAATTCGTTTTAGTAAACGGAAAACAGGTTAACATTCCTTCTTACTTAGTAAAAGCTGGTGATGTTATCGAAATCAGAGAAAAGAGCAAAAACATTCAGAGAATGAAAGACATCATGGAAGTAACTTCTGGAAGATTAGTTCCAGATTGGTTAGATGTTGATGCTGAAAAATTACAGGCAACTGTAAAAGAATTACCTTCCAGAGAGCAGATTGACGTTCCAGTTGATGAAATGCTCATCGTCGAGTTATACTCTAAGTAAGGCATAGATAAGCGTGACTAAGAAGAGATAAGCCGGGGATTTGTTCCCCGGCAAGTCCGCTTTCTTAAACAATATATAAGCCAGACAAAAACCCGAGAAGGAGGGACTTTGTAGTGTTCGATTTTCAAAAACCAAAAATTGAAATCGCAGAAATTTCAGAAGACAAGAAGTACGGCCGTTTTGTTGTAGAACCATTAGAAAGAGGCTACGGTACAACTCTTGGTAATTCTTTGAGAAGAATTATGCTTTCTTCATTACCAGGTGCAGCTGTTAGCCAGGTTAAGATTGATGGTGTATTGCATGAGTTCAGTTCAATTCCTGGAGTAAAGGAAGATGTTACTGAAATTATCATGAACATCAAAGAGCTTGCAATCCGCAATAATAGTTCTTCAGATGAACCAAAGGTTGCATACATTGAATTCGAAGGTGAAGGCGTTGTAACAGCAGCTGATATCCAGACTGATTCTGATATTCAGATTTTAAACCCAGATTTAGTAATCGCTAACTTAAATGGTGGAGCAGATTGTAAATTATACATGGAGCTCACTATTACAAAAGGTAGAGGATACATCAGCGCAGACAAGAATAAATCAGACGATATTCCAATCGGAGTTATCGCTGTAGATTCTATTTACACACCAGTAGAGCGTGTAAATCTTGCAGTTGAAAATACTCGTGTAGGTCAGGTTACTGACTACGATAAACTTACATTAGATGTTTATACAAACGGAACTCTTGAACCAGATGAAGCAGTAAGTTTAGCTGCTAAGGTTTTAAGTGAGCATTTAAGCCTTTTCATCGACTTATCAGAAGCTGCACAGCAGGCTGACGTTATGATTGAAAAAGAAGACAATGCAAAAGAAAAAGTTCTTGAGATGAACATAGATGAACTTGAATTATCTGTTCGTTCATACAACTGCTTAAAGAGAGCAGGAATCAACACTGTTGAAGAGTTGACAAACAGAACACCAGAAGACATGATGAAAGTTCGTAACCTTGGACGTAAGTCCTTAGAAGAAGTTTTAGCTAAATTAAAAGAGTTAGGACTTCAGTTAAATCAGGGTGAGGAGTAAATCCCACCAACAGGCAGAAACAGTAAATCCAAAAGGTATGGAGTATGTCTTGTGCCAAACAGTAACAGCATTCGGTAAATAAGTCCACGAAGCGTTGCCGGATGTACCAAGAAAATGGAGGAAATGAAAAATGGCAAAATATCGTAAATTAAGCAGAACCTCTAGCCAGAGAAAGGCTTTATTAAGAGGACAGGTAACAGCATTATTAAACAATGGTAAAATTGTTACAACAGAAGCAAAAGCAAAAGAAGTTCGCAAAATTGCAGAAGGTCTTATTGCATTAGCTGTTAAAGAAAAAGATAACTTCGAAGAAGTTACTGTAAAAGCTAAAGTTGCTCGTAAAGACAAAGATGGCAAGAGAGTAAAAGAAGTTGTAGACGGTAAGAAAGTTACTGTATATGATGAAGTTGAAAAGACAATCAAAAAAGATATGCCTTCTCGTCTTCATGCAAGAAGAGAAATGCTTAAAGTTCTCTACACTGTAACAGAAGTTCCAGCAGAAGCTGCAGGAAAGAAGAAAAATACAAAAGAAGTTGATTTAGTTGCTAAATTATTCGACGAAATCGCTCCTAAGTATGCAGAGCGTAACGGTGGTTACACAAGAATCGTAAAGATTGGTCAGCGTAAAGGTGACGGAGCTTTAGAAGTAGTTCTTGAGTTAGTATAATCGGTATAAAAAAATTCCCGGTACTTGATAGTATCGGGATTTTTTTTGCTTTATTTATTGGTACGTTGTTCTTTGTAGGAGATTGGCAGGGTAAAGATAAATTCTGTACCTACTCCTTCGGTACTGATAACGTTAATGTTTTCACCATGCGCATTAATAATTTCTTTTACGATGGCAAGACCAAGGCCAGTGCCCTTTTTGTCTTTGCCGCGGGAGAGGTCTGTCTTATAGAAACGCTCCCAAATCTTGTTTAAACTATCCTTTGGAATACCAATTCCAGTGTCTTTTACCGAAATAAATACTTTTTCATTTTTCTCCGTTGTTTCGATTTTAATAGAAGATTCGTTGTGGCTGAACTTGATGGCGTTATCAATCAGGTTGTATAAAACCTGCTGAATTTTTCCAAAGTCCGCATCAACATACAGGGATTCACCGGAAAGAATCAAGTCAAAGGAAATTTTTTTCTTGTGACAGACTCCTTCAAAGGTTAATGCTGTTGTACGAATCATTTGATTAATATCGAAGTTTGTTACGTCTAACATAACACCATGTTTGCCAAAGCGGTTTAACTCCAGAAGGCTTTTGGTGAGTTTGTTCAAGCGTTCTGTTTCAAAAAGAATAATATTTAAATATTTATCCTGCATTTCAACAGGTATCGTTCCGTCTAAAATTGCTTCTACATAACCCTTGATAGAAGTCAGTGGCGAACGGAAATCATGCGATACATTTGAGATAAACTTTTTCTGGTCGTCCTCAAGTGTATTTAACTCGTTTGCCATGAAGTTTAAGGATGCAGCAACATAACCGATTTCATCGTTGGAATGGACATTAATTTTGGCATCGAAATTACCGTTTGCGTATTCGCTCGCACCATGCGCGATTTTTTTGATTGGTATGTAAAAAAAGTAAAAAAACAGCAGAAGAACGAAAAGTGCTGCCACAAGGAGCAGGGCGAGTGTCTGATAGGCAATGGTTGTTAAGCCGTTTGCCGATGAAATAATCGTTTTTACAGGCTTATGAATGATAACATAGCCGCGTACTTTATAGTTGACGGTAATCGGTGAAAAAACACTTAAGGTTTCTTCGGAAAAATAATCGTAGAATGTTCCAATTTGTGAATAGCGGCTACCAAAATCGGTAATGTTAAAGGATTCAAGCATTTCCGGCTCGCTGCTTTTAGAGGCGGTGTTTACAAGAATATTTCCTTTTGTATCAACAATCCATATATCAGCATTCATATAGCCGCTTAACGTGGTAAGCTGCGTTTGAAGCTCCTCGGTTGTCATGGTGTTGTTGTAATAATTCTGTGCATAGTTAGAGGAAATCAGCGCGGATTCCCGATAGAGGCTGGACGCTTCTTTGGTCTCCAGATGATTATAGGTCACATGGTAAGTAAACGTTAATATAATCATAAAACTAAGAAGCGCAAAGAGCAAAAATCCTCCAAACAGCTTTAATGAGAGTGTTCGTTTCATAGATTTTTAACCTCAAATTTGTATCCGATTCCCCAAACAGTGGAAAGACTCCAGTTTGCATGGTCTTTGATTTTTTCACGAAGACGTTTGACATGAACATCAACGGTTCGTGTGTCGCCGATATATTCGTAACCCCAGATGTGGTCAAGAAGCTGTTCTCTGGTGAATACCTGATTTGGTGAGGAGGCAAGGAAATATAAAAGTTCAAGCTCCTTTGGCGGCATATCAATAGGCTGTCCCTGGTAGATGACGGAATAATTGGATAAATTTACGATTAAATCCGGGTATTTGACACATTTCAGGTCAGGTGTGCTTTCTTCTGCCTTAACAGGCTGATAACGTCTTAAAACGGCTTTTACGCGCGCTACAAGCTCTTTGGAATCGAAAGGCTTAATCATATAATCGTCTGCACCTAATTCGAGTCCTAATACTTTGTCAAAGATTTCACCCTTGGCGGAAAGCATAATAATTGGAACATTTGCTTTGGCGCGGACTTCGCGGCAGACCTGATAACCATCAATGCCCGGAAGCATGAGGTCGAGAAGAATCAGGTTTGGATTGTATTGTTCAAAGGCAATCAGAGCTTCTTCACCGTCATTTACGATTTTGGTGTCGAAGCATTCTTTAGTCAGGTACAACGAAATTAATTCTGCAATATTATTATCATCATCGACAATGAGGATTTTCTGTTTTGCTGCCATAGTTATTGTCCTTTCTTTAAAATATATTTTTATTTTAGAACTGCCGGACAAATAAATTTGTCGTCAGTTGCTGGATTTTTCGACAGTTTGAAACTGGCTATTTAAACTCCGCAATAGTAACACCTGCATCTCCTTCACCGAATTCTCCTAAGTGGTAGGATTTTACATATTTGGAGCGTTTTAAATGATTCTGCACAGCGGCACGCAGCGCGCCAGTTCCTTTGCCATGTACGATTCGTACGGATGGAAGGTGGGAAATGTAGGCATCATCTAAATATTTGTCTAAAAGAGCAATTGCTTCGTCGGTTGTTTTGCCAATCAGATTGATTTCCGGGGAAATCGAAGCGGATTTGCTCATCTTGATTTTGCCAGCACCTGTTTTGTTGAATTTTTTGCCTGTTGGTGCGCTATCTTCCTCGATTAAAATGAGGTCTTTGATATTTACCTGTGAGCTTAAAATACCCATCTGAACAGTTAAATCACCTTTGGCATTTGGCAGGGTGTGAACCGTACCGGTCAAGTTCATGCTGAGCACTTTTACCTTGTCACCAACATGCAGTTTCTTAGGTGCAGCGTGGTTTGCGGCAGTATTCTTTTTCTGCTCAGACAGTTTGCTCTGGCGGGCATTCATTTTGTCACGCAGCTTGGTACGTTCCTTTTCCATGTCGCTGACAGGAGCACCGGCAGTACCGTATTTGTTGAAGTTTCGGATAGTTTCGTCTGCAACATCTTTGGCTTCTTTTAAAATATTATACGCCTGTTCATTTGCTTCGCGCAAAATTTTATCGCGGCTTGCGTCTAATTTTTCGTGTTTCTGCTCTAATTTTTCTTTTAAGGACTGGATTTCTGCCTTGTACTGGTTGATTTCTAAACGTTCCTTTTCGATTGTGACGCGGCTCTTTTCAAGGTCTGCAAGCAGGTCTTCAAAGTTTTCGTCATTTTCACTGATACGTTCTTTGGCATCCGCAATTAAGTCGTGGCTTAAGCCTAATTTCTCGGAAATTGCAAATGCATTACTTTTTCCCGGAATACCAATTAAAAGGCGATAGGTCGGACTTAAAGTCTCAACATTAAATTCACAGCAGGCATTTTCCACGCCCGGAGTAGAAAGGGCGTATACCTTTAATTCACTATAATGTGTGGTCGCCATAGTTCTTGCACCATAAAGGTGAAGCTTGGATAAAATGGAAATCGCAAGCGCAGCACCTTCGGTTGGGTCTGTTCCGGCACAAAGCTCATCAAAAAGCACGAGCGAGCGGTCATTTACCTGCTCTAAAATGCGGATAATATTTGTCATATGAGAAGAGAACGTACTAAGGCTCTGCTCAATACTCTGTTCGTCTCCAATATCTGCAAAAACTTCTTCAAAAATACCAAGCTCAGAGCGCTCCGAAGCCGGAATGTGAAGACCGGATTGTCCCATGATTGTAAGAAGACCGACGGTTTTTAAGGAAACCGTTTTACCACCGGTATTTGGACCTGTGACAATTAATAAGTTGAAATCTTCGCCAAGGCGGATATCAATTGGTACAACTTTCTTTTTATCGAGTAATGGGTGACGGCCTTTTTTGATGTGGATGCGTCCTTCCTCATTAAAAAGAGGAGCAACACCGTTATAGGTCTGTGCATAAGCAGCCTTTGCAAAAATAAAATCAAGCTCTATTAAAACGGTATAGTCAGTTGCAATTGCTTCTGCATATTCGAAAACCTGATTGCTTAAATTAGCAAGGATGATTTCGATTTCTTCTTTTTCTTTTAATAAAAGCTCTTTGTATTCGTTGTTTAAATTTACGACCGCCATTGGCTCGATAAAAAGTGTTGAGCCTGTGGAGGACTGGTCGTGCACCATACCGGAAATCTGTGATTTGGCTTCTGCTTTTACCGGAAGACAGTAGCGTCCGTCACGCATGGTGATTACCGTATCCTGCAGATAAGTTCTGGTAGTGCTGTTGTTAATCATCTGATTCATCTGCGCGCGGATGCGGTCATTCATGCCGCGCATAGAGCGGCGGATAGAAGAAAGACGGCTGCTCGCATCATCTGCAATTTCATCCTCAGAAAGAATGCATCTGCGGATTTCCTCACGAAGCGGTGTTAAAGGCTCAATCTGGCTGAAAAATCCGGTAAGGGAATCTTCTGGCGCATCATCCTTTAAACCTCTGGAAAAGGTTTTTATGCGTTTTGCAGCTTCTAAAAGTGAGCAGATACGCAGTAATTCAACTGCATTTAATGCACCACCGATTTCTAAACGTTTTAAGGAGTCATTTAAATTGCGTACGCCGGAGAAAGAGATGCTGCCGCATTTAAAAAGACGGGAAAGAGCATCTGCAGTCTGAAGCTGTAACAATTCAATCTGCTGTTTGTCAGTAATTGGAACAAGTTCCAGACAACGTTTTTTGGCTTCTTCGCTGAACGCATATTCAGACAACTGATTGCGTATTTTATGATATTCTAAGGTTTTTAATGCTTTTTCGTTCATATCTATCTCCAATAAAAATAATTTTCCAAAATACTGTTTCAATTATAGCTTAAAGCGTGGACTAAGAAAAGCAGAAAATAAAGTATTGCAAGCATATCTGATTCATTTTATAATAAAGGTTATCGGGTGTTACAAGAAGAAGGAGAATCAAATGCAGGAGAAGGATAAGAAAAACTTTGCATTTATTAATGAAAAAATCAAACAAAAGCCGTTGAATAAAAGAAGAATGCTGATTCAGGCTGCTTTTGTACTGGTAATGGCAGTTGTTTTTGGTCTGGTTGCAAGTATTGTTTTTACATATACACAGCCGAAATTTGAAGAGATGATGTATCCAAAGCAGGACCCGGTTGTTTCGATTCCAAAGGATGAACCAACAGAGGAAACAGAAAGTACAGAGACAGAGGAAACGCAGACATCTGAGACAGAAACGCAGGTGGAGGATACAGAGGAAGCTGATACGGAGACGGAAAGTACAGAGCCGCCAGTTGTTGAGTCTGTAAGACCAACGTTAGAGGATTATCAGGCATTACAGAATGAGATGTATGCCATTGGCCGCGAGGCGAATAAGTTTGTAGTTACCGTAACAGGTGTAAAAAGTGATACAGACTGGTTTAACAATCCATATGAGCGGAAAGGTCAGGCATCCGGTATTATTATTGCCAATAATGGCGAGGAACTTTTGATTTTAACAGAGAAAAAAGTCATTTCCGATGCGCAGGAAATTTTTGTCACTTTTATTGATGATGTTTCTGTGCAGGCAGTGATTAAAAAATATGATGGAAATACGGGAATTACTGTGTTAAGCGTTCCATTAAAAGAGGTTGAGGAGAGCACGATGGCTGCAATTTCAGTTGCAACGCTCGGCAATTCTTTGTCTGTCACACAGGGAAATCTTGTACTTGCAGTCGGAAGCCCACTTGGGACAAATTATTCGATTTTAACAGGAAATATTACTTCCACAACAAATATGATTTCTACCACAGATGCGAATTATAAAGTGTTTACTACCGATATTATCAGCAGTATGGATGGCAGTGGTGCATTGATTAATTTAAAGGGCGAAGTCATTGGATTAGTTATGCAAAGTTATAGTAATTCCGGTGATGAAAATACATTGACAGCCGTATCCATTTCGGAGTTAAAAACATTAATCGAAATGCTTTCCAATAATCAGGATATTCCATATATTGGTTTAGGTATTAAGACAGTCACTTCTGCAATTGCCAACGAATATGAGATTCCAAAGGGCGTATACATTAAAGATGTGGCAATGGATTCTCCGGCAATGGCAGCAGGCATTCAGAGTGGAGATATTTTAACAGAGATTGATGGTGTAACTGTTTACACAACAGAAAGCTATGAAAACCAATTACTTTCCATTAAGCCGGGAAAAGCAGTGAAAGTGCTGATTCAGCGTCAGGGAAGTGAAGGCTACAAGGAAATTGAATGTGAAGTAGAAGTAAGCATTCTTCCGTAAATATGATAAAGGAAGTGCAGCTTTTAGGCAGCACTACTAAATAGAACAAATTCCGACAGGAAAGTCAGGCAGAAAGAGGAGTAATTATGAAGTATATTGAAAGCCTTAGAGAAGGCGAAAGAGTCAACGAGATTTATTTATGTAAGGTAAAGCAGTCAGCATTAACAAAGGCTGGAAAGCCATATGACAGCTTGATTCTACAGGATAAAACAGGAACACTGGATGCAAAAATCTGGGAACCGGGTTCCGTTGGAATCGATGAGTTTGACTCATTAGATTATATTGCCGTTATGGGCGATATTACAAGCTTTCAGGGCAATTTGCAGTTAAGCGTAAAGCGTGTGCGCAAGGTATCTGAAGGTGAGTATGACCCAAAGGATTATCTTCCAGTCAGTGATTACAATGTAGATGATATGTACAAAGAATTATGTGGATTGATTCAGAGTGTGAAGAATCCATATTTGAAGGCATTATTAGACAGCTTTTTTACAGGCGACGCTGATTTTGAAAAAAGATTTAAGTTCCATTCAGCAGCCAAAACAGTACATCATGGATTTGTCGGCGGCTTATTAGAGCATACTTTAAATGTCGCAAAACATTGTGATTATTTTGCAAGTGCATATCCAATGTTAAACAGAGATTTATTGATTTCAGCAGCAATTTTCCACGACATCGGCAAATTAGAAGAGCTTTCTACTTTCCCGGAAAATGATTACACAGACGAGGGTCAGTTGTTAGGCCATATTATGATTGGGGCTGAAATGGTGGGCGAGCGTATTCGTTCTATCGAAGGCTTCCCGGTTCGTTTGGGAAATGAGTTAAAGCACTGCATTCTTGCACATCATGGCGAGTTAGAATATGGTTCACCAAAGAAACCAGCACTTGCCGAAGCATTAGCATTAAGCTTTGCAGATAACTTTGATGCAAAAATGGAAACGATTCGTGAGATTTTTGCCGGAGTGCCAGAGGGCAATACAGAATGGTTAGGTTATAACCGTTTATTAGAAAGTAATATCAGAAAATCAAGCAAATAAATCACATAGGAGGGCAGCTTACGTTAAGTCGGAGCTGCTTCTCTTGCTCTATTAGGATTTGAGTGCCAAAAGGTTTGTTGTTTTGTCAATAGAGTTTACCAGGCAGACTTTTTGGCACCTAAATCCCATTAGGAAATTTCTTAGCAGTCCACTCGGATGGAGAGAGCATTCTAAGTGGGAAATTTTAATATGCATCAGAATATGAGGATGAATATGCAAAAAAACGATATTATAAATCTTAAAATAGAAGATATGGGAATTGATGGCGAAGGCATAGGGAAATATGAAGGAATGACTTTTTTTGTAAAGGATGCCTTAATCGGTGATAGCATCAAAGCCCGTATTACAAAATTGAAAAAAAATTATGGCTATGCGAGAGTAGAGGAAATTTTAGAAAATTCTCCATATCGTACTGAGCCCCGCTGTGCGTTGCATAAGCGTTGTGGCGGTTGTCAGATTCAGGCGATGGACTATGCAGCACAGCTTGATTTTAAAGCAAAAAAAGTGCGTAACAACCTGATTCGTCTTGGCGGATTTGCAGAGGAATTTGTAGATTCTATATTAGAGCCAGTGGTCGGCATGGAAGAGCCTTATCGCTACCGCAATAAGGCGCAGTTCCCGATAGGACGTGATAAGGACGGCAGAATCGTAGCTGGCTTTTATGCCGCAAGAAGTCATGATATTATTCCGGTTTCAGACTGCCAGCTTGGTGTCAAAGTCAATCAGGAAATTTTAGACAGCGTGATTTCTTATATGAATGAAAATCACATTGAGCCATATGATGAGAAAACCGGAAAGGGTTTGGTGCGTCATGTGCTGATTCGTTATGGTTTTACCACAGAAGAGATTATGGTCTGTCTGATTATCAATGGGAAAAAACTTCCTGCAAAGGAAAAATTAATTGAGAAGTTATCCACGATAAAAGGAATGACAAGCATTTCTATCAACATCAATACGAAAAATACCAACGTGATTCTTGGGGATGTGACAGAGTGCATCTGGGGACAGCCATACATTACAGATTATATTCATTTGAGAGCCTGTGAGGATAAATTCGCACTCACAGATACTGCGATTGCATATCATATTTCGCCGCAGTCCTTTTATCAGGTAAATCCAATCCAGACAGAGAAGCTTTACAGCCTTGCGTTAGAATATGCAGGCTTAACAGGAAAGGAAGCAGTCTGGGATTTATATTGTGGAATTGGAACGATTTCACTTTTTCTTGCAGGACGCGCAGGCAAGGTCTATGGTGTGGAAATTGTACCTCAGGCAATTGAAGATGCCAAAAACAATGCCAAGCTTAATGGTATCTCAAATGCAGAATTTTTCGTAGGAAAAGCAGAAGAAGTACTGCCGGATTTTTACGAGAAAGCAGAAGATGGGGATATGCTTCACCCGGATGTGATTGTGGTTGACCCACCACGTAAGGGATGTGATGAAAAATGCTTAGAAACAATGCTTAAAATGCAGCCGGAGCGTATTGTGTATGTGAGCTGTGATTCTGCAACGCTGGCGCGCGATTTGAAAATTTTGTGTGCTGGTGGGTATGAGCTTAAGAGAGTCAGAGCGGTGGACCAGTTCGGGCATACGACACATGTCGAAGTCGCGTGTTGTCTACAAAGGGTGGATTCGTAGAAATCCTTGAGTTTACGCACTTTTCGAGGGTTTTTAAGTTTTCGGGACAAGCAAATTTTGGACGAAAAAAAGAGATTTTTCACGAAATAAAAGTCTCGGTAGTTATGGAACTGGTATGAGTGGACACAAAAATCTACAGTTCACAATTTCAGAAATCATTATCAACAATTAAATATTAGAACAAAGCGAAAGACCGCTTGTTTTCTACATTTTTGTGGAGAGCAGGTGGTCTTTTTACGTTCAAGATACTGCCGGCGCTCCTGTTGATACCTCTGAAAAAAGAAACGGAGGCGTAAAAATGGAGAAAACAAAAGAAATGTGTTCTTTAGGGAATGACGAGTCCGGTTTACAGACGGGAACAGTCAAAATCAGTGAATTGCATGAGTTTAAGGGACATCCTTTCAAGGTGGAAATCGACATTCAGCTCTTTGAATTGATGCGTAGCATCGAAGATAAAGGCGTGTTAGTTCCTTTGATTGTGAGAAGCAATCCTTATGGCAATGGTTATGAAATTATTGCAGGACACAGAAGAAAGGCTGCTTGTGAGTGGGCAGGACTTACAGAAGTGCCTGTGATTATTCGGGAACTGGATAATGCGGATGCAGTGATTGCTATGATTGATAGTAACTTACAGCGAGAGCATATTAAACCAAGTGAAAAAGCATTTGCTTATAAAATGAAGCTGGAAGCGATGAAGTCCCAAGGAAAGCGAAATGATTTGTATCCGTCCCAAGTTGGGACAAAGTTAGAAAAGGAAGAAACGCCGGACGGAAAAAAGATTCTTCGAGCAGACGAAAGGCTGGCAAAGGAAGTTGGGGAAAGTAGAAATCAGATTGCAAGATATATCCGTCTTACCAATTTGATACCGAAGATTTTGGACATGGTGGATGAGGGCAGGATTGCATTTACCATTGGGGTTGAGCTTTCTTATTTGACTGAGGACGAACAGTATGAATTCCATGCAGTGATGGATTTGGAACAATGTACACCGTCCTTGTCACAGGCGAACCGAATGAAGCGTATGAGCCAGGCTGGAACGCTTGATATGGATGAAATGTATTCCATTTTGGAGCAGGAGAAACCAAATCAGAGGGAGCAGATAAAAATTCGTGCGGATACACTGGCAGAATATTTTCCAAAGGATTTTACACCAAAACAAAAGGTGGATCTTATCGAGTCATTGGTAAAAGAATGGCACGAAAAACAGATGGTGCAGGAAAAGTCATCTGTACAGCAGAAATTAAAAAAGCAGGCAGAGAACGATAGGAGGAAAATGCGATGAAGAAGGAATTGTCATTATTTGAACAAATGGGCGGAACTTATACCGAGATAGACGGAATTTATTATCCCAATCTGGTATTGAAGCAGGAAAAGAATGCCTTTGCAGGAAAGTACGGAACTATTTGGATGCGTTATATGGAAGAAAATCATCCGATGCGTGTGTATGAGCTTCGAATGGAAGGAGAATTTCGTGTAAAGGCAGCAGAGGTTAATGAAGAGGCTATGGATATGCTGGATACGATGATGCAGGCGTATTTGAAAAAGCATAAGCCTAAGAATCCAAATTCCACAATGGAAATGTGGCAGTTAAGGGAACAGGCGAAAGCTACAGTAGAAGAAATTGTTTTAGAAGATATAGTTTATAAATTTCACTAAGAAGAGGAGAAAACGAGTATGACAGAAAAAATTAGAGATTACAGTGTAAATGGAGCAATGATTATTGGTGTGGATAATGGCTACGGGAACATGAAAACAGCCAGAAGATGTTTTAAAACAGCATTGGTAAAGTATGATTCGGAACCTGTGCTTAGCAGAGATTATATAGAATATGACGGAAAATTCTATGTGATTGGAGAAGGGCATAAAGGCTTTGTGGCAGACAAGCAGACGGATGAGGATAATTATATTCTGACTATGGCTGCTGTGGCAAAAGAACTAGAAGCAAGAGGATTTGTAAAGGCAGTAAATACCGCAAGAGTTCATCTTGCTGTGGGACTTCCTCTAAAATGGGTGCAAACACAGAAAGAAACATTCCGTCAGTATCTTATGAGAAATCGTGTGATTGAGGTCAGATATAAAAACAGACTGTATCAGTTGGAGATTGTGGGATGCACCGTTATGCCACAGTGTTATTCCGCAGTAGCAGAAAACCTAAAGGCTTTTAAGGGAATTACACTTCTTGCGGATATCGGAAATGGTACCATGAATCTGATGTATTTGAATAACGGCAGACCGATGGAAAGTAAATCTTGGACAGAGAAACTGGGAGTATTCCAGTGCTATCAGAAAATCCATAATCTGGTACAGGACAATACAGGCGAGTGCTTGATGGCAGAAGTCATTGAGGCGTTTCTTCGCACCGGGGAAAGTGATTTGCCGGAAAAATATGCGGAGCTTATGGAGCAGGCAACCGTTTCCTACACAGAGGAAATCATGCAGAAGCTAAAAGACCATGAATTTAATTCGGATATGATGCGAGTGTATTTTATGGGTGGCGGAGCAAGGTTGATGGAGCAGTTTGGAAAATACAATCCGGAGAGAACTGTTTTTAATCATGATATTCGTGCAAATGCTAAAGGATATGAATATTACTGTTATATGTTGCTCCGTCATCAGAATCAGAGAAAGTAGGTGATGGCAGATGGAAAAGAAAAATCACAACATTCGATTCAATTTGGATAATGAAGAAGCAAGAAAGGCATGGGAGTGTTTGCACTCCCATGAGGTGAAGGAGGATTTTAAATCCCTGAATGCTTTTGTCATTGCGGCAATCAATGATTATTATGAAAGACATTTGCAGAAAAGGGCAGATTCCTATCTCGAGACAAGAGAAAAGGAAGATGCTTTCGCAGAGCGAATGGTGCAGTTGGTAGAGCAAAAGGTACTTGCGAATCTTCCGGCACTTGCTGGAATGTACCAAATGCAGCAGAGCATGATGATGGCAGGGCTTATGGGAACCGGACAGAGCGTAGGAAACTTTTATCCAACGCAGATGAATACGGTTTCTGTAATGCCTGCCAAAATGGAGCAACCATCCGAAAAAAGTGATAGCAACGAACCCGAAGAAAATGAATTTCTTGATTATTCCTTCGGGGTGTAGTGGCTACACTTTTTGCCGGAATGGTAGCGACGGGGGTTCTTAGGGGGCAAAGCCCCTTAAGCAGGTAGAACCAGAGGCGTGGACAAAACGGAGAAGAAAATGGAAGTGTCACGAAAGTGGCAGTTCCATTTTTTTTGACGATTTGGCAAGCCAGAGGTACTACCTGCCTATATCATCCCCACCACATCGAGCGAGAATGAAAGATTTCCATAGCCGGAATGCGATGTGGGAAATATGTTTTGAGCGTAGAGCGAAAAGCATATTTCATCTGTCTGGAGAGCTTGTCTCGACAGGCAGGGAAAAGGGGGATGATGTGCCTTGCTGACGTAGGAATGCTTAAACAGGAAGATAGGATATCTTCCAAAATGGCTACAGAGAAATATCAAAAACAATGCCCTATGGATACAAATTGAAAGAGAAGGGAAAGGAAATGGTTGCATGATGGATGGGAATTACAGCACTTTTGCAGTAGAACCGGACAATTATGCAGGTGTTTCAATAGTGATATAGCCGTTATTGATGTAAGGTGTAGCCGAGATATTACAACAGAATAGAAAAATGAAAAGGAATGAAAAGCCGTGCAGTTCTATAAGTAGAATTGCACGGCTTTCCTTCATTTATGGAAAGAGAGGTATTTATGGGATTTCGAGCAAAAGACGAAGTGATTTATTCCCGTGTAAATGGAAGTACCAAGCGGGAATTTGATAAGCAGATGGCGGAGAGTGGATATAAAAATTCATCCGATTTCATGGATTATTTATTACGGGTAAATAAGGGAAAACAGGTGGATGGCGTGACACTAAAGGAGTTTACGGATGTGATGAAAGAGGTTGCTCACGAACTGAAAAAGCAGGGTGTTAATATCAATCAGATGGCAAGATATATCAATATGTATCCTGACCTTGCGACAGCATCTTCTTTTCAGTTTTACGAAAGAGCGTATAGGAAGTTGGAAGATAAAATTTTTGAATTATTGGAGAGGGTGGCTTAATGGCAGAAGTGTTTGGAAATGTAAATGTGAAATATACTCCCTGTAAGTCTGTTGCACAGTTAAAAAGTGCAGCTGATTATATTTTGGGAAAACGAAAAGAACAGATAGAAGAGGGGATAGAAAAGACAAGAATGGAGCTTTATAATGCTTTCGGCTGCAATCGGGATAATTTTGCTAACAGTATTATTATGACAAGGAAAATGCATCAAAAGCCATATTCCAGATATAAGAAAAAGGAAATTCTTGCACAGAAGGTTTCTATATCCTTTCATCCGGAGGATAATGAAAAACTAACCTACGAGGATGCCTATAAAATGGCAGAACAGTTTGCACATGAATTTTTCTGGAGCAAAGGATATGAGGTGCTATTTGCCGTGCATACGGACACAGACCATATTCACGCACATTTTCTTGTCAGCAACTGTAATCAAAAGGATGGGAAATCATTTCGCCGTGGTCCGAAGGAACTGTTGGAAATGTCCCGATATTTCGGGGAGCAATGCAGAGAAAAAGGGCTTATGCATTCTATTCGTGATACCTTTTATAATCCGGAAAAGAGCAGGGAAGAATTGACCTTTGCAGAACATCAGATGAAGAAAAGAGGGAAGCTGTCCTTTAAGGATGAAATCAAAACCTATATTCGTCTGGCAATGAATGACAGTCAGACAAAAATGGTGCAGGATGTTGTAGAAATGCTAAGGGAAGTTTATGGAATGGATATTCGCCTGAAAGGTAAAACCATCAGCTATGCACTTCCTTATGATTTGAACAAAGGCGGGAAAACAAAAGCGGTACGTGGCAGTAAATTGGGAAAGCACTTTACAGTCGAGGGAATGCAACAGTATTTACAGCAAAAGGAGCAGAGCCGCTTAGAATATCAGCGTACGGAAAGGGAAATAGAGGAATCAAAAGTCAGCGTTGATGATTACGAAGCATGGCAGGAAGAACCGGAAGCGTTTGCGGAAGATATTTCAGTGTACCAGGCATTTGATGAATTTATGGAAAGAGAAAATATTCCGGAGAATGATACGGATGTATTCTATGGCGGAGCATTTCATGAGTTTCATAAAAAGTGGCAGGGCATTGCAGCTGACGAAGTAGCAGAAACAGTGGTTGATTATACGAAGCTTTCCATGAGGGAGCGTGCAGAATTACTACCTCCGCCAACGGATGATACTATGGAAGAATTTGAGAAATTTAAGAACCGCATGGGATATAGAGGTGAAAAAATGCGTTCTGTTAGATATAAGATGGAAGTCTATGATGATTTCCTGAAGGAGTATGATTACCGTAAGAGAATCAAAGGAATGCAGAAGCCGGAGCAGAGAGACAAGACGATTAAGAAGAATAGGGATTATAGTAGGTAGAACATTTAAAAGCCAAGCAATAAAGTCATATTTGTGATTTTGTTGTTTGGCTTTTTATTGGAAAAATTGGGGAAAGAAGATTGGAGGAAGCAAATGATAAATAAAACTAATATTTATGGTTATGTACGTGTATCTAGTACTGACCAAAATGAAGACAGACAGATGATAGCGCTATCGGAGGTAGGCGTACCACAGAAAAATATATTTATGGATAAAATGTCAGGGAAGGATTTTGAACGCCCACAATATCAAAAACTATTGAAAAAACTAAAACCCGGCGATTTGCTTTATGTGTTAAGCATTGACCGTTTAGGGCGTAACTACGAGGAAATCCAAAAACAATGGCGTATCATTACAAAAGAAAAGAATGTGGATATATGTGTAATAGATATGCCATTACTGGATACAAGGCAGGGCAAAGACCTTATGGGAACTTTTATTGCAGATTTAGTGTTACAGATACTTTCCTTTGTTGCACAAAGCGAAAGGGAAAATATCAAAAAACGTCAGGCGGAAGGAATTGCCGCTGCTAAGGCAAAAGGTGTCCGCTTTGGAAGACCGGAAAAGGATATTCCGGAGAATTTCGACAGTCTCATAAAGCAATGGGAATTAAAAAAGCTTCCGCTGTCGGAAGTCTTAAAGCAATGCAATATGAGTGAAGCAACCTTTTACAGACGTTTGCGAGAGTATCGATTGGTTCATAAGAAATAATTATACTCTCATATGGTGTACCTTTTGATAGCCATAATAACAGATATTATTTTACCTCTAAATCAAACAAAAAGCAAGTATTTGTAGCAATTTTCTACAATTAGACGATGGCTTAAATTATTTCTGTTATACAAAATGTTATAAACATACCTAAATCAAAAGGTACACATTTTGATAAATCACATTACCCAGTAATGTGGGAGTAGGTCTATTTATAGTGGTGTTGGCGCGATGTAGAGAAAGCGTGGACGCGCTATATGTAAAAAGTTATTAACATCTTTGTAAGAGAATTATTAATAAAAATGGAAAATTAAAAAGGAGATTGAATAATGTCACATACTGTAATTGAAATAAATTGCCCAGGGTGTGGAGCTCGTGTGTCTACAGGACAAGCAGAATGCGATTGGTGTCATAAACCAATAATTATTTCTACTTTCAATAGTGTATATGCAATGTCGATGCCAGAGGTTAATAAGTTTGCTGGGGCATATAGAAAAGCATTGGAGGATAATCCGGAAAATCAGGAACTAAATAATTCAGTGGCAATGTGTTACTTGAAATTAAAATTGTATGATAAGGCTCTGCCAGCATTTGAAAAGGCGATGGAAGATAATTTTGATAATTCTGAAACCTTTTTCTATGCAGCAGTTTGTCTACTTAAGGGAAGAAAAGCATTTTTATTAACAAGACCGGAAATCGACAAAATTGAAGAATATATAAATGCTGCCTTAATGATTGAGCCTCGTGGTGTTTATTATTATTTTCTTGCATACATAAAATACGACTATTTCAATAGAAAGTTTTTTAAGACTTCGCCTACTTACCAAGAAGCATTGGGAATGGCTCAACAGCAAGGATATTCTCCCTTTGATGCCGAACAGTTATTTGGCATTCTTGGAGTAGAAAAACCAAATGGCTTTTAAGCAGTAGTGCCACAGCTACTCTTAAAATATAAAAAACATTTTAAATGGAGGTTATACAATGGCTTACACAGAGCAGGATATTAAACGCCTGTGCAAAGGCAGAACCGAAGAACAGAAGAAAACAATTAGATATTTCTTAGGTGGCGGCGGTTGTCTGTCTAGCACTTGGTCTGATGAAGAATATGAAGCAGCTGTTATGACAAAGGCAAGAAGTATGGACTTTAAGAAGAAGGCTCTTGACAAGATAGGACTTGATGAATCTCAGGTAAACGAAATTGAGCCGGTTCACTTTGAAGGCTATTACTTTGATGAGAAGAAAACTTACGCTAAGTGGGGCAAAGACCGCAAGTGGAGAAGTTCGGCATATCAGATTTCGTGGATCTTCTTCTCTGATACTCAGGTTTATGTTTATCAGTACACTTTCAATATGGATGAGGAAGGCAAGAAGGAGTCTACTGAAGAGTACTTTTACAAGGACATTACAAACTTCTCTACATCTTCCGATACTGTTGAAAAAGAAGTGCTTGATAAGGTTAGCTGTAAAGGCGAAGCTACATACACTCGTAAAAATGTTGATTCCAACAGATTTGCAATGGTGGTTCCCGGCGATAAGTTCTACTGTTCTATGGAACAGACTGATTACACCGAGAGAGCTATTCAGGGTATGAAGGCAAAACTTAGAGAGAAAAAGGGTCAATAGATATGAATTTTGGCTAATATTCGTGTGGCAGTCTGTTAGTCAGTGGTACGGAGGACGATGCTATGGAAATGCCAAGTCAAGAAGAACAGATTATTGCGGAAGAATATGTGTTAGAGCGACCTTTGGATAGACCTGACACAGATATTAAAAAAGCAGTAAAAAGTGTAGTTATTTATTTGTTGTCATCATTGGCAATAGGTTTTTCTATGCTTTATCTATTCTCTTGGCTTGGCATTTTTGCATTGTTTCCCGATTTCATTTGTGATTTTAGAGAACAACACAGTGCGTGGTTCGCAGTTTTATTTATTCTTTTGGTTTATTTCTTGGTCGGACTATTGTGCCTGAAGAAAGCAGTAATTGGTTGTATTAGACTGTATCAGCATTATGCACCCGAACAGATCAGACGGCGATGCCTTTTCAAACCAACTTGTTCTGAATACGCAATATTAGCGATTCAGAAATATGGATTGATTATTGGATTGATAAAAACATACATAAGACTATTCAAAAAATGCAGGGGTAATATTTATCGAATAGACTATCCTTAACGTTGAAAATACTGCTACTTGTAGCTTGATATAGGAGGATTATATATGCCATTAAATTATATATCTACGGAAAGATTAACAAATGGAGAGATAATCGCTCTTGATGCTCTTGAGATAGCATCTGTACCTCATATCTCAATTATTGATAACAGAGAAAATGCAATAACAGACATTGTTGAAAAATACAAAAATGAAATGGGCAGTATGCTTGGAGAAGTGTATCAAGCATATAAGTCGATGAGTTATGCCAATGGATACTCAAAAGATATTTCATTAGAGTTGCTTTGGACAACTCAGGCTGTTCAAAATCAGCCATACAATGCACAAATTAGACTATTTATCGTTGTACGTGCAATAGATAACGATACTGATTCTGCAACACAATCAGTATCCTCTTTAATAAAACTATGCCAATCGACACTTTCGTTGCAAAAGTATGAAATTCAGGAAGTTAAATATTCAGCTCTTGCCGATAGTGTTCTACATATAAACGATACGAATATTAGAGCCATTGTAAAAGAAGAAAAAGCGGAAAATTTGCAAAACCAACTACTTCCGTTTTGCTATTCATATGACAGGATACCTGTTTCTAATAATGATCTGAGCAGGATAGTTAATGTATTAATTGACTATCCTGATTGTGCTGTTTCTATGCAGTTAATACCAACATCTCTTGAGATGAATGAAACAGTTGAGATTGATAGAATAACACAAGCGTTGGATACACTCAGCAAGGGTGTTATGGATCAAGGAATCGGTAATGTCAGTTTTGCATTGGCAGAAAAACACGCTGATGTTTACAGATATTATTCTGAAAATAAAACATCGGCGTTATTTGCATTTAATATTTTGATTTATGGCGATAATACAGCCATATCAAATGTATCAAGCCGTGTGTTCGGTCAACTTTCGACTGGAATTAACACATCGGCAAATTTGCGTTTAATCGACCTTAATAAAACGGAAGTTGGAAAAGATAATAACTTCTACCCTTTGCCGTGGGCAGTAAACGAAATATTAGTTGGGAAAGAGAGAAACAATAATATTTGGGCTTCGGGACAGTTTTCCAATTCCCTTTATAGGCTACCTTATGTGATAACAGCAGAAGAAGCTGCTGAGTTTTTTAGACTACCTATTGGTAGTGATCGTATTACCGCAGGCTTAAAAATAAACGAATCCGGTAAAGGAAACAAAACATATTCATCTAATATTATCAATGCCGGAGATATTACCGTAGGTAAGTTGCGTTTATCTACGAAGGGAGATACCATCGGTTTTTCTCTCAAAGACTTGGCAAAGCATATGCTTGTGGTTGGAACTCCCGGTTCAGGTAAAACCACTTTCTCAGTAAGTCTTTTAGATAGATTGTGGAAAGACCATAATATACCTTTCTTGGTTATTGAACCCGCTAAGAATGAGTATCGAGCATTAGTTCAAAGTATTCCTGAACTTCAAGTGTTCACACCCGGAAAGAATTTTATTTCTCCTTTCGTGTTTAACCCGTTTGTGCCACCAAAGAACGTGAAACTTGAAACCTATAAGTCCACCTTAAAAACCGCATTTGCGGCGGCGGTGTCGATGTCTACCCCACTTGACAAGATTTTTGAAGAGTCTATCAACAACTGCTACTCGGATTTTAGATGGCTTGATACATACACGGTTGATGATAAAGGTAAGACTTTCAATATTTCTGATTTCATAAAGTGCTTTCAACAAACTTTTGATGAGATTGGGTACACGGGCGATGCGAAAAACATTGGTCGAGCAGGCGTTGTTAGACTTAACAGTCTGGTAAATTTGTTTGATAATTACTTCTCTATTCCTATTGAAGATATATTGCAAAAACCAACAATTATCGAATTGGCTGCTATCGAAAATAGTGACCAAAAGGCTTTGATAATTGCATTGCTTCTTCTCTCAATACTTGCCTATGTTAACTCCAATTATGTTGGCGAAGGTGGTCTTAAGAATGTAATTCTGTTAGAAGAAGCTCACGTGTTGCTTGATGCTGATACCAATGCTGGACAAGGTGATGCAAATCCGAGTGCGATTGCTCAAGGATTGGTTAAGAGAATGTTAGCTGAGATCCGTTCTTATGGTGTTGGCTTAGTTATCGCTGACCAATCACCACGAAAAGTTTCAACGGATGTGGTTGCTTTGACTGATATGAAAATGGTTTTCCGTCTTGTTGAGAGTGTTGATAAGCAAATTATTGGCGACAGTACCAATATGACAGAAGTTCAAGTGCAAAGAATGGCGAAGCTAAAACCTGGTGAAGCGTTCTTGTTCTTCAATAAATTAGAAGAACCTGAAGAAGTTATAACACCTGACTATCGCTTGGATAATAACATCAGCATCACATTATCGGATGATGGAATTAAGGCCTTGTCAACTTATTGGAATGACAAGGCAGAAAAATTAAAGCCTTATCCTGAATGTAATGGTGTTGCTTGTTGCTCTGAAACTTGTAATTATGCAAGACGAGTTCTCGCAAGAGAGATCGCAAGAAGAATATTTGTAAAAAACTTCAAAGCAGATACTAAAGATTTCGAGGCAATTAGAAAAGTTTTCGGAAAGATTAGCAAGTTAATCCAAGCAGAATTAAATGATGAAGAATTTACGCCGGAGCTTCTTTCTTGTGTCAAGGTTCATCTTTGGAGAAAAATTAAGTACGGAACAAAAATTCCAATTAAAGACACGCAAATAGAAAACTCTCTTAAAAAGTAAGTGGACAAATGGAACTATCGTTTTAAGAGATGGGAGGTTTAAGTATGGACGAAGAATTTGATACAAGTGTAGACACCTCTGCCGATATGGATACTTCTGATGTTGTAGATGAAGTACCCGAGGACATTCCTGAAGACATACCGGAAGATGTTCCTGAAGATATACCGGAAGATATACCCGAAGACGAACCGGAAATGACGGAAGAAGATGACTTGTCCGAGGACATTCCTGAAGATGTACCGGAGGATGAGCCTGAAATGACAGAAGAAGATGACTTGTCCGATGATATTCCCGAAGATGTACCGGAGGAACAACAAGAAATCGAAGATACCTCTACCGATGTGAATGACGGTGACTCTGCCGAGCCGACTGAGGACGTTCAGGACGAGCCTATGGATGATACTACTACGGTTGAAGCCGCAGATGATACTGCAACTAATGTGGATAATGCTGACTCCACAGAGCCGACCGAGGACATTCAGGACGAGCCAATGGACGATGCTACGACAGAAGATACCGCAGACGATGTTGCTACTGATGTGGATAGTGCCGACTCTGCTGAGCCGACTGAGGACGTTCAGGACGAGCCGTTGGATGATACTGCAACGGAAGATACCGCAGACGATACTGCTGCTGATGTAGATAGTGCCGACTCGACCGAGCCGACTGAAGATACTCAGGCTGAGGCGTTGGATGATACTACTACGGATGAAGCCGCAGATGATACTGCTGCTGATTTGGATAGTGCCGACTCTGCTGAGCCGACTGAGGACGTTCAGGACGAGCCGTTGGACGATGCCGCAACAGAAGATACCGCAGACGATGTTGCTACTGATGTGGATAGTGCCGACTCTGCTGAGCCAACTGAGGACGTTCAGGACGAGCCGTTGGACGATGCCGCAACAGAAGATACCGCAGACGATGTTGCTACTGATGTGGATAGTGCCGACTCTGCTGAGCCGACTGAGGACGTTCAGGACGAGCCGATGGACGATGCTACAACGGTTAAAAACGACGATGACGCCGCTTCTGATGTGAGCAGTAATGACTCCAGTGAACAGACCTCTGCACAGAAAGAAACTGCTGATGACGCAAATGAGTTTAACGATGGAACTCAAGACGATTCTTCAAAGGTGTTAAAGCGTGACGAGTTAGATTTGCTCAAATCAGGAAATGATGCTATAAATCAGCGTTTGGAAGCACAGGCTGATGATTATAGAGATAAAGGTATGAGCGAAGAGGAAATTCGTGATAGATTAGCCGCAGATAAATGGAATTTCCAAAAGGAATTCTTAGAAGATGCTTTCCCCGGACAAGATGTTTCGCCAAATGTGTTTAACGGACTTTCTGAGAATGGTTCAAAGGATCGGATTGACGAAATAGAAAACAGTGATACGCTTAAGAACCAATTAAAGAAGGATGGAACAGATACCACAAGCGACAATGTTCCTGTAGCTGACAATAAAGCTATAGAGAGTGAAGGAAGAAATGATGGAGTTTCTGATAGTCCGGAAGCTATTAATGATGTAGTAGAAGATGAGAGCATAAAGGATCTCAGGAATAGATTTGCTGCCTTCTTAAACAAGCAAGACACAACTGCTAATGCACAAAATGACATCAAAGAAGTAAACAAAGATGTTGAATCTGCTCAAAAAATGATAGATGATTATTGCAACAATGACCTTAAAGGTGTTCTATCAGATGATAAGAAAGCAGTTAGACTGGGAGATACGGTTGAGTTTCAAGATGATGAGGCTTTTGCCAAAGGATTAGGCGGTAAAGAGCGAGCTGCTGGTGTTAATGGTTATAATAATGGAAAGAAGTCTTATGTAAAAAATAGTGGACCACATCCCCAAAAAACTGCTATTCACGAGCATAATCATCAATTATCTTGCAACGATTCAAAGGACTCTTTGGGGAACATCACGGAATATAAGAGAGGCGTATCAATTAATGGAAAAGATAGGCAGGTAAATGAGGCTTTAACTGAACTTTTTACAAAGAAAATGATGGGTTCAGATTATCCAGCCAATCCCAATGTCGGTTACAGGGACAATATGTTAAGAATGGAAAAAATGGAATCTGGATTTGGTACAGATGTTCTTAAAGAAGCCTACTATCAAAACAAACCAGATTTACTAAAGAGTAAATATGAGTCTGTAATGGGCGAAGGTTCTTGGGAACCATTTTCAAAATCTTTCGATGATTCTCTCAGTAAATATAGTGATCAAGAAATATTTGATAAACGAGAGCATTATCGCAAATTTGGTACAAATCTTCAAACGGCGACAGATGTTAAACGCCAAAATGCTATTACATATGCAAATAAATGTGCTACACTATTTGCATTGAAGTCGAAGGGAGTGAATTAACGTGGTAAATAAGTTATTAGAAACGATATTTGAGAAAACTTATTATGTTGTCCAAGTTGTGTTTGGTGAAGATGATACATTTAAGAAGCGTTACTATATGTATTTGTCGGACAAATATACAACACTTTTAGAAGAATTTGCTTTGGAGGAAAGTGAAGAAACTATAAAAGCAATTGTCAATTCCTATGTTGAGGATGAACTAAGACAGTGGAAAGACAAAAGTAGAAGCGAAATGATGTCTATACTTGATAAGGACTCTGCATTTGAACAACTTATGTTCCTTTCGGAGATAGCATTTGAGGATGCGAAAAAATGTATTAATACGGGTGTTCACTTAAGTGATGGTAACGAATACAAATTGAGATTGGAAGAATTGGCTCGCTGCTTAGATACTATCAAGCCACACAACATCGAAGCCGCCAAGGAACTTCTCTCGGAAAGTATTCTTGATATTGATTTCGTATTTAAGAAATCTACAGTTAAAAGTTTAAGGTTAGCGAAAATTATATAATAGGGAGGCATCTATAATGGCACTTTTTAACAAAAATCCAAATGAAGCCGCCTATGTTGGCGGAAAAAAGCATTGGACTGATGTCATAAAAAATAGCGGTTCAGGAGAATTGCTTATTTGGCGTCAGCCTGAAGAAGATTTTAACACTAATTCTACATTGGTGGTTATGCCCGGCGAAGAAGCAATCTTTATAAAAGGCGGAACAGTAGAACAAGTATTTGAAAATGGTACTTATAAACTTTCTACTGAAAACTATCCTTTCATTAGTAGATTAAGAAATGCTTTCTCCGGTGGCATTAGCACCTTCAACTGTGTTGTGTACTTTGTTCGCAAAGCGGATAGCAAGGAAATTCGTTGGGGTACAGAAACACCTATTCAGGTTAGAGATAAAGTTTGGGGTGTGCGTACCGATGCACGAGTAAGGGGTGCATATAAGGTAAGAATTGAAAATCCTGCAAAATTCTTGGAAAAGTTGATTGGAAATAATATTCCTTTCCAATTCCAAGAAGAACTTGATAAATACTTTGCAAGTGAATTTCAGGGCAAGATCAAGACCGCAGTTTCAAAGTTCCTTAACGCTTTAGAACAAGAACTTATCGGCATTGATGCCTATATGGATGAACTCTCTGAAAAGATTGAGCCGTATATTGACGAAATTATTTCTGAATACGGTTTGAAGTGTGTAAGGTTCTCTTTGGCGGGACTTGACATTGATGCCACTAAATATGATGTTATTGATGCTTCTCAGATAGAACTTATTGCAAGACAGAGAGGTTATCAGGGTGATAAAGCCGGCTTGGATATTCTCGGTGATGATTGGGGACGTATTCAAGGTGTCAATGTACTTAAAGATTTGGCTAACAATCCCGGTGCAGGTGGTGTAGCTGCCGCAGGTGCAGGTATGGGAATGGGCATTGGAGCAGCAGGAGCGTTTAGTTCTATTGCACAGCAAGTGTTTGCACCTGCTCAGAATGGATTTGCACCGCAGCAGCCGACTAATCCAACTCAAAACGCACCTTCGGGCAGATTTACTCAAAAGAGTGCTGCACCTACAACCCCTGCCGGAAATACAGAAGATCCTATGGAAACATTGGGTAAACTCAAGAAGTTGTTGGATGCAGGTCTTATTGAGCAGGCAGAATATGATGCCAAAAAGACAGAGATTTTAAGTAGAATGTGAGGTGTGCAAAATGAATAAAAAGTCGATATTGTATATTTTGCTTGATTTAGTTTTTCTTGCAGTATTTAATACAGTCTTTTTTGTGGCTGGAGGCACGGAGCATCCCGCATCTGTGTGGATTGCATATGGATTTATTCATTTTTCGTACTTGATGGTACTTGTAACTCCGTTCCTTATCAGAAAAAGCAGTAGTCAAGCAGTGTTTGGTTTTTCGCTATACTCTGTATCAGCAGTATACTTTTTCGTAGAATTTATTGTTGGTTTAATTTTTATTTTTATTGGCAGTGATTCTTATAAATCATCTTTGGTAGTTCAAGTTATCATCGCAGGTATTTATGCGGTAATGCTGATTTCCAATTTGATTGCAAACGAATATACTGCAGATAGTGTGGAAAAGCACGAAGATGAGGTTGCATATATTAAAAACGCATCATCAAGAGTAAAAATGCTTGTTGGAAAGGCTACCAATAAAAAAGCAAACAAGGAAATTGAAAAAGCCTATGATTTGTTACACTCAAGTCCTTCTAAATCAACTTCGGTTGTAAAAGTTCTTGAACAGCAAATCACCAATAAGGTAACTGAACTTGAGGATGCAGTAACTGCAGATGATGCAACAATGATAATTACCGTTGCGGGAGAGATTGTGGCTTTAACTGAAGAAAGAAATCGAAAATTAAGAATATCTAATTAAAAATAACTAACCGTCTTCATTTGGAGGTTCGTCATGAACATAGTGTGAAGGCGGTTATTTTATGTTATTTTTTATACCGTGTAATCTTTGCCCAATTCTTAGGAAAGCCCATTTCTTTCAACAACTGGTCTTCTGTAAGATGAGGGCATTTTTTTAACGTGTCTTTTATCAGTGCAGCCAAATTCTTGCGGAAAATTTTAAATTCTTCATCTGATATTAGATAGCGAAGTGAAATCACTACTGCAAACAAATCTTTTTTGCCATTCTGATATAATCCCTTTTTACAAGGAATACCAAGCTTATTATGTAAAAGAGTATCAGGAATCATGTCAGTGGTGCGGAAGTCGAATAGGCGTTCTCCGTGAGCACAGACATTTCTACATTTTGCAATAACAGTAATGAACTGGTGCAACTGTTTTTCTGTATATTGTGGGTATGCCTTGCTGACCTTTACCTGAATATCATTTGGCATATACTGATAAAAGGCAGAGGTTTGCCCCATGGTCATTGCATTTGTCGCAACCCATAATGGCACATTGTGATATTTGCGAGCATGATGAGCAATGTAACGATAGTGGCTCGGCATTGCGATAGTTTTGCTCATGGAGTCAACCAAGCGTTTTACTTGTTTCGGATGATGAGCAAAATCAAAGTTGTTCGGGTTTAAATATTCATTTTGAGATTCTCCATACTTTTCGGTAAAATGATAGGAAATCATGGATTTTAAATGTCGCTCCACCTGTAAAATGTATTTCAAGAATATACTACGGAGTTGTTCATCAAAATGATAAAACGCAACGATTTCTTCAAAGGTAACACCATATTTATATTTCTTGGAAGCAGGATGCAAGAATAATCCTTTGTAGCCACCGATAAGAGAATAGTAACTGATTTCTTCCAGCGTTTTTTGAGCGAAGTCCTTGTCAGGAATGGTCAGTCCTTTATCGACTTGCAATTTATTAAGTTGTTGTTCATAAGTCATAAACTTCTGTGCCATAGAAAAAACCTCACTTTTATCGCATGATGTAAAAAAGGAGCCCACGCATGAGCTCCTCCGGCTGTGGGCCCCTCGAGCATCCACAGCACAACCACTACCGATAATATACTCTACGACAATAAAAATGTCAATAGGATTTTATCAAGTGGTAAGATTATTGTATGCACCGATATGGGGTGATATTCGTATTTTTTTGCAAAAGTTTTTCTTTGTATTTTTGAGCCAGTTCCGGATTATTCCACCTTGCATATAGGCTGTAGAGATGGCGATAAACAGTTTTTGTATAGTCATTATCGATTCCCATGATAGGAGAAATAATCTGTTCTGCCTGCAGGAGATGTCGCTCTGCATCGACAGGCTTTTTCTCTCCCGAAGCAAGGATGCCATACATAGTCTGACATACACCATAGTCTAAGCATTCTGTACTTTCATATTCCAATACAAGAGATTCGTAAAGGGACAAAATCTGTCTTGCCTGTTCCCATTCTTTTCCGAGCAACAGCATATTTACCAGATTCATAATTTGCTGGAGTGTATCATGGGATTCTATCAATCCAAGATGTGCATATTCCGTTCGTATCTGGAACGCCATACGGAGTGCTTCGGCAGCCTCTTTTTCTTTACGCAGATAAAGATAAGTGTTGGAAAGGTTGTTATACAGGTTGGACAGCAGGCTTGCAGTGGCAATATCGGCTTCCGGTGTGTGCAGCTTTTCCATAATCTGAATGGCTTTTTGACGTTTCTTTAAAGCATTATGAAAATCCTTTTTTGATACAAAAAGCTCTGCTTTGTAATCTAAAATCAATGCCTTGTCGCAAGGTGTGTCTAACTGATACGTTTCCATAATATAGGAAATGCGTTCTGTCAGCTTTGGAAGATAATCCATAACCAGATACTTTTCCATATAAGGGAACATATCCTGCAAAAAGTTTAGATATGCTCTTGACTCATCCACAATAACTCGCTCGGTAACACTGATAAGGGACTGGATTATCATTTCCGGTCTTCGTACTTCCAAGCCGTGCACCAAACAGATTGCATGCAAGCTGTTTAACAAGGTTTGGCAGGCGGATACAGTTGGAAGTGTTTCTGCAAAAGAAAGCTCCTGTATCATAGGGTGCAGAGCTATCCGCTTGTTTTCTGTATCTTCGGTTATAAAGCCATAACGGATAAGGTGGTTTGTGTCATTCAAATTTTCCAATTGCAACCATTGTTTAAAAGCTACTTTGCTAATACCGGATAATGGCAAAAGGGATAGGTTTCTTAAAATATCCTGCTGAGATTCTGTTAGCATATTTAACTGCAACAATTTTCTTAAATGCTCTGCCATTCGTGCATTGGTAAAGGTTTCGTCCTTATAAAGCTCCACTTCCTCGGAAATATTGGTGCAGATGCTGGATGTTTTAAGTTCATACAGCAAATCGGAGATTTCCATGCCGCTTGCTTCTAATGTCAGCGCAGACAGGCATATGGTGAGGGTATGAGCATTTAGCACATCTATGATTTCCGATACCGTGTCGGATTCTGATTTCGCAGATGGACAGTGCCGGAAGAAAAGCTCTGTCAGTTCTTTTTCTTTATCAAGCTCTTTCAGTTCTAGGGTTTCAAAGGCTGTGATTTTGCAACGGGTGGTAATAAGAAGCTGAAATTTATTCTTGATAAATTCCCGAAAGAAATCATCATCCTTTGGCTGTACATTGAAATTATCAAGGATAACAAGGCTGTCCGAATGCAGTGCCTTTAAAATGGCATAGTGGGAATCAAATAATTCCGTTTCTGTCATTTCGGATGTATCCGTATCGAATTCCAACTCAGCAATACATTTCTTTAAATTACCTGTGTAGTACAGGTAAATAATGTTCGTATATTTCTTTTCAGTCTTTTTTGCAAATTGCTTTGCAAACTCACTTTTTCCAATGCCGGCAATACCGGTGACAAATAGCAGAGGATTGTCCTGAAGTTTTTTAGAAGCTTCGGACAGTTCTTTTTTTCTGCCAAGAAATTCCTTTGTGCAGGACGGTGTGCGACCTGATAAAATGTGGTCTGATAAATCAGGAGAATACAATACATTCTGCTTGTGGTCATTTAAAATGGCATAGCGAATCATTGCAGTGAAAAAGGCTGCATTATCGGTAAGTTTTATTATCGCATTTATGGTATCAGTTCCGATGACATCAACACTTGCAAGTAATAGGGCTTCTAATTGGGAACGAGCCTGTGCTTCGTTTAACAAATTTGGAATAATTTTTGCTGCAAAGGATTCCTGCATTACATCCCATAAATTCTCTTCATCGTAAACACGAACGATATCTTTAGGGATAGCACGCTCGCCACTGCACCATTTACTAATCTGTGTGTGGTCCTCCGGGTACAAATCCGCATTTTTAAGGGTATCATCTAAATACTCGGAAAAAATACTTTGTACCATTTGGTACTGCGTATAAGTTTTCTTTCTATTTTCTAAGAGCACTCCAATCACATTGGAGAAGGTAATCTGGTTCTTCACATGTCCTCCTAATTTTTTTCGGCAACTTTTGGTCAAGTCTCCGTCAATGATATTTTTCGGCTGATTTTGATAAATTTTATCTTGACAAAGGTAGCCATCCGAAGTCAAAAACCCAAAGAAATGGCTACAAAAGATTATAACACATGTACCTTGAAAATTGAATAAGCTGTATCTCCCTTGCAACAGGATTTGCCAGGATGTCGAAAGACGGAGCGAAGAAAGACACTTCCGCAAGGGTACGAGAGGATCTCGCGCAGGAGAGGCGTACAGGCTAAAAATAGCTAAAGGTCAACTGGAACGTTGACGCAGGGAGATACGAATGGAAGCTAAAGCAATCACGAGCCAGCTCGACTTGAATTAAGACAGTCATCGAAAGAAGGTGATAGCAGAAAAAGGAGGAGGTTAGAAATTATGGGAAGAGAACTGGAGTATGCGAAATGTATTGTGGTGTTAAGAAAGATTTTCCGAATGGGATTGATTTCTGAAACGGAATATATGGTTGCAAGAAATAAAATTATGAGGAAGTATCTGGTTTTGGAATCAAGTCAGGAAGCGGCATAAAATGTCGCAGGACTTGGTTTTGTAGATTCGTTCATAATTAGAAAAGACGATACAATGTCAGTAGACACAGGGAAAAACCTTGTGATGCTGACATTTTTACAATAAAGAATTGATGGAGGTAATGCATGAGTAAAGTAGAAATTTTGGAAGCAACAAGAACGGCTCCTAACAGTAGGGGCAGAACAAGAGGAGAGGCGATTAGAATAAATCGGATTCGTGTGGCGGCATATTGCCGAGTATCTACGGATGATGATGACCAGTTAGGGAGTTTTGAATCGCAGAAATTGTATTATGAGGAAAAAATTCAGGCAAATCCGGAATGGGTAAATGCAGGTATTTTTGCCGACGAAGCCATAACCGGAACGAAGGTAGATAAGCGTGAAGGGTTTCAGGCGATGATTCAGAAGTGTCAGAATGGGGAAATTGATATGATACTGACAAAATCCATTTCCCGATTTGCAAGAAATACTTTGGATACGCTTCAATATGTAAGAATGCTGAGAGAACGTAATATCGCTATTTTCTTTGAAAAGGAAAATATCAACACCATGGATATGAATGGAGAACTGCTTCTTACGATTATGAGTTCCCTTGCACAGCAGGAAGTGGAATCACTTTCGCAAAATGTGAAAATGGGGCTTAAGATGAAAATGAAACGAGGAGAGCTGATAGGCTTTAATGGTTGTCTTGGGTATGATTATCATCCGGAAGATAAGACGTTGACCGTTAATGAAGAGGAAGCAGAAATTGTTCGTTTTATCTATGATATGTATTTGCAGGGATATGGTACAACAACCATTGCAAACCGACTGACGGAGATGGGGAAGAAGAATAAAAAAGGAGAAGTCAGCTGGCACACCCATGGTGTGATGGGTATTATTAAAAATGAGAAATACAAGGGCGATATTCTTCTTGGAAAAACCTTTACCACCGACCCGATTTCCAAGCGCAGATTAGCAAATATGGGAGAGGAAGAACAGTATTATATCCGTGACCACCACGAGCCTATTGTTTCAAGAGAGGTCTGGGATGAAGCAGAAAGGATTAGGGTGAAACGAAACACCAATAGAGTGGTGGAGCCAACAGGCAATCGAGAACGCTATACCAGACAATATGCGTTCAGTAGCATGTGTGAATGTGCTTTCTGTGGGCATAAGCTGACAAGGCGAACCCGTCACAGCAGTTCTGTTTATGAAAAGCCGGTATGGCAGTGTATGAATGCCACGAAGAACGGAATTAAAAATTGTCCCCATTGTAAAGCGATAGATGAGGCGATTTTAGAGGGAGCATTTTTAGAGGCATTTGGTCTGTTGGCAGGCAATTTTGAGGATGTGCTGGATGTAGTAATGGATGCGGTGGAAAGCTCTTTGAGCAACGATGATGACATCCGAAAAAGACAGCAGCTGGATAAAGATATTTCAGCGTTAAATAGTAAAAAAAGCAGAATGACAGATATGCTGATTGATGGTACAATAACAAAAGAGGTTTATGACGAAAAGATGATTGAAATCAATCGGAAGCTTCATACCCTCGATGGTAAGAAAATGTTATTGAATGAGAGTATCGAAAAGCAAAAAGATGTAGGAAAGCGAATGGCGGAACTTCGTCTGACACTGGAAAACGAAGAAATTCTCGATGAATTTGATAGAGTGGTCTTTGAAAGCATTATCGAAAAGGTATTGGTCGGTGGCTTTAATGAAGATGGAACAGCAGACCCATATAAACTGACCTTTGTATTAAAGGGAAATCAGTCGGGTGTTGTACCAAATGCAAAAGAACACTTTAAGGAGCAGAAAAAATCAGAGAAAGGTAAGATGGTGTCATAAGATGGAGAAAAAGCTGGCAGTGATTGTTGATAATAATGAAGAAATAACTACGAAAGCTGAGGACAGAAAAATGTGTTCATCAGCGTGTGACGTGGCGGAGAATTTGTGTTCATCGGAGAGCCACGACACATGTGGAGGCGGTGGTGATGATGCAGTATAAATCAAGTCGTATGGGTTAGGAAGAGAGAAGCTTGCTAAAGATTTGAAGAATTTAGGAATTGATGTTTGGTATGATAAAAGTTGGGGAATCTATATTATGGAAAATGGATGAGGCATAAAGGAATTTGAATATTTAGGAATCGATTATTAGTCAGGAAAGCAGAAGGAAGTGAATAGGTTGAGCGAAAAAGAATTACTGGAAGTTATCAGTAAAGGTGAGGGACATACGATTGAGTTCAAGAAATCGACAACAGATATCACAAAGGATGTATATGAGAGCATCTGTGCATTTTCTAATAGAGATGGTGGGTATTTTATGTACCTGTTGGTACGCAGGTAAGCAGATGTTCCGGGCGAATATATGATAGAAATAATGAGTCAGATATTGACATCACAGATAATGAAGAACTTGTATATAAATTATATGCAAGAAAACAAGGAACATATTTTGTTAATAAGGTATTTTCAGAATGGGGGCTGGATGTACTTCGTTCTGATTTAATAGAGCGAGCTAGAAAAATGACTCGTGCAAGAAGTAACAACCATCCTTGGTTGTCAATGGATGACGAGGAGTTGTTAAGAAGTGCAGGGCTTATTTTGTTGGACAATGAAAGCAGAAAAGAAGGAATTACATTAGCTGCAATTTTGTTATTTGGAAAAGATACAACTATTATGTCAGCACTTCCACAGCATAAAACAGATATGATTTTCAGAGTGCAAAATTTGGATAGGTATGATGATAGGGATGTAATTGTTACCAATCTCTTAGACAGCTATGACAGAATGAGTGAGTTTGCTAAAAAGCATTTAAGTGACCCATTTGTCTTGGATGGAATGCAGTCTGTTAGTGCAAGGGATGCTATTTTAAGGGAAATTATATCGAACAGTTTAGCACATCGAGATTATTCAAGTGGTTATGTTGCAAAAATGATAATTGAGAAAGACCGGATTTTTGCAGAGAACAGTAATAGAACGCATGGATATGGAAATTTAAATTTGAATACATTTGAACCGTTTCCTAAGAATCCAGCAATCTCAAAGGTGTTTAGAGAGATTGGGCTTGCGGATGAGTTGGGGTCTGGTATGCGAAATACCTATAAATTTACCAAGATGTATTCTGGTGGAGTACCTCAGTTTGTAGAGGGTGATATTTTTAAAACAGTGATTCCGTTGAATAAAACTGCAACAATGAAATCTGGTCCAAAGACTGGTGACCAAGTCAGTGACCAAGTCAATGACCAAGTCGAAAGCGATACGGTTGCGGAAAAGATACTTGAATTTTGTAAAACAGCAAGAACCAAAAAGGAGATTTCAGCGTATATAGGGTATAAAAATTTAACTTATATGACACGCACTTTTCTTAAGCCATTATTGGAAAGCAATAAGCTGGCATACACAATACCGGAGAAACCTCAGAGTAGGTTGCAGAAATATGTAACAAAACAGTAAATGAATAGAAGCCTCCAAGTCAAATAAGATTTGGAGGTTTTCTTTTACCCACTTTTAGAGGAAAATAATTTCCGAAACTAACAATCTATGGTACAATATCCTAGAAATTATCAACGGATAGATGGAGCATAGAGAAAGAGCAGAACAAATTACATGCAGGTCCGGGAGGGGACTGTTGCATCATTTATATTTTGAGAGATAGTAAGGATGAAGAAATGAGGAACGATTATGTTAATTAGCGAACGCATATATGAATATCTTGAAAAAAGAGGAATCACACAGCTCGAGTTTGCAAATAGAACCGGTATTTCTCAAAGTACAATTAGTGATTGGCGAAGAAAAGGAACAAATCCTTCGGCTGATAAGATTATGATTATTTGTGAAGTGCTCGATATTTCACCTTATGAGTTGTTACAGGGGACGGAAAATAAAAAATATAAAGAATATCGGCCGATAGAGTATGTTGTTATTAACAGAGAGTCTGATGAATTTCAATTGCTTGAAACTTATCAAAGTTTAGATTTGGATGCAAAAAAACGATTAGAAGGTTATATGAAAGCATTGAAGGATATGAAATAATCAAAGGCATGTCTATATAGACATGCCTTTGATTATGCGATAGAATAACGTATATACGATACGAGAAGGAGGATGTTCATATGGGTACATTTGCGGGAATTTTGCGGGAAAAGGAGAGTATTATATCCGAGAATAGGAGGGAAGAGTTTGCTGAGAAAATAGAAAAAATCTTCAGAGCTGGTGGCATGATGAATATAGAGTGGGTTCAATTATATGGTAAAAAAATTCCGATGCTTCGTAAGGTTAGGATGCAAGAAGATGGAATGAATTTTTGCTATAATTATTTTGAAGATGCTTTTTGGGAAAATGCTGGTTTTGATAGAAAGAAATGTTGTGTATGGAGCAATAAAATTGGGTGGAGATATTTTCATCAAACTATTGTTGCTGCGTATGTACTTGAAGAATTATATACCGAGGGAATTTCGATAGCGATGGTAGACAACTATCCAGTAACTTCATGGGGGTATGTTGGATGGATTAACTATTTGTTTGACGAAAAGAATCATGTCAAAAATTTCGACCCATGGAAATTGTTTGAAACAATTCATTATTCCGAAGATGAAAGAGCAGAATATATGGAATGGTCTGAGACGGGAAATAGTCGGTATGCATTTATTGGCGGATGTGAGATTTATGCTGTACTGAATGGATATGAGAAAGCAATTGCAGTATACAGTGCTCAAGAAAAGGGAGAACTTGAAGAACTGGCATTAAATAGTATGCGAAGTGTAGTTAAAAAACTAAGCGCATATAGGAACAATTGTGGGAAAGATAAAGAGAGCCAATTGCAGATATTAATGGAAACGCTTCGTATGTATTGTGAAATGGAGCTAAAAGCAATCGACAGTTTATCTGAGAGTAAAGAAATACTTGATAACATATTAATTGCTTTATCTATTTCTGATGCTCCCGCATTTGCTGTAAAAGTGATTTCGGAATTATATGAGGTGGACTTTTGGAATTTATGGGGGCAAATCCGAGATGTGGCAAAAAGAAAGAGGATAAATTTATATGGAAATGATGGACATTATGTTTTGCCAATTTCGACAGAAAAATTTTTTGCACAATCTCCAGATGATATGATTCCTTACTGGGAAGAAGGTTGTAAATTGGGATTTTCCGAAAAACTGCAGGAGTGGTTTAAGGAATTAAAAGAACAGTATGATAATCTGTTAGATATGGAATTTTCCATTGATAATGTATTAATGTACATTGTGGATTTATTGAAAGAAGTAGATGAAAACTATTATGGTATATTTACTTTTTGCGACTTCTTTGAAGAAACATTAGAGAATTTGCGCGATAAGAGGTATCAAGCTTTATGGAAAATATTTGATAATATGATTCACGACCCCGAAATGCAAAAAGCTGGTGATGTGATATTTGTACCAGACGGACCGGAACATGAGAAAGAAGGTTTACATTATTGGGGGGAAGAGCCAAAACGTCGTTTAATTTGTAATTGGGATATTATGGAATTAGATAAGAAAAACAACAAAGCGAGAGTAACTTTTCGTAGATATATGGCACTGACAGGTAATAAAGAGTTAAGATGTAAAGTGTTTGGATTTTAGCAATAACTATATTATGAATAAGGAAGGAGAAAAAGTTATGTTAGAATAGTTATTGACAAAATAAAACATAAGGATTATATTGGAAAAAATATTTTGAGAAAGGAAGCTTAATTATGTTCTTATTCGTAGTCGAAAATACATACGAAATGATTCAGACAATGCAGCAGGTTAATGTGCAGGGTCTTAATGTTGTATGTAAATATTCCGGTTACGAAGAAAAATAAGCTTTCAGAAACATAGTATTTTTGTATAGTTGTTTTTGACCACTTATCTTTCGGGTAGGTGGTCTTTTTTAATTCCTATGAATTTAAAAGCACTCCGGGCAGGCGGCACACTCGTGCGAAGATGTAGTACGTCGCAAGCGACCGCGCTCGGCGCGAGAATGTGCCAAGGCACATTCTTTGGTCTTCATTAGGACCAGGTGAAGCAACTAAATTTATGAAAAGGAGAAAGACGATATGATTATTGATGATGTAAGATTTGAATTAAAAGATGGGCGTGAAGCATTATTGCGTAGCCCAAAAGAGGAAGATGTAGAAAGTACATTAGAATATTTGCTTATTTCTGCCGGGGAAACTGATTATATTTTACGTTATCCGGAGGAGTGCGGAAAATACAAAGTCGAAGACGAAAAGAAGTTGTTTGAGCAGAAGAATGTCTCGCCGAATGAAGCGATGATTATGTGTATTGTGGACGGTAAGGTTGTTGGTAATTGTACGATAAGTTTTTTCCAGGGAATGAAAACAAAGCATAGAGCTAGTATAGGAATAGCATTGATTAGTGATTTTTGGAATCAGGGAATAGGTACAAAAATGTTTGAAGAAATGATTCGTCTTGCAGAAAGCAGAGAGGGTGTAATGCAGATGGAATTAGAGTTTGTAGAAGGAAATGCCAGAGCGCGACATTTATATGAAAAGATGGGATTTCGGATTACAGGAGGAGAATTCTATTTTGTGGAATTAAGTGCCGACCTTGAAACGAGACTTGCAAGAAATGAAACGCCGCATAGAATAGAACGCAAAGCATCAAAAAGAGATATTGTATGGAGCAAATCCAATCTATTAAAGGATGCGGCAAATCATAGATTGAATTCAGACGCTGGAGAGATATGGTTTGATAATCATGTAAAGATAGATAATACGAATCTCAGTCCAAATGAGGTTGCGGACATGGTTATCGAGCAGTTTAAACTGGCTGCCAATGAAAAGGAAGAAAAGGAGTATCGCTTTGGCGTATGACATACAGAAAAGGAGAATGCAAGTTAGTAAACGAGAAAGAATGTTAAATGGGTTGACTATCCGAATATAGGGTGTTAATCTGTACGTAGATACGAAAAATGAAAAGAATATCTATTCGTATGTACGAATAAAAGAGGGAGATATTATGATTATCAGTGAAAGAATATTTAAAATATTAAAAGATAAAAATATGTCACAGAATACTTTTGCCAAACAGGTCGGGCTGGCAAGTAGTACCATAAGTGATTGGAAAACTAAGAAGACTAATCCATCGGCAGATAAGATTATGGACATCTGTATGGTGCTGGAAGTAACACCAGAGCAGTTGTTGACTGGAAAAGGTATCGATGAGGATTATGTCGAGTATGAGTTAAAGAAAGTTAAAGAAGAACCTAAAATATCAAAAGCAGATATTCGTATCATTGAGGATATTCATAGTATGAAGGAAGCACAGAGAAAGAGACTCATGAAGTATATTGAGGCATTGAAGCAGATAGAGGAGCTGGAAGACATGGAGTGATTTGAGGTGAAAAATGCACCTCAAATTTGGAGAATCTTGATATCAATTTTTTTGGGCATTAAGATTGAAAACGAAAGCGAAGGAGGGGTACAATGGCAGAAACAACGGAGGTAGCTATTGTTTCAGAAGAAACATTGCAGAGTAAGATATATAATATTCGTGGACAGAAGGTAATGTTGGATTTTGAACTGGCAGAATTATATGGATATGAAACAAAGAATTTTAACCGACAAGTAAAAAATAATTCTGCAAAATTTGAAGGTGATGACTTCATGTTTCAATTATCAGACCGGGAACTTGAGGAACTTTCAAGGTGCAAAAATTGCACCTTGAACAGAGGTACTGGACGGGGGTCAAATATAAAGTATAATCCATATGCATTTACGGAACAAGGAATCTATATGCTAATGACGGTTCTTCGTGGTGAACTTGCGGTTAAGCAAAGCAGAGCATTAGTTCGTACTTTTAAGAAGATGAAGGATTACATCATTGATAATAGAGAGCTAATCGGGCAGAGAGAATATATTCAACTTTCTATGCAAACTGCGGAAAATGTTCGAGATATTTCAAAATTAAAATCAGATATTGGTTCGGTGGAGAAACAGATGTGTGATGTAATGGACCAACTTAGTAATGTTGTTACAAAGTCGGATTTGGCAGATATGATGAATAGTTTTGTGGATGATGAAGATAATGGTTGGTTGATGTATAACACAAAGTATTGTACAGCTGATTTAGCATATTCGGAAATATATATGCAAGCAAAGAAAACTATTTATGTGGTAGATAATTATATTGGATTGCGAACATTAGTGCTTTTGAAGAACGCCTCTGCTGGTGTTGACATAACGCTTTTTAGTGATAATGTTGGTGGAAAATTGCACTACATTGAATATCAAGATTTTTGTAGAGAATATCCATCAATTAAAATGACACTAAAAAAGACAGGTGGAATATATCATGATAGATTCATTGTTCTCGATTATGGGACGGATGATGAGAGAATTTTTTTGTGTGGTGCATCCTCCAAGGATGCAGGTGCAAGGGTGACAAGTATAGTAGAAGATTTCGGCATAGAGAAATATAAGGTACTAGTTGATAAATTATTAAAAAATCCAAACCTAGTACTTACATAGCAGCAACTTCAAGGTCACAATTTCCGAAAAAACCAATCTATGGTACAATATCAAAAAATTATAAAGAGGATAGTTGAGTTATAGAGAAAGAGCAGCCCCAAAATTTAACGAATAAGTTGCGGGATGTGTATCTTTATCGAAACTTCTGACAACAGGTGGGGAACATGATTTATATTGTAAATAACATTTTGAATTATTTAATATATCTGTTTATAATACATTTTGGCTTTAAGTTAAGTCCAAGGAAAAACAAACTTTTTCTTGGCGCATCTATGCTGATTGTGTTATCTGCTGGTGTTTTTGACGCATATTTTGATACAAATTCTCCAATTGTTTATATAGTTTGGAGTGTGCTTTCCATAAGTTTATTTTTTGAGGAGCGTTTAGGGCATCTGGTTGTATTAAGTGCTGCCCTTATGTATTTTACTGGAATTGTTGATACATTTAGTGTCATGCTGATACAGATTGTATTAATCGGTGGAGGGTATGGTGGCACAGATATAATGTGGTGGATGGAGCCTGCCTATCTGATTTCGTTTTTGGTATATCTTTTGGTATATTTGAAGCTTCTTAAAAAGAATGAAGTTTATCTGAACGATATAGAATTTAGGTATTTGTTTGCGCTTTTAGTACAAGGCAGCATTTTTCAAATGTTTTATAACCTGGTCTTTTTCTTCTTTAACGAGAATCATGCAAGGTATGGGTGGGATGCATATGCAGTATTTTTTATCAGTATAGTGGGAGCAATTTATTCCATTTTTCTTACCCTTAGTCTTGCTATTAAAAATATACTTTCAAACAGGCAGAATAGCGAACTGCAATCTTTTATGTATATGCAAAAGCAGCAATATGATTACCAGTTACAACAGTCAATGGCTATACGAAGTTTTAAACATGATTTGACAAATCATATTGGTGCGCTTAGAGAGTTGATGAATCAAAAAAAGACAGAAGAAGCCAAAGAATACATAAATACAATTTGGAATATTCAGGATAAATTTGATTTAAAAATTCACACAGGAGATAGTTTTCTTGATGTGATTATTAATTATTATTTATATTTGGCGGAAAAGGAAAAGATAGGGTTTGTTGTAGCAGGAAAGTTGACCGGAAAATTACATCTTGAGATGTTTGACATTACAACCTTAATGGGAAATCTATTGCAGAACGCCATGGAAGCAACTGCGAAAGCGGCTGTTCCTAAAATTCGAGTTGAACTGGTAGAACATCAGAAGGAAATTTTTATTGTTGTTAGCAATAGCGTTCTCGAAAAGGTAAATACGAAAAAAGGCTTTTTTATGACATCAAAAAAGGATAGGATAAATCATGGATTTGGACTGAAAAATATTGCTGTGACAGTTGAAAAGTATCATGGTGAATATTATATGGAATCCTTAGTAGAAAATGGAGAAGCGTTGTTTAAAATCAGCATTGCGATTCCTAAGGAGAAGTAGGTATGCAAATAGTGATGAATTTGATGCACTATATGCTATCGAGAACGATATATCGGAAGATAGCAATCGATGTCTTATATTAAAAGAAAACAGACTTAAATTGTATGCGATAGAACTTTTGAATATTGTATATATGATTGATGGTCAATAGGTACATATAGGGGAGAAATAGATATGAAAGTATGTATCGTGGAAGATGAAGCAGTATGGAGAGATAAGATACAGGCGGTAATTGAAAAATATTGCAGGGATAAAAACATTTCATCCCAAATCAATTCCTATAGCAATGGAAAAGATTTTATGAAAAATATGGACGCAGACTTACTGTTTTTAGACATTGAACTCGCTGAGGGGGAAGATGGTTTTGAGATAGCTGAAACATTGATGAATGCGGGAAAACATTGTAAGATTTGTTTTTTAACTTCACATACAGAACTGGCCAGATTTGGGTATAGGGTGAATGCTTTCAGATATATTGACAAAAAACATTTAGAGGAAATAAATGAGGCACTTGATTTTTTTCTTCGAACCAAGATTCAGGAGCAGATTATATGTTGCAATGATACCTCTGGGATTTGCAGAAAGATAAATTTGGATAAACTTCTGCTTGTTGAAACGAATGGAAGAAAACTGAGATATCTTATGGTGGATGGCAGTGAATATTTTTGCGAAGGACGGATATCTGAAACAGCACAAAGATTATCTGAGTTTGGTTTCTTTCAGGTACAACGGTCGTATATTGTCAATTTAAAGTTTATTACCAAGGTAAATAGCCGCGAAATTACACTTTGTAATGGATTAAAAATAGTAATCGGAAGAGTTCATGGTAAGGAGTTTAAAAAAGAGTTTTTGAAATGGCGAATGTTGTTCGATAATTGATTCCCCTATAGACATTACCTATAACTCTTTAGAGGATTTGTGTATTATACACGCGGAAAAAAGTATGTTATCCTCATATCATACCAAACAGATAGGAAAAGTTGAACTAATTTAAGGAGGATAATATTATGAGTAAAATTAAAGAAAGTGCATTAGAGTTAATTGGAGAAACCCCATTGTTAAAGTTGAATCAGTATTCAAAAAAAGCTGGTATAACAGATGCTGTAATCCTTGCAAAGCTTGAGTATTTTAATCCGGCAGGTTCTGTAAAAGACAGAATTGCTTTGGCAATGATTGAAGATGCTGAGAAAAAGGGCATTCTTAAACCAGGAGCAACGATTATTGAACCAACCTCAGGAAACACCGGCATCGGAATAGCAGCAGTAGCCGCAGCCAAAGGATATAAAGCGATTCTTACTTTGCCGGACACCATGAGTGTGGAAAGAAGAAATCTGTTAAAAGCATATGGTGCAGAACTGGTATTAACAGAAGGTGCAAAGGGAATGAAAGGAGCAATCGCTAAAGCGGAAGAGTTAAAGGAAGAAATTCCGGGAGCTGTGATTTTAGGACAGTTTGTAAATCCGGCGAATCCTGCAGTTCATAAGGCAACAACAGGACCTGAAATTTGGGAACAGACGGATGGAAAAGTTGACATTTTTGTAGCAGGCGTTGGCACAGGAGGAACGATAACAGGTGTTGGTGAGTACTTAAAGGAACAGAATCCGAACGTGAAGATAGTTGCAGTCGAGCCAGCAGGAAGTCCGGTATTATCAACTGGTACACCGGGAGCACATAAGATACAGGGAATTGGAGCGGGATTTGTTCCAGATGTTCTTAATACAAAAGTATATGATGAAATTCTTACCATTGAAAATGAAGATGCGTTTGCAGAAGGAAGAAATTTTGCAGTCAGTGAAGGTATTTTGGTAGGTATCTCCTCTGGTGCAGCCTTAAAGGCAGCAGGCATTTTGGCAGCTCGTCCGGAAAATAAAGGCAAAACAATTGTTGTATTGCTTCCAGACTCAGGAGACCGATATTTGTCAACCGCGTTATTTAATAACAATTAGTCAAAAATTAGGTAAAGTGTTATGAACGATGCGATAAAAAATGAAATTAACACATTAAAGATTGCAAAGGATGTGGCAATTCTTGCACATTATTATGTGGATGGAGAAGTACAAAAGGTACAACAGGCATTAGAAAATATGGAACAGACAGTAGAACTGCCGGATGATATAATTGAAAAAGCAAGAAAGCCCTTGCAGCGAATGTTAGAGCTTTCCTAGCTAATATAAATCCCTACATTCGCTTACAACTTTCACGTTCTACAATTCGGTGTGGAACAATACTTTTGGTAGATGGCAGATTCGGATTCTCCACATGCTTGATAATCTGTATTGCCGTTTCAATGCCAAGCTGTGTGGAGTTGATGTCTATGGATGTCACAGGTGGGGAAGCTATTTCTGCAAAAAGAGAATTATTAAACGACACGATAGACAAATCATCAGGAATGGAAATTCCTAATTTCTGGCAGTCGTGCTCTAATTCCACTGCTAAGAAGTCATCTGCAACAACAAAGGCAGTCGGACGGTCTTTGCGCTTCATTAACTGATAAAATTTGTCTGGCAGTTTTCCAAGCGAGTGAGTGACCTCAATGCTATAGTCAGAACAAATGGGCAGATTGTGTTCCAAATGAGCCAGCTCGTATCCATATTTTCGGTCAGAAGAAAAAAGCAGCGTTCTTTCATAACCTATATATCCGATGCGTTTGTGATTTAAACTAATCAAATATTCAGCAGCATCTTTGCCTGCGTGAATATTGTCGGTATCAACATAAATGGTCTGATTGGCAAACTGATAATCCTTGCCAATTAAAGCATAGACAGCCCCTTCGTTGGACAAAAAGTCAACGAGGGGGTCTTTTTGTTTGGAGTAAAGAAAAATAAAGCTGTCTACTAAACCATTATGATACATGGAGCGAATGGTCTGCAAAGCATCTTCTTCTGTTTCACCGGAAATAATTGTAGTGATATATTGACGGGAATTGCAATATTGTGTGATTCCCCGAATCGTTTCTAAAAAGAACGAATTTACATACATAGCCCGCCCGGAAATTGGGAGGATAATTCCAATCGTTCGAGATGTCGTATGACGGGAGCGGAATTTTGGTTCATATCCTAATTCTGCCATCGCATTACGAACCTTTTCTTTTGTTTCTTCGCTAATCGAAGGATTGTTTTTACATGTCCTAGAGACTGTGGATGGGGATACGCCGGCGAATGCGGCAACGTCTCGAATGGTAACACCCATGAGTCAACCTCCTCGATAAATTTCAAAATAATTTCAGTACCAAATAATTCTAAGAGAAACGATTAGAAAAGTCAAATGTGTAACAATAAGTCTAATTATTATTGTGCAAAAGTGCATGCAACAAAACTAATTTATTGCATAAAAAGCTGTGTGAAATTACCAAATAATTTATAAAAAATTGGTGAAAAGATAGAAAAACAGGTAAAATAAGGGATTTTTGATAAAAAAATATTGAAAAATCGATGTGACGAGTGTATATTCTATGCAAAAGATTGCATGGAGTTGCACAGCGAAACATGAGAGGGCAGGATATGTCAGATGTCCTAGTGGTTCGGAACAATATGTAATTAAAATTATTTTAGCGAAAAGGAGAATACGATATGGTTTCATTTCATGTTAAGATGGACACAGAGGACAAGGTAATTGAACTTGTAAAACAGTTGAATTTGTTAAGCTTTGATGTAGATGCCCTGGTTGGACATGTAGAGATTGATGCAAAATCAATCCTTGGAATGCTGGGAATCGGAACAGGTGCAGAAGTATTGTTAAGAGCACATGTAAATGATGATTCTTTTATCAATACTCATTTGTCAGAGTTTGCATGTAGACAAGTAGTAGTAAGCTAGGAAATGTGCAAAACGTGTTCAAGCAGTTACCAATGGAAGCTTGCTTGACAAAACTTCTTATAAATGCTAAATTAAATCTAAATTATAGTGTGTAACTCAAACGAGGCATTAACTATACATGACAAGAATTGTTTATGTGTAGTAGTGCCTTTTTTTGTTGCTTTAACATGATACTTTGGTGAAGTGTTTATAAGAGAAAAAGACAAAAAGGGGGAATGTGTATTATTGGAGACAAGAAAACGGAGGCATAAAAGGTAAAAAGAAGGGGGACAATATGGAAATATATGACAGCTTAAGCGGACTATATAATCAGTGGGGGTTCTTTTTCAAAGTACAGGAAGTGTTAAAAAATGACCAGGAGACAAATTATCAGATAATATGCTCTAACATAAAGCATTTTAAACTGGTGAATGATTTGTTTGGAATTGCAGCAGGGGACAATCTGATAAAACAGATAGGAAGGCTGCTGAAAGAAAACGGCCATTTAGGAGGTGTGTATGCCAGATTAGAAGCGGACAAGTTTGGCATATTGATTCCGAAGAAGAATGCACAACAGCTAATGGATGTGCTTCTGGAAAAAGAATTTCAGATAGAAGGGCAGGAATCTTACATTGTCCGCATTGATATGGGAATTTATGAGATAGAAGATAAATCAATACCAGTGTCAGTGATGTGTGACAGAGCAAAGATGGCACTGGATACGATAAAAGAGGATAGAGGAAGACAGGCAGCTTATTTTCATGAGACGATGCGCCAGCAGATGTTAAAAGAACAGGTTCTGTATGGCGAGATACAGCGTGCAATAAAAAATAAGGAGCTGGTCATGTACCTGCAGGGGTTGTACGACGCAAAAGAAAATATTGTAGGCGCAGAGGCACTGGTAAGATGGAATCATCCGTTAGAAGGAGTTCTTTCCGCAGGCACTTTTGTAGAAACCTTGGAGAAAAACGGGCTGATTGCCAAATTAGATATGTATATTTGGGAGCTTGCCTGTGAACAATTGCAAAAGTGGAAAAAAGCCGGGAAAGGTGATTTGTTCTTATCTGTAAATATTTCTGCAAAAGATTTTGAAGCAGTAGATGTTTGTGAGGTACTTACGAAGCTGGTACGCAAATATGAAATTTCACCTGAAAAATTAAGAGTTGAATTAACAGAAACCGCACTGATGGAAAATGTGGAAAGAAATTTGACTGTGATTCGCAAGCTGAGAAATAATGGCTTTATTGTAGAAATTGATGATTTTGGAAGCGGCTATTCATCCCTTAACATGTTAAAGGATATTATGGCGGATGTGATTAAGCTGGATATGAAATTTTTACAAAAATGTCAGGACGAAGAGCGGAGCAGAACAATTCTTCAGATGATGGTTGAGCTTGGAAAAAAATTAGGAATGCAGGTCATCGTAGAAGGCGTTGAGACACAGGAACAATTTCAGCTTTTAAAGCAATACAACTGCGATATATTTCAGGGATATTATTTGATGTATCCGATGGATGTCGATAGTTTTGAACAGAAAATTCGGCAGGAAAAATGGTATGGATATGCATCGAATCTGTCACAATAAAAAGAAAAGGAGTGAATGAAAAATGAAAGACAAAATATTTAGTGTTTTACAGCGTGTTGGACGAAGTTTCATGCTTCCAATAGCGATTCTTCCGGTAGCTGGTCTTTTAATGGGAATTGGAAGTTCTTTTACAAATGTGACAACGATTGAAACCTATGGTCTTACAGGGATTTTGGGCGAAGGAACAATTCTTCATGCCCTGCTTCTTATCATGAACAAGGTAGGAAGTACAGTTTTTGACAATCTGCCGTTGATATTTGCAGTAGGTGTAGCGATTGGTATGGCAAAAAAAGAAAAAGAAGTTGCAGCATTGTCAGCTGTGATTGCGTATTTCGTTATGAACACAGCCATTAATGCAATGCTTACCATTAGCGGACAGATTTTGGAAAATGGAGAGATTGCGGATACTGTGTTGGAAGGTACGATTGCATCTGCGTGTGGAATTGAGACCTTACAGATGGGTGTGTTTGGCGGTGTCATCGTAGGACTTGGTGTTGCAGCCCTGCATAATCGTTTTTACAAGATACAGCTTCCGAGTGCATTGTCCTTTTTCGGAGGCACAAGATTCGTTCCGATTATTTCCACAGTTGTACACATGTTTGTGGGAATTTTAATGTACTTTATCTGGCCGACAGTTCAGAATGGAATTTACGCATTAGGCGGTCTGGTAACAGGCTCTGGTTATGTAGGAACATTGATTTTTGGATTGATAAAAAGAGCATTGATTCCTTTCGGACTGCATCATGTATTTTATATGCCATTCTGGCAGACAGCAGTTGGTGGCTCGATGGAAGTAGCCGGACAAATGGTGCAGGGCGGACAGAATATTTTCTTTGCACAGCTGGCTGATTCCGCAAATGTGACACACTTTAGTGCCGATGCTACAAGATTTTTCTCTGGAGAATTTATCTTTATGATTTTCGGACTTCCGGGAGCAGCACTTGCCATGTATCATTGTGCCAAAACTGAGAAGAAAAAGGCAGCAGGCGGTCTGCTTTTATCTGCATCACTTGCATGTATGGCAACCGGAATTACAGAGCCGCTTGAATTTTCATTCCTGTTTGTTGCACCAATGTTATTTGTGGTACAGGTAATTCTGGCAGGAAGTGCATACATGATTGCACATATGCTTAACATCGCAGTCGGTTTGACCTTTTCCGGCGGTTTATTGGATTTCTTTTTCTTTGGAATCCTGCAGGGAAATGATAAGACAAGCTGGGTAAAAATTATTCCAGTCGGAATCATTTACTTTTTCCTATATTATTTTATCTTTAAATTCCTGATTTTGAAGTTTAACTTCAAAACACCGGGACGTGAAGATGATGATACGGAAACGAAGCTTTATACCAAAGCGGATGTCAATGCCCGCAAGGAAAGTGAAAAAGCAGCATTGCCAAAGGAAGATGCTGTCAGCGAAGCAATTACAAGAGGTTTGGGCGGTAAGAAAAATATCAGCGACGTTGACTGCTGTGCGACAAGACTCCGTTGTACCGTACTGGATGCTTCGTTAGTCAATGATGCAGTTTTAAAGGCAACCGGTGCATCGGGTGTTGTGCATAAAGGAAATGGGGTACAGGTTATTTATGGACCGAATGTAACTGTTATTAAATCCAATCTGGAAGATTATTTAGTAACAGCACCGGATACATTGGTGAAAAACGAGGAATCCGTTATTGATGAAAAAGCAGAAGTAAAGTATGATGAAAAAGAGCAGAAAGTCGTAAAATCGATTATTATTTCCAGCCCGGTAAATGGCATGGCTGGCGACCTTGCGACAGCACCGGATGAAGCATTTGCACAAAGAATGATGGGCGATGGCGCTGTTGTAACACCGCAGGATGCTTATGTTTATGCACCGGAGGATGGAGAAGTTGCTTTTGTGTTTGACACAAAACATGCGATTGGCTTTTATACGGATTCTGGAGTGAGCCTGTTAATTCATATCGGAATTGATACGGTCAAATTAAATGGCAGCGGATTTGAAGCATTAGTAGAATCTGGTCAGAAGGTGAAGAAGGGCGAGCCGATGTTAAAGCTTGACCTGGATTATTTAAAAGAAAATGCACCATCTCTGGTGTCACCGATTTTGTGTACAGAATTAGAAGACAATCAGAAAATCCGTCTTTTAAAAGAAGGAAATATTTGCGCTGGAGAAGAACTTTTTGCGATAGATATCTGTGAATGATAAAGGATAAAAAATGGGGAAGATACGAATATGTTTAGAATCAGCAAAGTACTAAATCACAATGCTATGATTGGAATTAGTGTAGAGGATAACAAAGAATATTTAGTCATGGGAAAGGGAGTTGCATTTGGCAAAAAAGTAAGTGACAGAATTGAGGTCAGGGCAGAGGATACCGTCTATTCGCTGCATGAATTTACGGAACGCGGAAATGCAAAGGATATTATTAAATCGGTATCTCCGGTATGCTTAGAGCTTGCGAATGAAGTGTTAAACCGGGCAGAGCAGGAATTCGGAAAGATAGACCGTTCCATTCTTTTTCCAATGGCAGACCATATTGAATTTGCTGTCAGACGTATCAAAAACCATGAACAGATTAGCAATCCATTAACAGAAGATATTCGTGTATTATTTTATAAAGAATATAAAGTTGCGCAGTGTATGGAGCAATTATTAATGGACAAGATGCAGATACAGATTGACGAACATGAAGTCGGCTATATTGCATTACATGTCCATTCTGCAATCAAAAACGAAAAGGTATCACAGGCGATGCAGATTGCGCGTGCGGTCAGGGAATGTATTTCCCTTGTGGAAAAGCAGACAGGAAGGGAAATTGATGTTATGTCGCTTTCCTATAATCGTTTGATGAACCATGTACGCTATATGATAGCGCGTTCTATCAATGGAGAGAAACTAAAAGTCAGTATGAATGATTATATGGAAGTGAAATTTCCAAAGGCTTTTGATGCGGCAAAAAAGATATGCGTGCAGATAGAAGCAGATATGAAGCTGGCATTAGAGGATGTTGAGATTGGTTATCTTGCCATGCATATAGAGCGCGTTATGGATAGTGAATTAATAGAAGCTTAAATTAAGAAGTATGGAAAGGAATATAATTATGAAAACATTTACCTATGAAATTAAAGATGAAATCGGAATTCACGCAAGACCAGCAGGACTTCTTGTAAAAGAAGCCAAAAAATATAACAGCAAAATTGTTGTAAATATAGATGGAAAAAGTGCAGAAGCAACAAAACTGATGGCGATTATGAGTCTTGGCGTAAAGCATGGACAGACTGTTGAAGTGACCGTAGAAGGTGATGACGAAGAAACAGCATATGAGGACATCAAAACATTCTTTGAACAGAATCTGTAAAGGAGAGATGACGTATGCAGTGTTTGCAGGGGAAATCCGTATACAAGGGAATCGTTATGGGTCCGGTAGTGGTTTTAAAGAAAAACGACTATCAGGTGAAACGTAAAAGAGTCGATGATACAGAGGCAGAGATTGCACGTGCAAAAAGAGCCGTAGAGCAGTCAAAAGAGCAGCTGCAGAAGCTGTACGATAAAGCCATTATTGAAGTGGGCGAAGCAAGTGCAGCAATTTTTGAAGTGCATCAGATGATGTTAGAGGATGAGGATTATCTGGATGCAATTCACAATATGATTCAGACCGAGCAGGTGAATGCAGAGTACGCAGTTGCCATGACAGGAGATAACTTTTCACAGATATTTGCTGGGATGGATGACGATTATATGAAAGCACGAGCTGTCGATGTCAAAGACATCTCTGAGCGTGTGGTACGCAATTTAAGCGGTCAGGGAGAGATTGATTTAAGTTCAAGAGAGCCATCTATTATTGTGGCTGATGACTTAAGTCCAAGTGAAACAGTACAGATGGACAAAGAAAAAATTCTTGCTTTTGTTACTGTTCATGGTTCAACCAATTCACATACAGCAATCCTTGCACGAATGATGAATATTCCGGCATTAATCGGAGTGCCAATGCAGTTAGACGGGATAGAAACCGGAATGAATGCAGTCGTGGATGGATTTGTGGGACAGGTTATTTTTGAGCCGGATGAGAAAACTTGTGAAAAGACAAAGCAGAAAATAAAAGAAGAGCAGGAAAAGCTAAAACTTTTACAGGAATTAAAAGGAAAAGAAAACATAACCTTAGACGGACGGAAAATCAATATCTATGCAAATATAGGAAGTGTGGGTGACATTGGTTATGTTTTAGAAAATGATGCCAGCGGAATTGGTTTATTCCGAAGCGAGTTCTTATATCTTGGCAGGACAAGCTTCCCAACTGAGGAAGAGCAGTATCAGGCTTATAAGCAGGCGGCACAGATGATGGCAGACAAAAAGGTCATTATCAGAACGCTTGATATTGGAGCAGATAAGCAGGTAGATTATTTTAATCTTGGCAAAGAAGAAAATCCTGCACTTGGCTATCGTGCAATCCGCATCTGTTTGAAACAGCCGGAGATTTTTAAAACGCAGCTTCGGGCACTGCTTCGGGCAGCAGTTTATGGAAATATCTCCATTATGTATCCGATGATTACGTCCACAGAGGAAGTAGCACAGATTTTTGCAATTGTGGATGAGGTAAAAGCAGAGCTTAAGGCGCAGGAAATTCAATATAAAGTTCCTGAACAGGGTATCATGATTGAAACACCTGCCTCCGTTATGATTAGTGATGAGTTAGCAGAAATGGTTGACTTTTTCAGCATCGGTACAAATGATTTGACACAGTACACACTTGCAATAGACAGACAGAACGAAAAGCTTGACGATTTCTACAAGCCGCATCATAAAGCAATTTTACGAATGATACAAATGGTAGTAGACAATGCGCATAAATGTGGAAAATGGGTTGGCATCTGCGGCGAGCTTGGCGCAGATACGGCACTGACCGAGCAGTTTGTCCACATGGGAGTAGATGAATTATCGGTTGCACCATCTATGGTTTTAAAGCTTAGAAAAATTGTACGTGAGATGACATTTACGGAAAAGGAATAAAGCAAAGAAGAAGTATTATGTTTGACAGAGGAACGCTGTCATTCATAATACTTTTTTTTCTTAAAAAAAAATATGATATAATTTGTCCTAATGCAAATTTTTCCCTACTATATAGATAGAGGCTCTTAAAACATGACTTAGAGGTGCACTAATAATGGAAGACTTAAAGATAATCAATCTATTTTATGAACGTTCAGAATTAGCAATAAAGGAAACAAGTGGTAAATACGGTGCTTATCTCAAACAGGTAGCGTACAATATTCTGCGGGATTTGTGTGACACAGAAGAAGTTGTCAATGACACGTATATGGGGGCTTGGAAGGCAATTCCGCCGACAAGACCGAGCAATTTGAAACACTTTTTATCCAGAATCACACGTAATCTGTCCTTTGACCGACTGGATTACCGGACGGCAGGAAAGCGGCAGGCATTTTTAGATGGTTATGATACGGATGGCGCGATAATAAGTGAGATAGGAAATAGTTCACTTGATTTGGACAGTCGTTATAGTCTGTATTATGTATACACGCAGGAGATGGGTGATACGTTAGACGAAATCGTGCAAAAATATCATCTGAAACTGCATACAGACATTGATTCCATCAGTCCGCAGGAACTGGTTTATCGTCTGGGCAAAGATTTTATGACAGAAAATTGTACGAAATACTGGTCTTATATTTACGAAGACGGTTCATTTGCATTTGACGGAGATATGACCTTAGACAATGGAGAAGTAATATCCTATCAGTTCAAAAGAGTGGTAAAAGGCACATTTGATGAAGTGATATTAAACATCGGGGATGCAGCGGATTATAAAGAATGTCCGTATATGACTGCGGGCGGCGAAGAGGTAATGCTTGCATTTGGCGCGGATAAATCCCTGATTTATGTAGATTTCGAAGACTGTTTTATTACAATTAATGTGCTTTGCGGAAATGAAAATGGGATGACAGAAGAAAACTTAAAACAGTTAGCAGAGGCAGTAGATTTTACAATGTTAAAAGAAGTGCGTGCACCGGAAATGCGTGGAGATTCCGAATAACGCATGAAAAGATAAAGAAGAAAAGGATGGTAAAGAGTTATGAAGAGAAAAAATTGTTTATTTTTAAGTTGTGTATTAGCAGGTTCACTGTTAGCAGGATGCGGCAGTGGAACAGATGTGATGCAGAATGGAGCACAGGAAAGCTCCTACAGCGAAACACAGAATGATGCATCAGAAAGCACAAGTGATGTGGCACAGAACGAGACATCAGAAAGTGCAGACAGCGTGGAGCAGAATAATGCATCAGAAAATACAGGTGAATCAGCTGCAAGAGGAAAGAAAATCGAATCCCAGAGCTTTAATGTAGATTTAGAACCGTTTGGAAATGTAACATTTGCTTCCTACGAGCCGGATACTTCTAAAAATGCTCTGGCAGATGTTGTATTTTGCATTGAGCAGGATGAAAAACTAATTTTACAGCTGCCAGGAGCGAATGCAGAAAATGTCAATACAGAATTATTCCATCAGGTAGAGGCAGTTTCCTTTACGGATTATACCAATGATGGTATTGAAGATATTATCGTAATTGTCAGCTATTATTATAACGAGGGCGAGCAGGGTGATGAGGGTGAGACCACGCATTCTACGATTCGTTATTATGAAGGAAGTGCAAACGGCAGTTTTAACTATGAGGTGGAGCTGTCAGAGGAGGCAACAAGTGCGATTGCTGAGATTAGCATTGAAACAGCCAAAGGGTTTGTTAATTTTTAAGTAGTATTTTCGATTGATTGGTGCATAATAGTTTTGAAAAATGCATAATAAAAATAATAGTAGATATCCGAAAAATGTTTTGTAATTTAAAAAAGTGTAAAAAACAAGAAGTTTTCATTTTCTAAAATGAAAACTTCTTGTTTTTACAATTTTTTCATGCTATATTTTTCTTGAGGTGATAATTATGGTACAAAGAATGCAATACTTAGAAAAATTAATAAAAATGCAGGACAAACAGGTCATTAAAGTTGTGACTGGCGTGCGCAGATGCGGAAAGTCGACGCTTCTTGCACAATTTCAAGCATATTTGAAATCAAATGGTGTTGAAGATGAACAGATAATTGCACTAAATTTTGAAAATGTGGAAAATGAACATTTACTTGATTATCATGCACTTTATAGCTATGTGAAGGAACGGCTTGCAGAAGGCAAAATGACCTATGTGTTTTTGGATGAAATACAGGTAGTTGCAGAATTTCAAAAGGCGGTAGATTCCTTATTTCTTGATAAAAACATAGATATTTATATTACAGGCTCTAATGCATATATGCTTTCTGGGGAGTTGGCAACACTTTTGTCAGGAAGATATATTGAGATACAGATGCTGCCACTTTCTTTTGCAGAATATTTTGAATTAGTCGGCGGCGATAAGAGGGATGCATGGAATGCATATTTTAGAAATGGAGGATTTCCGTATACCGCATTTATTGAAGACGCGGATATTAGAAAAGATTATCTTTCCGGTATTTATCATACGGTTTTGTTAAAAGATGTTGTGGAGCGGAAAAAAATTCAGGATGTCACGTTGTTAGAAAGTGTGATTCGATTTTTGTTTGATAATATTGGAAATATTGTTTCTTCCAAAAAAATATCAGATAGTTTGACATCCTTTGGAAGAAAGACGACTTCGGTAACGATAGAAAATTACATTGCAGGATTGATGGAGTCGTTTATTCTTTACAAAGCCGGAAGGTACGATGTAAAGGGAAAGCAGCATTTAAAATCTCTTGAAAAATATTATCTGGTTGATGTTGGTCTGCGCAGAGTTTTATTAGGAGATAAAAATTCGGATATTGGGCACATTCTGGAGAATATTGTATATTTGGAATTGCTTCGTCGAGGATTTTACGTGAGTATTGGAAAAGTTGGAGATTTAGAGGTGGATTTTGTTGCGGAAAAAGGAGATGACAGAATTTATTATCAGGTATCTGCGAGCGTTTTAGATACTACGACCTTTCAAAGAGAAATTGCACCATTAAAAAAAATAGATGATAATTATCCAAAGTTTATCATCACAATGGATGAGATTGCATCAGGAGAAGACGGAATTAAACAAATAAATATAATAGATTTTCTATTAGAAAAACAATTGTAAACGTGCATAATTTTCCCACTTTAACAAAGAATAAACTTATATCAGTTATTAAAAAGGAAAAGGAGAAGTTTGTTCTATGTTAGAGAAGAGTAATCTATGGAAAAGAAAAAGAGCAGCAATGCTTGCTGCTCTCACCTGTATGCTTACTGTTACAGGTGTATTTACCGGCTGTGGCGGAAAAGGAAACAATACCGTAGCTTCGACAATATTGTTGGAGGCAAATCCGGGAGTTGAGATTAAGGTTAATGAAAATGATGTGGTTGTTGAGGTAAATTCCATCAATTCCGATGGAAAAACTGTTGTGGAAGATATGAATTTAGATGGAAAAGAATTAGACACAGCAGTGAAAGAATTGGTCGGCTCGATGGTGAAAAACGACTATATTAATGAAAAGTCGAATTCCGTTTTAGTCAGCGTAGCAGGCAGTTCAACAGAAAAAAGTAAGGAATTACAGGAGCATCTTGCAGAAGAAGTCAATTCTGTATTAAAGACTAATAACGTGGAAGGTGCAGTTGTAAGCCAGACACTTACCACAGATACAGAAATCCAGAAAATTGCAAGTGATTATGGAATTTCTGCGGGCAAGGCACAGTTAGTCAGACAGATAGCCGCACAGAATGCAGCCTATACACACGAAGATTTAGCAAAGCTTACGATTAACGAATTAAGCCTGATTTCTGAAAATGTATCAGGAGTAGCAGACAAATTAATGACCACTGGTACAGCAAGCAGCAAGGAATATATTGGTGAGGAAAAAGCGAAAGCAATTGCATATGAACATGCAGGAATCAATGAAGCTGACGTTACAAATTTAAAAATCGAGTTTGACTTAGAAAAAGGTGTAATGGTTTATGAAGTCGAATTTACAACAGATGAGCATAAATATGATTATGACATCAATGCTAAGACAGGTGAGATTGTAGAAACAGATAAAGAAGCCCTCACATCAAAAAATAACACAAACAACAATACAGCTGACAATAATGTAAATAATACAAACAATACAAATAACACGAACAATACAAATAATACAAACAACAATGCAGCTGACAGTAACAAAAATAATAATGTTACAGACAACAACGGCAAGATAACTGCAAACGAATCCTATATTGGAGAAGAAAAGGCGAAAGCAATTGCATATGAAAAAGCCGGTGTGAAAGAAGCAGATGTGCAGACGGTAACCGTTCATCTTGAAGAGGAGAATGGAGTAATCGTTTACGATGTTGATTTCAAAACAGCGGAGCACGAGCATGAATATGATATTGATGCCACAACAGGAGCAATTGTAGATATCGAAAAAGAAGCTAAGACAGCACAATAAAAAACAAAAAGATTTGGAGAATGTGGAGTAAAAGCTTAGAAAACAGGTAGAAATTCAGGCTTTTTCATACATTCTCCTTTTTTATAAAACAAATAAACGCTGCTAGGCAGTACTTGTAGTATCTTACTTCTCCTGTATTGACAAAATATGGAAACTGGTATTATAGTAAAGCATATAAAACCTATCAAATAAGTAGGAAAAGAACAAAAAAGGGGAGAAAAAGATACAAATGACCTTAAATCAATTAAAATATGTAATCGCGATTTCAAAAGAAAATTCTTTGAATGAAGCTGCAAAAAAATTATATATATCACAGCCAAGCTTAACGGCTGCATTACACTCACTAGAACAGGAACTGGGATTTGATATTTTCCTTCGCTCAAAGAGCGGTGTGTCGCTAACGGTAAAAGGTGCAGGCTTTTTGGGATATGCGAGGTCTGTGGTAGAACAATACGATTTATTGGATGCAAAGTACATATCAAAAACGAATGTAAAAAGAAGTTTTCATGTATCCATGCAGCACTATACATTTGCAGTCAATGCGTTTGTTGAGTTGATAAACCAATATGGTTTAGATGAATATGAATTTGAAATACATGAAACAAAAACACATGAAGTCATTGAGAATGTCAAGAACCAGAAGAGTGAAATAGGAGTTTTATATTTAAATGACTACAACAAAACAGTCCTGCAGAAAATATTTAAAGAGGACGGTTTAGAGTTCACACCATTGTTTGAATGCAGTATTTATGTATATATGAGTAAGAAAAATCCGTTAGCGGATAGAAAAGAAATCACGATTGAAGAGTTAGAAGAATATCCATGTCTTGCCTTTGCACAGGGGGACTGTAATTCCTTTTATTTTGCGGAAGAGGTTCTTAGCACCTATGAATATAAACGGCTGATTCGTGCAAATGACAGAGCAACACTGTTAAATCTTATGGTCGGAATTAATGGATATACCTTGTGCTCCGGCATTATTTGTGAGGAATTAAATGGTTCAGATTACTGCGCAGTCAAACTGAAAACGGATGAAAAGATGACCATCGGATATATTTCAAGAAAGGCAGCAGTCATGAGCGAAATAGGACAAGAATATATCGAGATTTTGGCAAAGTACAAAGAAAAAGTTTTGGAATAGAGTAGAAATTTTATACTAGATGAAGTGAGAACACCTAAAGATTTTAACGGTCTTTAGGCGTTTTTTATTTAGGAAGTTATAGGATAAAACTATAACAGAGCATAGAAAACAGGGATTATCCAGATGCAAAACCTACTGATATACTATGAAATAGAAAAAAAGATACGGATGAAGAACGGAGGGATTTATATGTCCGAAAGAAATATAAATTTTGATGAAGTAATCAATCGACGTGGCAGTAACTGTTTGAAATATGATTTTGCAGAGAAAAGAGGGCTGCCGGAAGATGTATTACCACTTTGGGTGGCAGACATGGATTTTAAGACATCTTCTTATGTAGAAGATGCGCTGGTGAAAAGAGCGCAGGATGCGATATTTGGATATAGCGAAGTGCAGTCAGAATATTTTGAAACCGTAGCAGCCTGGATGAAAAAGCATCATGCATGGTCACCGAAGGAAAGCTGGCTGATTAAGACACCCGGAGTTGTATTTGCAATTGCTTCGGCAATCAAAGCATATACAAAAGAGGGGGATAGCGTGCTGATTCAGCAGCCGGTGTATTATCCATTTTCCGAGGTTATCACAGATAATGGAAGAAAGCTGGTAAGCAATGATTTATATCTTGGAGAAGATAACAAGTACCATATTGATTTTTCGGATTTTGAAAAGAAAATCAGGGACAATCAGGTAAAATTATTTTTACTTTGCAATCCGCACAATCCGGTCGGAAGAGTATGGACGAAGGAAGAACTAATTAAAATTGGAGACATATGTTTAAAATATGGAGTGATTGTTGTAAGTGATGAAATACATCACGATTTTATTTTTCAGGGAACACATCACATCTTTGCTTCGTTAAAAAAAGAATATGAAGAGATTTCTATTATATGCACTTCTCCAAGCAAGACATTTAACCTTGCAGGCATGCTGATTTCGAATATCTTTATTCCGAATGAAAAACTTAGAGCGCAGTTGAGAAAGCAGATAGATGCTGCCGGAATCAGCCAGTTAAATGTTTTGGGATTAGTGGCAGCAGAGGCTGCATATCGGGATGGAGAAGAATGGTATCAGGCATTAATCGCATATATTAAGGGAAATATTGATTTTGTAAAAGAATATACAGCCCAGAATCTTAAAAATGTGAAAATGGTGGATACAGAGGGAACGTATCTTGTCTGGCTTGATTTCAGGGACACAGGCATTGATGCAGAGGAATTAGATAGAAGAATGATATATGATGCGAAGCTGTGGTTAGACAGCGGAAAAATATTTGGCGATGCAGGTAAGGGTTTTCAGAGAATCAATACTGCGTGTCCAAGAGCAACGTTAAAAGAAGCATTAGATAGAATCAAGAAAATTTTATTATAGAAAAAACCTATAACTAGAGATAAAAAACAACGATTTTACAAATCAGATACAGATAGGTAAAATAAACTCAACAAATAAAACCTAGTAAAACAGTAGGAAATGAGGAGGAAAATAATATGAAAAGAGTAACGAGAAGATTTACCGCATTCGGATTAGCAGCAGTATCACTGCTTGGAGTAACAGGCTGCGGAAATAAAGAAACAGCAGAAACAGATGCATCCGGTGTAACAAAAATCACTGTTGCACATACGCAGGCATATGTACCTTATGACTTTGTAGATGAAAATGGCAATTCCGATGGATATGAGGTCGCCGTCTTAAAAGCAGTGGATGAACTTTTGCCGGAGTACGAATTTGAATTTGTTGGAACAACGGATGATGATTTATTAATTGGCGTAGAATCAGGAAAATATGATGTTGGAACAAAAGGTGTCTGGTGGACAGCAGAAAGAGAGAACTCGTATGTTTTCCCGGAGCATTATATTGGAACGAGCATTATTGGAATTGCCATTCGTTCTGAGGATGCTGATAAGATTACCGATTTGGAATCTTTCGCAGAATACAGCGGCAAGCTTGTTCCAATTGCACCACAGAATGCGATGTATAACATCGTAGAAAATTATAATAAAAATCACCCGGAGAAATTGATTGATTTAGTTGCAGCAGACCAGTTTTCTAATGCAGATGCTTATCAGTGGGTGTTAGAGGGAAGATATGATGCATATGTGGACATCAAAACATCCTTTGAAAGCAACGTAACAGCAGAGGATGGCGAATATCACGAGCTTGCAGACAAATTAGCATATGTCACCTACGAGGGAATTCCAACGTGGCCATTATTTAACAAGGAAAATGCAGAGCTTGCAGCAGCCTATGACAAGGCATGGGAAACATTAAAAGAAAACGGAACACTTGAAAAATTATCACAGGAATACTTCGGTTACAGCCTTTTTGAATACATTCCGGAAGGATATGAAAAAGGCGACGAATTATAAAATAGAAGAATAAAGGAGATTACGAACATGGGAAAAAGAGAATTAGTATTTAACGCATTTGACAACAAAAAAACGGAGAGAGTGCCGGTTGGATTCTGGTATCATTTTGCACCGGACGCATTATTTGAAAACAGCGAGGAAACCCTGCAAAGAAACATCAATGGACATCAGAAATTTTTTGATAGCTTTCAGCCTGATTTCTTAAAGCTGATGAGTGATGGATATTTTTACTATGATAATGAGACAGTAAAAAATATCAAGAGTGCAAAGGATTTAGAACAGGTGCAGGCTGTGGGCGTAGAAGCATGGATTGATGCGCAGGTAGAATTAGTAAAAGAACTTACCAGACGCTTTGGAAGTGAAGTTGCAACGTTTTATAATATCTTTGCTCCGGCAACCTTTTTCAAATTCATATTAGAAGCTAATCACCTGCCATTTACCCTTGCAGACCTTTTAAAAGAAAACCCAGAAGGTGTGGCACATGCATTAAATGAAATTGCAAAAGACATTGCAGTGCTTGCAGAAAAGGTAATCACAGAGGGAAAAGCAGATGGTATCTACTTAAGTGTGCAGAATGTTCAGGATAAAGAGATTACCAAAGAAATTTATCTGAAATATGTTGCACCAAGCGAAAAACAGGTGCTTGCAGCAGCGCAGGCAGTAAGTGAATACAACATTTTACATATCTGCGGTTACGAAGGCTCGAAAAATGATTTATCCACCTATGTGGACTATGATGCCAAAATTATCAACTGGGCTGTCGTTGTGGAGGGCGTTCCGCTAGAAGAAGGCAAGAAATTATTTGGCGGACGCGCAGTCATCGGTGGATTTGACAATACAGAAAATGGTGTTCTTTACAAAGGCACAAAAGCGGAAATTGAAAGCTATACCGAAAAGCTTTTAACCGGAGCGGGAACAACAGGTGTGATTCTTGGAGCAGACTGCACTATTCCAAGTGATACACCACATGAGCACTTAGAATGGGTACGTGAGAAAGCGAAAAGCTTTTCTTAAGAGAAAGTAACAGAAGGGAGCGGTAATTTTGAGACCATTTCATCCATTATATATTTTCGAGGTGCTTCCAGAGTTACTCCCGTACCTGGCAGTAACGATTGCAATTGCGGCTGGCACAGTTGTGGGTGGTGGAATCATAGGCTTCCTTCTGGCAGCAGCAAAAATCAAACGGGGAAAAATCGCAAAAGCACTTGCAAATATTTATATTTACCTTACAAGATGTATTCCATCGATTGTCATGCTCTTTATCGTGTATTACGGACTGCCGGAGCTGCTTTTGGTTTTTGGAATCAATATTAATAATTACAGTAAAGCATTTTTTGTCATTACTACTTTTTCGATTCTTTTTGCAGCGAATATGTCTGAGGTATTTCGGGCTTCTTATGAGGCCATTGACAAAGGGCAGCGCGAGGCAGCAGTAAGCATTGGAATGACAGAATTTCAGGCATTTTGGAGAATTATCCTGCCACAGTGTACAGTGGTAGCTATTCCAAACTTCACCAATGCACTTATCAATTTAATCAAGGAAGGCTCTTTGGCATATACGATTGGATTAATCGACATTATGGGAAAAGGCCAGCTGATTATTGGAGCAAACCAAGGCTCTTATAACTTGGAAACGTATCTTGCGTTATTTATTTTATATTGGATATTAACGATTGTGATTGAAAAAGCATCAAAGCTTTTGGAGAAACGATTATCACGAGGAAAAAAAGCTTTCGCGGCAGAATAGGAGGGATAGAGGATGAACATTAATACAGAATTTATGATACAAACATTCAAAGATGTCTTAGCAGGAATTCCTGTGACATTAGAGATTACCTTTATTACCTTACTGATTTCTGCACCCATTGCCTTTTTCATGGCACTGCAAAAGCTCGAACAGAAAAAAGTGGGAGGAAAAATTGTAAGTGGCTATGTTTCCTTTGTGCGCGGAACACCTATCGTATTACAGATATTATTCCTATACAGTCTGTTGCCTACACTTTTGAATTATCTGATAAAAGAAGTGTTAAAACTGGAGTTTGATATTTTTGCTTTAAACCCGATTGTGTATGCATTTGTCGTATTTTCGTTAAATACCATCGCTGTCTTATCTGAGGTTTTCCGCTCTGCACTTTTAACCGTTGCACAGGGACAGATGGAAGCAGCGTTATCCATTGGATTAAGCAAACGTCAGGCATACATAAGAATTATAATTCCACAGGCGCTTGTTTCTGCACTTCCAAACCTTTGTAATGCCACCATCAGTCTGATGAAAAGCACATCCTTAGCATTTATGATGACGGTCAAAGATGTCACAGCCATTGCAAAAGTAAAGGCTGCATACGGATATAATTACATCGAAGCATATCTTGTAATTGCAGTCGTTTACATTTTTCTGTGCAGTATCATTCAGCTGGTTTATTTGGCAGTAGAAAAAAGAGTTTCATTTTACAAAAAAATAGTCACGACGTAAGGGGAGGAGAAACAATGTTAGAACTTAAAAATGTGCATAAAGCATTTGGCAGTAATGAAGTGCTAAAAGGCGTGAATTTAAAGGTAAATAAAGGAGACATAATCGTAATTTTAGGCCCAAGCGGTTCTGGGAAAACAACATTTTTGCGGTGCATGAACTTCTTAGAAAAAGCGGATAAGGGAACAATGGATTTCGATGACATTCATACAGACCTTTCGAATACATCCCATAAAACAATTCACAAAATCAGAAAGAAAACAGCATTTGTTTTCCAGAATTATAATTTATTTGCAAACAAAACAGCTTTGGAAAATGTGACAGAGGGTTTAATCGTCGCAAGAAAAGTTCCAAAAGATGAAGCGATAAAACGTGCAAAGGAAGCGTTAGACAAGGTTGGATTATCAGAGCGCTATGACTACTATCCATCTCAGTTATCCGGCGGACAGCAGCAGCGTGTCGGAATTGCAAGAGCCATTGCAGTCAACCCGGATGTACTGCTGTTTGATGAACCAACCTCAGCATTAGACCCGGAGTTAGTTGGCGAAGTATTAAGCACCATGAAAAAATTAGCAGAAGAGGGCGCGACCATGATTGTGGTAACACATGAAATGAGCTTTGCGCAGGAGGTTGCAAGCAGAGTGGTATTTATGGATGGCGGTGTCGTAGTGGAAGAAGGAAGCGCAAAGCAGATTTTTACAGCACCGAAAGAAGAACGAACCATACAGTTTTTGCGCCGTATTATCCGCGATTATGATTATGTGATTTAAAACTATTCGAAGCTTTGATTTGAAATTTCTGAAAATTTCTGCTTGACATTTCAAATCAGTGGAGTATAATGACAATAATTTCAATAACACGTTGAAGCATTAATTGAATAAAGTGAAACCGTTGAGGTGGAGATAAAAATAAACAGGGCACTTACAGAGAGCTGGGAGGCTGAGAACCGGCAGAATGCTATTTATTAAATGGACCACTGAGGGCATGGTCAAAGGAGAGCGAAGCTTTCTGAGTATTCCATGACGTGAGGGCATACGTCAGTTGCCAGGAATATGTTAGTATTCTGATGAGAGTGTGGATTCCACGAATCAAGGTGGCACCGCGGTAGGAAGAATTTTACCGTCCTTGACAATAGCTTTAGCTATTGTCAGGGACGGTTTTTTTGCTTTAAAGGAAAGACCTTGTCACGCTCATGCGTGAAAGCTCTTCCTATAAAGCAAAAACGCTCCGCGAGGATGCGCATAACGCGCAAGTAGAAGATGTCACTGCGTGACTGCGCGTTAGCGCGAGAATCTCGCAAGCGAGATTCTTTTTAATTCATAAAAAGTGCTCGTAGGTGCGACGCTGTGTTCTCTCACAGAAGGAAAGTGAGGAAGCAAAATGATAACTTTTGAAGAAGCAAAAAATTATGCAAAAGATTTTAAGGTAGTGCCAATCTGCAAAGAAATTTTAGCAGATGTGAAAACCCCGATGGAGGTTTTAAAAATCTTAAAAAACGAAAGTTCACACTGCTACATGCTTGAAAGTGTAGAGAATCAGGAAAAATGGGGCAGATACACATTCTTGGGATTTGAGCCGAAGATGGAAATTACCTGCACCAATGGAAACATGGTAATCAAAAGTGGCAAAATCATAGAAAAACAGACAGCACATCCGGGTGAAGTGATTCGTGAAATTCTAAAAGAATATAAAAGCCCGAAGATAGAAGGAATGCCATCCTTTACCGGCGGTCTGGTAGGGTATTTTTCATACGATTATGTTAAATACAGTGAGCCATCCTTAAAGCTGGATGCCAAAGATGAGGAAGGCTTTCGGGACTTAGATTTGATGCTGTTTGATAAGGTCATTGCCTTTGATAATTTAAAACAGAAAATCATCGTTATCGCAAATGCCAAAACAGAAAATCTGGAAAAAGAATATGACAAAGCCGTAAAAGAAATCGAGCGCATGATAAATCTGATAAGAAACGGCGAAGCAATCAAAGTCGTACCGGGAAAGATTACATCGGAAATTCGCAGGCTGTTCGAGGAAGAAGCCTACTGCAGCATGGTAGAAAAAGCGAAAAAATATATTTACGAGGGAGATATTTTTCAGGTAGTTTTGTCAAACCGCTTAGAAGCAGATTTTGAGGGAAGCCTTCTAAATGCTTACCGCGTGCTTCGAACCACCAATCCATCCCCATATATGTTTTACTTTAGCTCCGAAGACCTTGAGGTAGCAGGTGCATCCCCGGAAACATTAGTAAAATTAGAAAACGGAGTGCTTCACACCTTCCCACTTGCAGGAACAAGAAGAAGAGGGGCAACACTAGAAGAAGATATTCAGTTAGAAAAAGAATTGTTAGCTGATGAAAAAGAACTTGCAGAACATAACATGCTAGTAGATTTAGGAAGAAACGACCTTGGAAAAATCAGTAAGTTTGGAAGCGTTTCCGTAGAAAAATATATGTCCATCGAAAGATATTCCCACGTAATGCACATCGGCTCTACGGTGCGCGGAGAAATCAGAGAGGACAAATGTGCACTCGATGCAGTTGATGCCGTTTTACCAGCTGGAACGCTCTCAGGAGCACCAAAAATCCGGGCAATGGAAATCATCAACGAATTAGAAAATAATAAGCGTGGCATTTATGGCGGCGCAATCGGCTACATTGATTTTACCGGAAACTTAGATACCTGTATAGCAATCCGTATAGCCTTTAAGAAAAATGGAAAAGTATTTGTCCGTTCCGGTGCGGGAATTGTGGCAGACAGTGTTCCTAAAAATGAATATTTAGAATGCATCCAGAAAGCAAAAGCAGTGATGAATGCATTAACAGCCGGAGAGGAGGAAGTGTAATGGTTTTATTGATTGATAATTACGACAGCTTTTCTTACAACTTATATCAGTTAGTCGGAGAGTTAAATCCAGACATTAAGGTCATTCGCAATGATGAATTAACCATCGAAGAAATCGACCAGTTACATCCAACACACATTATTTTATCTCCGGGACCAGGAAAACCAAAGGATGCAGGCATCTGTGAAAACGTGATTACTCAGTTAGGGAAAAAATATCCAATTCTTGGTGTGTGCTTAGGGCATCAGGCAATCTGTGAAGCCTGCGGCGGCGAGGTTTCCTATGCAGCGGGATTAATGCATGGAAAACAGTCTGAAACAGAGCTTTTAGGTGAGAGTAAATTATTTCAGGGACTGCCAAAGAGAATAAAAGTAGCAAGATACCATTCTCTTTCCGCAGTCAAAGAGAAGCTTCCAACAGAGCTTGTGGTAACAGCAGTTTCCGAAGATGGCGAAATCATGGCAGTGGAGCACAAAGATTATCCGGTCTATGGCGTGCAGTTTCATCCGGAATCCATACTGACACCAGAGGGCAGAACAATTTTAAAAAATTTCATGGAGGTATAGAAAGATGATTAAAGAAGCGATTGCAAAAGCAACAAAAGGTGAAGATTTAGACAACGAAATGATGACAGCAGTTATGAACGAAATCATGAATGGTGAAGCAACAGACGCGCAGAAAGCCTCTTTCCTTACCGCAATGGGAATGAAAGGAGAAACCATTGATGAAATCACTTCTGCTGCAAGAGTAATGAGACAGCATTGTGAACGCTTTTTAAATGATATGGATGTTCTTGAAATCGTTGGAACTGGCGGTGATGGTTCAAACACCATTAACATTTCCACACTGGCATCAATTGTGGCATCAGCAGCAGGCATTCCGGTTGCAAAGCATGGAAACAGAGCAGCATCTAGTAAATGTGGAACAGCAGACTGCTTAGAAGCACTTGGTGTCAAAATTGACCTGACACCGGAAAGAAGCGCTGAGATTTTAAAGGAATTAAATATCTGTTTCTTATTTGCACAGAAATATCACACAGCCATGCGTTTTGTGGGCGGTGTCAGAAAGGAAATGGGAATTCGTACGTTGTTTAACTGCTTAGGACCATTATCGAATCCGGCAGGCGCAAGCATGCAGCTATTAGGCGTTTACAGCGAAGAATTAGTTGAGCCGCTGGCAAGAGTATTAGTCAATCTTGGGGTAAAAAGTGCAATGGTTGTCTACGGATTAGACAGCATCGATGAGATTTCCTTAAGCGCACCGACAACAGTCTGCGAAGCAATGAATGGAACATTTAAATCCTATGTGATAAAACCGGAGGATTACGGATTTACCCGCTGTAAAAAAGAAGATTTAGTCGGTGGTACACCGGAAGAAAATGCTGCTGCGGTAAGAAGAATTTTAGAAGGTGAAAAAGGTCCAAAAACAGATGCCGTCATCTTAAATGCAGGTGCAGCAATTCACATCGCAAAGGGCTGCACAATCGAGGAAGGCATTACAATTGCACGTGACATGATAGAGAGCGGCAGGGCGTTAGCGCAGCTTGAAAAATTCATTGCCTTAAGTAATAAATAAAGCCTGCACTCACACACAATCAGGACGCGAAAAAGGGGAAACACCATGAATATATTAGAAGAAATCGCACAGAAAAGAAAAATTGCAATTGAAAAACAGAAAGAAAAACAACCTTTCGATGTTGTAAAAAAAGAAGCAGAGCTTTTGGCAGAAACAGAGTTAAAAGCACAAGGGAAATTTTTGTTTCCATTTGAACAAAATCTTTCCGGCGAAGGAATTCATTTTATCTGTGAGGTAAAAAAGGCTTCGCCTTCGAAAGGGCTGATTGCACAGGATTTTCCGTATCTTTCCATTGCAAAGGATTATGAGGCAGCAGGTGCATCTGCAATTTCTGTTCTGACAGAGCCGGAGTACTTTTTAGGAAAAGATGCATATTTAAAAGAAATTGCAGAGGCTGTTACTATTCCGGTGCTTCGAAAAGATTTTACGGTAGATGAATACCAGATATATGAAGCAAAGCTGCTTGGAGCTTCTGCCGTTCTTCTGATATGTGCACTGCTTAACGACAGTGAGCTCAAAGAATTTTTACAAATTGCAGATAGTCTTGGCTTATCCGCGTTAGTGGAAGCGCACGATGAAACAGAAGTGGAGCGGGCAGTAAAGCTTGGCGCAAGAATTATTGGTGTCAACAACAGGGACTTAAAAACCTTTACGGTAGACATTCATAACAGCGTAAGATTAAGAAAATTAGTGCCGGAAGAAACGTTATTTGTTTCAGAGAGCGGCATCAAAACAGCAGAGGATATTATGAGGCTTCGCACCAATGGCACAAATGCGGTGCTGATTGGCGAAACCTTAATGAGAAGTGAGGATAAAGGTAAGATGTTAAGAGTGCTTGCAGGAGAAGCGTAAGCGAAGAAAACAGGGGATTGTTATGGTAAAAATTAAAATTTGTGGATTACGGCGGGAAGAGGACATTTCCTATGTAAACGAATGTAACCCGGATTATGTTGGATTTGTCTTTGCCAAAAGCCGCAGACAAGTGACAAAAGAGCAGGCAGAGAAACTGCGGAGTCGTTTAAATCCTGGTATCGTACCAGTTGGTGTTTTTGTAAATGAGGATATGGAAACAATTGCAAAGCTTGTTATGGAGGGCATTATTGATATAGCACAGCTGCATGGAGATGAAACAGAGCATGACATCGAGAAGCTGCGCAGACTGACAAACAAAAAAGTACAAATTATCAAAGCCATCCGCGTAGCAGACAAAGCAGATGTGGAAAAAAGCAGGGATTTTTCAGCAGATTATCTGTTATTTGATTCCTTTTCCCAAAAAGAATACGGCGGAACAGGCAAAACTTTCGACTGGATGCTTTTAAATGAAGTTTCAGTTCCGTATTTTTTAGCGGGAGGAATTTCTAGCATAAATATGGAAGAAGCTGCAGAAAGCTTAAAGCCGTATGCTTTTGATGTCAGCAGCGCAGTAGAGACGGACGGCTGTAAAGATAGAGAAAAAATTTTATCATTAATGGATAAAGTAAGACAGATAAATGCCAGAAGATGGTAATAAGATAGCAATACTGTAAGAAGTATGAAAATACATAATTTAGTTGTAAGTATAGAAAACGGAGGAAAGAAAATGTCAAAAGGAAGATATGGAATACATGGAGGACAATACATACCGGAAACCTTAATGAATGAGGTAGAAAAGCTCGAAGAAGCTTACGAATTTTACAAAAACGATGCAGCATTCAACGA
>JBGVHB010000092.1:0-2045 GCA_045121975.1 Roseburia sp.
CTCCTCGTATAATAAGTTTGTAAGCAAGAAAAATCAGCTTACAGACTTATTCTTTTTATGGTATAGAGGTAAGGACATCTAAGAGGAACTCCCCTCATCCAATTCCCATCTATACGGTCAATAGTTACATTTATTTATAGTTAATCCTGTGTTATGATATCAGTAGAGTCTGATGTCCGAAGGCACTGCTTTTTCTCCTTTCAGCCGGCTTTGTCCGAGACTGCTTAGAAAGCATGCAGCCTGGCGCATATGGCACATTCTGCTTACACAGAAGTTTCATCTCCAGCCGTAGCACCAGCAAAAAATGCTGACTGGATGAATGCTCATTACGCGAGGTTTCAGTCACCATATGCAGCGCAGGATAAACCTTCACTTAAGACTTCACAAATCCAGATCAGAAAGGAGCGTGATAACATGATAAAGATCAACTATATGTCCACTTTGTTTGTTGGTATTGATGTAAGCTCAAAGTCTAACGTTGTTTGCGCTATGGACTTTGATGAAAATCAATACATATCCTCTTCTTTCAAGAACAACCAGCCAGGTGCTGATGAACTTGCTAAGATGATTTTAGAATGTATGAAGACCCATTCTAACTTAAATACCATTGTTGTTGCATTGGAGTCCACATCTGTTTATAGCATTCATATTGCTAACTTCCTGTCAACATGCGAAGTTCTAATGCCCTATAAACCTTATGTGTTCTGCTTAAATCCTAAAGCAACCGCCAACTACCGCAAAAGTTATATAGCTATGGAAAAATCGGATCCAATGGATGCATATCTCATAGCTGATTTTGCCCGGTGCGGTCGCACAAAGAAATGTGAACCCTGGCGTGGCGGTCAGTTTTTAGCATTAAAACGCCTGACACGACATCGTCTTCATCTGGCTGAATGCATCACCAGAGAAAAAACTTATATGGTTTCAAACCTCTATTTAAAGTTTAGTGAACTTCAGCTTTTAGATGATGATAAACAACCTTTCAGCAACATCTATGGTGCTACATCCTCTGCCGTTTTGACAGAGTTTATGTCTCTTCAGGAAATCATAGATGCCTCTGAAGAAGACTTACTACAATTTCTGTCTCAAAAAAGCAGAAATCGTATCAGTGATATATCAAAAACCTCTGAGCTTTTAAAAAAAGCTGCAAGAGATTCTTACCGGTTAGACAAATGCATGTATGACCCACTCAATGTATCATTAGCAAGCTCATTTAACTGCATTCAGACCTACCAAAAAGAAATGAAACTGATAGATCAGGCAATAGAGAAATGTATCAACGGCATGAATCCCAATGCTTTTACAATTCTCAAATCAATTCCAGGAATAGGTCCTGTATGGGCAGGCGGCATCCTGTCTGAAATAGGCGATATTAACGCATTTCATTCTTCAGATGCACTGGCTAAATATGCCGGTTTAATATGGCTCAAAAATGATTCCGGAGACTTTGTTTCCGAAGATAATCGTGTAGCCAAGGCTGGTAACACATATCTTCGTTATTATCTCGGAGAAGCTGCCAACAGCGTAAGGCGTCATATTCCTGAGTACAAAGAATTCTATTCGAAAAAATATGCTGAGGTTACCAAACATCAGCACAAGAGAGCACTCGCGCTTACATCTCGTAAATTCGTACGACTCGTTTTTGGATTGCTGGTCAAAAACCAACTGTACACCGGCGAAAAATTGGACGCCGAATTTAATAACGAATAATTCGAACATATATTCTATTTTGGATGTATGCTAGGTGAAGTGCGCCCTTTTTTACATAAATCATCCAAAAATCTTTTCAAATAGTTCTTGACATATTACCAGAATGCTTTGTTTTTATATGTTATAAGAATATATCGTACGCTAATTTTGAAAATCTGCTATAACAAACATAATATTTACTTTGTAAAGTAATAAAAATAATTGCTTTTGTATCGTTCAGTTATGTTAACAGGTGAATAAATATTTGAGCATTTTTGCAATCATTCAGTACAAGTTTCAGCATTTACAGCTAAGATCGTGAGAAAATGTAAATTTTACAGAAACAATTTTGGAGC
>JBGVHB010000093.1:0-1894 GCA_045121975.1 Roseburia sp.
AGATATTTCGCCATTTGATCGACACCCATTTTACTAAATGGAGTTGAAGCTGCGAACTTTTCAATTCGTTCTAATTGTGAGATAGCCTGTTCTTGACTGCCTAACAAAGTTGTCCAAGTAACTTTAGATTGCTCTTTCAAGGCGTTGTATTCAACACCAACTTTAGCGATTGCGGTCCCAAACTCAACAACCTTTTTAACAACAAAAGCACCAGCTATCGCGGTCGCTACTTTTTTAACCGTCTTAGTTAAAGAGTTGCACTGTTTTTCCACGCCGCTAATCCCTGTTTTAAATTCACTGTTATCAAGTTTGATGGTAACTTTCAAATCCCTTAAAGTTTCTGCCACATTTTCACCCCCAACCTTTTAAAACTTTGTTTTTAACCATTCAAGAGTCGAATCACGTTCTTCTTTTGTTGGTTTTTTCGCTGCTCGTTGTTTTTTCTTATCAAAAGGATGTTCAATTTTGAATTTCTTGCCGCCTTGAATCGCTCCATTTGCGTTGTAAGATGCCATAAACGCGAGATTATAATCTCTTTCAACCGCTTTAAAGTGACCGTTCACCGCTAAAGAACTTTCTCTAATTGACATTTGATAAAAACAATTAGGAGATATTTTCATATCTCCTACAACGATTTCAAAAAGTTGGTCAACGAGAGTAGTTAAGTCAATAACACTATCTTCTTGGTTATTTACTTTCCCTCACTTTGTTTCATTCCAAGTGATTTAATTAATGCTTTTGAAATGGTATTACCTAAGTCCTCCATCGTCCCGCAAGACTCTAAATAATCACTCATTAAATCCCCAGCTTGTTCCACTGTCTTAATTTCTTGACCATGAATTTTTTTCAACCCAAAATAAAAAAGAGAGCGAATTTGTGCAAAGTCCATCGTTTCATCTAACTTCATCACATCTAACCCACACTCTTTCATTTCACATAATGAGTTAATTGTAAATTTTAGAAAATAATCTTTGTTATTGATCTTAATTAATCCATCAACCATGCTTTTAAAACCACCTTTTTAAAGTTCTTTTGAATCTTTTAATTCGCCGCATCCTTCGAATGAGATTGCGTATGATACCACATCATCTTGCCCAGCTTCGATTGACATTGAAGTGATGATTGCCTTTCCTTTGAAGTAGATACCGTCAGCATTAGAGAACTCTAATTCTGCTTCTTGACTATTTTTGAAAGCCGTTTGAACTGCCGCGATACCAGCATCATTTAAGAAGTAAATCCCATCACATGATGACGACCAAGTTTTGATACCAGGTAATTTTTTAGACCATCCACCTGTCGTCTTACAAGTAGCGTCAATTGACTCCGCGCTTAATTCTAATGAAGCGTTGCGTTGTCCACCAACCACTTGCGAACCAATTTTAATTAATACATCTAATCCACGTACTTCTGTTGCTGCCATATTGCCACCTCCTAATAAATTTCAAACGTGAGTTCCAATATTCCATGATAAATATCATCTTCACGTTGGATTCTTTTAAACCATTCCGTTAAATAAGCGACTTGTCCACTTCTTACAAGGACAACATCACTAAACAGATTAATGACTGAATTAGCCATTTCTTTAACCTCTTTCTGCCCGTTATATGCACTAAAAAGGTCTACTTGAATAAAAATCTCATTCCCTTTTGATGTTTTAGTGTTCAGCGGTCTATCTTCTGTGTAACTAAAGACGCCATACGGATAAGACTCGTCTCTTAAACCATCATAAAACGGGAATTTTAAGTTACTTTTGAATAACTCATACAATGCTTTTTGAAGTTCTAAGTCCATCTTATTTACCTCCAAGCACCTTGTTAATCTTCGTCTGTAGCTTAGCCACATTTTTGTTATAAGCCGGTCTTAAATAAGGCTTCGGCGACTGTTTGCGCGTACC
>JBGVHB010000094.1:0-28783 GCA_045121975.1 Roseburia sp.
TGCGAGATTCTCGCGCTAACGCGCAGTCACGCAGTGACATCTTCTACTTGCGCGTTATGCGCATCCTCGCGGAGCGTTTTTGCTTTATAGGAAGAACTTTCACGCATTAGCGTGACAAGGTCTTTCCTATAAAGTAAAAAAACACCTTGCGCATCTCTGCGCAAAGTGCTTTGTTTACGCTTCTCTGTTTAATTTTCTTGCTACTTTTTTCTGATACATTACCTCGTCTGCTTCACGAACATAATCATCAAATTCCAGTTCCTTACTCATATCAGTGCAGACATAACCGACACTGACGGTAAGTGGAAATGGCAGTTTCATTTCATGGTGGACTTTTTCAAGTTCTTTACTAATGCTTGCTGCAAATGCATCTGCCTGATTGGTATCTCCTGTCGGAAGGATTACCATAAATTCATCACCGCCTAAACGAACTGGAATCGCTTCTTCCGGTGCAAATTTTAAAATTGCCTTTCCAATCGTCTTAATTGCATAGTCCCCATGCAGATGTCCGAACTTATCATTTACATATTTTAATCTATCCATATCAATGTATATGATAGTCATGTTTTTGTTTTCGCGCTTCATCTTTGCGAAAAGATTAACCGCTAACTTCTGATAACCAACACGATTATAGAGAGATGTCATCGGGTCGCGCACATATAACTCTGCAAGCTCATTGTTCATATATTCAAGCATTTCTTTGCGATGCAGATTCTCCATCGCAGAGGTCAATGCATTGACTACCTGGAAAAGATACTGCTTCTCCATCAAATATACTGCATTTTTTATTACAAAATATCCAACGGTACGATTTCTGAAATGAATTGGCATAAACAAGAAATTTGTGCCACGTTCCTTTGCTTCAAACATCGGAAAAATTTCATTTATCATCTGCTGCTTTTCGGATATGACTTTACCATTCTCATAAGCAAATTCTACTTTCATCTGCTCCGGATAGCCTTCTATGAAAAACTTCTCATCATCAATCAACTGCTGACGGTCATAATATCCTTTCATTTTTCGAAATTCATTCATATGCTCGTCCAACACCAGATACATCGCATCACATTTCATGGAAGGAATGCACTTTGGAATACAGGTTGTCATTTCTGCAACAGAATTGCATCGAATAAACTCCGATTCTAATGAAAGAAGCTGCTCTTCAAAATCGTCTGTTTCAATACCATACATAATCTGCTCTTTGGAATGTGCTGCCATATCCACAGGAACCTTATCCTCGCAGCCACAGCTTTCTGAAAAAACAGGCTCTGTCTCAGTATAATTAAAGTGCTCTACTTCTTCACCCTTCCAAATTTTACATAAAATATCCACACAACGCTCTCCAACGTCCTCACGGATATGGCTTACCGTTGTAATATGTGGTGAATAATAGCTTGCTTTATCAAAATCATCAAATCCTGTAATTAAAAAATCCCTTGGAGCTTTAAAGCCTAATTCAGCCGCCGCTTCGCAGACACCAACCACAATATTATCATTTGCACAAACAATTGCATCTGGAAGCTGCTTATGTGCTCCCATAAGCATTTTAAATCCATTCACACCACAGATATATTCGTAATTTTCATAATAAAAATCATCCTCGTTATAAGGTATCTTGTGTTCTTTTAAAAAGTCTTTCAATGCCTGAGCACGTACGCTATTTTCGTAATTATCTTCCGGTCCCATGATAAACCAGAATTTTCGTGCCTCATGTTTATGATATAAATGCTCGATAATATTCTGAATGGCAGTATAATTATTAATTCCTACATAATAAAAGTCTTCAATCTCATTGGCAAGTGAAATTGCCGGCTTTCCGCTTTTTTTCACAGAATCAATAATATATTCGCGCACACCAGCCATTCTTATATTATTCAAATCCAAAATTATTCCGTCAAAATCATTTAAATCTGGCAGGTGAAAAATATTATACTCTCCCACATTATATTCAGCGTCATAGCTCCAATTCCCCGAGCTATTGAAAATGTAGAGGCTGATATCCTCCTCTTTTTCTTTCATTCGCTGTAATATCCCCGCCGGCCACGCATATGAGAAAAAGCGTTTCCAGCTATCCATAATCAATGCTATCTTTTTCATAAGCAAAAATTCCCCAAACTTAACTTCCCTATCTATTTTCGAAATTTCCCTAAAAAATAATCTCTATGCTCATTTTAACAAAATTGCGTTCGGATTTCAAGAAAGTTAGCTTCTTTCTGCAACGAAAAAAACGCATCCGGTCAAATGACCGAATGCGTTCTTTATGCTTATGTAATTCTGAAATCTTAGTTACCCATTTCAGCTTTTAAAGCAGCTGTTAAAGCTGGAACGATTTTGTTTAAATCTCCAACTAAACCATAGTCAGCAACATCGAAGATTGGAGCATCTTCATCTTTGTTGATAGCGATGATGAGGTCTGAATCTTCCATACCTGCTGTATGCTGGATTGCTCCAGAAATACCGATTGCAAAGTAAATCTGTGGACGAACTGTTTTACCTGTCTGTCCTACCTGTAAATCTACTGGTAACCATCCGTTTTCTACAACGGCACGTGAACAGCTTACTGTACCACCGATAACTTCTGCTAAATCCTCTAATAATTTGAAGTTCTCTTTAGAACCAACTCCACGACCACCAGATACTAAAATCTTAGCGTCCATGATGTTTGCTGTATTCTTAACAGCTTTAACAACGTTAAGAATTTCAACATATCTGTTGTTTGGTGTGAATCCTGGATTGAATTCAACAACATTTGCTTTTGCACCAGCGATTGGAGCAATTTTCTGCATAACGCCTGGACGAACTGTTGCCATCTGTGGACGGTTGTCTGGGCAAGCGATTGTTGCGATTGTATTTCCACCGAAAGCTGGACGAGTCATTAATAACTGGTTTGGCTTCTGGTTTGGACCTGGAGCGATTGGGAAGTTACCAATCTCAAGTACTGTACAGTCAGCTGTAAGACCTGTCTTAACACGAGCTGAAACTGTTGGGCCAAGGTCACGTCCGATTGCTGTAGCACCAACTAACATGATGTCTGGTTTGAATTCGTTGATTACAGATGCTAATGCATGTGCATATGGCTCTGTTCTGTATTCTTTTAATTCTGGGTCATCTACTACGATAACTCTGTCAGCACCATATTCTGCTAACTGGTCTGCAAGACCTTTAACGTCAGAACCGATTAATACTGCTGTTACGTCTGTATTTAAATCTTTTGCTAAGTCTTTACCTTTTCCAAGTAATTCGAAGGCAACGCCATCTAATACATTGTCTACCTGCTGAGCATAGACAAATACTCCCTTATATTCTTCTAATGCCATTTTATTCACCACTTTTCCTTCTTTTTATTAGATAATGTGTTTCTCTTTGAATTTACCAATTAAGTATGCAACTGCTTCGTCTGTGTCAAGAACAACTTTTTCTCCTGCACCTTTACGAACTTTATCAGAAGCTTTTGCAATTTTTGTTGGAGAACCTTTTAAACCAAGGTCTGAGTCATCAACATCTTTAAGGTCTGCTCTTCCCCATACAGTTACTTCTTTCTCGTATGCGTCGAAGATTCCACCTGGAGTCATGTAACGTGGCTCGTTTAATTCAGAAAGAGCTGTTACAAGACAAGGCATTTTTGCTTTTAATTCATGATATCTGTCTTCGTACTGACGCTGAACTACTACGCAATCTCCTTCAACTTTGATATCCTGAGCGTAAGAGATTACTGGAAGTCCAAGATGCTCTGCAATCTGTGGTCCTACCTGAGCTGTATCACCATCGATAGCCTGACGGCCTGTGATAATTAAATCATATTCAAGATTTCTGATTGCACCAGCAATTGTTGTAGATGTAGCCCATGTATCAGCTCCACCTAAAACTCTATCTGTTACAAGGATTCCCTTGTCAGCTCCCATTGCAAGAGCTTCACGTAAAACTTCATCAGCTTTTGGAAGTCCCATTGTAAGAACTGTAACTTCTGCTCCGTACTGTTCTTTTAATCTAAGTGCTGCTTCAAGACCTGCTTTATCATCTGGGTTCATGATTGTAAGCATTGCAGCTCTGTCTAATGTACCGTCTGGATTAAATTTAACGCCACCTTTTGTATCAGGTACCTGTTTAATACATACAACTATCTTCACGATATTTTTCTCCTTAATTTTTTTATTTTTTAGCTATACTCTGAACTTCGCGAGCGACGTTCTTACTTAAGTAATGCTCCAGAAATAACCATACGCTGAACTTCGCTTGTTCCTTCGTAGATTTCTGTAATCTTAGCATCACGCATCATACGCTCTACATCGTATTCACGAATGTATCCGTATCCACCGAATAACTGAACAACTTCTGTTGTAACAGCCATTGCTGTTTCTGCTGCAAATAATTTAGCTTTAGCTGCTTCTACAGAATAGTTCTTCTGTGTAGCTTTAGCGATTGCTGCTTTGTAAACAAGTAACTGAGCAGCTTCTACTCTAGTAGCCATATCTGCTAATTTGAACTGTGTATTCTGCTGAGCTGCGATTGCACGTCCAAACTGTTTTCTTTCTTTTGTATAAGCAACTGCTCTTTCTAATGCACCTTCTGCAATACCAAGTGCCTGAGCTGCGATACCAATACGTCCACCATCAAGTGTATGCATAGCGATTGGGAAACCTTTTCCTTCTGCGCCTAATAAGTTTTCCTTTGGAATTCTGCAGTCTTCGAAAATTAATTCATATGTAGATGAACCGCGGATACCCATTTTCTTCTCTTTTGTTCCGAAGGAGAATCCTGGTGTTCCTTTTTCTACGATAAATGTTGAGAAGTTCTTTTTCTTTCTTCCTCTCTTATCTTCTGTAACGCTTGTGATTGCAATAACAATGTAAACGTCAGCTACTTTACCGTTTGTGATAAAGCATTTAGAACCATTTAATACCCATTCGTCGCCATCTAAAACAGCTTTTGTCTGAGCACCCTGAGCGTCTGTACCAGCACCTGGCTCTGTTAATGCGAATGCACCGATTTTCTCGCCTGTAGCAAGTGGTCTAACGTATTTCTGTTTCTGCTCTTCTGTACCATATGTAAGAATAGGGTCAACACAAAGAGATGTATGTGCAGATACGATAACACCTGTTGTACCACAAACTTTTGATAATTCTTCTACACACATGATGTATGTAAGAGGGTCACATCCCTGTCCGCCGTACTCCTTTGGTACTGGGATTCCCATGAAACCTAATTTCTGCATTTTCTTTACAGTTTCCATTGGGAATTCTTCTGTCTCGTCAACTTCCTGAGCCAGTGGTTTTACTTCATTTTCAGCGAAATCTCTGAAAAGAGCTCTCGCCATTTCATGTTTTTTATCTAAAGAGAAATCCATGATTTATTAACTCCTTCTTTCTTGGTTTTTTATTTTGTTTTCAATCTGCTTATTTGCTGTAATCGTAGAATCCGATTCCTGTCTTACGTCCTAATTTACCAGCACGTACCATTTTCTTTAACAATGGATGTGGACGGTATTTAGGGTCACCTGTTTCATCATATAATACGTTCATGATTGCAAGGCAGATATCAAGACCAACTAAGTCACCTAACTCTAATGGTCCCATTGGATGATTTGCGCCAAGTTTCATAGCTGTGTCAACACCTTCAACAGTTGCAACACCGTCAGCTACGATTCCAACACCTTCGTTAATCATTGGGATTAAGATTCTGTTTACAACGAAACCAGCTGCTTCATTTACTTCTACTGGTGTTTTGCCGATTTCTTTAGAAATCTCTACGATTCTGTCTCTTACGTCATCTGGTGTGTTCTCACCTTTGATAACCTCGATTAATTTCATAACTGGAGCTGGGTTGAAGAAATGCATACCGATTACTGGTCTGTCAAGTCCTGCACCAATCTCTGTGATAGAAAGAGAAGATGTATTTGTAGCAAAAATACAGTTAGCTGGAACGATGTCCTGTAACTCTTTGAATGTCTGTTTCTTGATGTCCATAACTTCAAGAGCTGCTTCTACAACTAAATCAGCATCTGTACAGATTGTTTTTACACCTGTTGTGATTTTAGCAAGAATCTTATCAGCATCTTCCTGAGCCATTTTGCCTTTTTCTACTCTTTTTGCAAAACCTTTTGCAATTCTATTTTTACCATTTGCTGCGAATTCTTCGTTGATATCGCATAAGTATACTTCGTATCCTTCTGTCTGTGCAAATGCCTGTGCAATACCAGCACCCATTGTACCTGCACCAATTACTCCAACTTTCATTGTTGTTCCTCCTGTTTTTTAATTTTTGCGGAAATAACTTCCGTATTTATATCGTCTGATGTTACCAGACGATTACCGCACAAATCCCGGGAGGCTTTTGACCTGCCCGGGTAGATGATGCGTTAGCAACATAATTATGTAATGAATTAGTACTTCTCAACGATTGTAGAGCAGCCCATTCCACCACCGATACAAAGTGTAGCAAGACCTCTGTTAGCTCCGCTTCTCTGCATCTCGTGTAATAATGTAACAAGGATACGGCATCCTGATGCTCCTACTGGATGTCCAAGTGCGATTGCACCACCGTTTACATTAACTTTAGACATATCGAAGTTTAAGTCTCTTGCTACAGCGATAGACTGAGCAGCGAAAGCTTCGTTTGCTTCGATTAAGTCGATATCATCAATTGTTAAGCCTGTTCTGTCTAATACTTTTCTTGTAGAAGCTACAGGTCCAACACCCATGATTTCTGGTTCTACACCGCCAAGTGCACCTGCTACCCATGTAGCCATTGGTGTAACACCAAGCTCTTTTGCTTTTTCTTCGCTCATAACAACGATTGCAGCTGCACCATCGTTGATACCAGAAGCGTTACCAGCTGTGATAAGTCCGCCTTCTTTTCCTGAACAGCATTTTAATGCGCCAAGGCTTTCAGCTGTTACACCAGCACGTGGTCCTTCGTCTTTTACGAAGTCTACGATTTCTTTCTTAACTTTTACTGGTACTGGAACGATTTCATCGTTGAATTTGCCTTCAGCCATAGCTTTTTCACATTTCTGCTGGCTGTCTGCTGCAAATGCATCTAACTCTTCACGAGTAATGCCATATTTATCACATACGTTCTCTGCTGTAATCATCATGTGGTAGTGATTGAATGCATCTGTTAATGCATCGTTTACCATTGTATCGATGATTGTTGCATTGTTCATACGATATCCAAAACGAGCTTTTGTCATAGCATATGGAGCAAGTGACATATTTTCCATACCACCTGCAACAACGATGTCAGCCTGTCCTGCTAAAATCTGTGTTGCTGCTTCATTAACGCATTTTAATCCTGAACCACAAACAACATTTAATGTAACTGCTGGTACTTCGATTGGTAAACCAGCTTTGATAGATGCCTGACGTGCAACGTTCTGTCCCTGTGCTGCCTGGATTACGCAACCCATTAATACTTCGTCAACCATTTCTGGTTTAACGCCTGCTCTGTTTAATGCTTCTTTAATAACGATTGCTCCTAAGTCTGCTGCTGGAACGTTGCTTAATGCTCCACCCATTCTACCGATTGCAGTACGGCATGCGCCTGCTAAAACTACTTTCTGTGCCATGTTCTCGTCTCCTTCTCAATTAAAAATTGCCGAAAAATGCCGTTAATTTTTTAACAATCTTTCTACAAAAAAAATAAATTTGAACCTTTCAGTTAAATCTATTTTTCTTTTCAATGTTCTGAAAAAACCTATGTCATCAGCCATTTTTCAAGCTTTTAGATACTTTTTAATGCTACCATATTTTGTATTTAATTGCAATAACTTTATTGTTTTTTCGGCGGTGCAAACTTTAATCTTCTGCCCATATCTGCCGCTTTTGCTTTTTTTCGCTGTTTATTATCAAATTTTTCTCATTACTGTCTGCGCGATTCCCGAAAAAATTTTAATAAAAGACATGATTGCCAATGACTGTTCCTTCAATAAGCCCGTTATTTCTACAGAAAAACAGGCACTTGGTTGTGATTTTTCCATCAAGCACTTCTTTGGCAGCTTTCATGCAGGTTTCATTCACTCCTGCCTCTAAACGATAGGCAAAACGCCCACTTGCTACCGGCGAGAACTGCCCACTCTGATAAATAACACCAGAGACTGTATTTGGAAAATAAGAGCTTTTTACGCGGTTCATAATAACGCTTCCGACGGCAAGCTTGCCCTCATAAGGCTCGCCTTCTGCCTCACACTGGATAATTGCGCCAAGCAGATACTGGTCACTTTCCTGCGCAACATAAACAACGCCGGAAGTATCTTCCTCCTCCTGCGCTTTAATCGCAGCTAAACGCGCCGCGTCTTCTTTTGCTTTCTGGATTTCTAATTCCTGCTCATAGGCCTCCATTTTTTTGATTTTTTCTTCAATCTCTGCCACATCAGACTTCGCATCTGCAAGCGCGTCTGATGCCTGCGTAATATTTGCCTGCGCCGTATTTATCAGACTGTTTACCTGTTTCTGTTTCTCCTTCATCTCATCCGACATAGCAAGAAGCTCTTTTTCTTCCACCTCTAATGCTGCTTTTTCTTCTTTTATCTGCTCCTGCAGCGCGGCAAATTCTTCAAGCATATTTCTGTCATACTTATTAATGCTTGAAATGTACTCCGTTCTGTTCAGGAACTCACTGATAGAATCCGATGTAAACAGCATTTCTACCATAGAATCATTTCCATTTTCATACATAAACTGAATACGAAGCTTCATATCTTCATACTGCTTGTCTGACTTTTCCTCCGCTTCTGCAAGGCGTTCCTCCGCTTCTGCAATTTCAGCCTGCTTGTCCGCAATCTGTGCTTCTAATTCATTCATGGAGGCAGTAAGGTCTGTCATCTGCCCGTTTAAACTTTTCAATTCATTTTCATATTCACTTTTCTTATCTTTAATGTCATCAATTGCATCTTCTACTTCATCCTTCTGCTCCTGCAGATTATCGATTTCTTCTTTTGCATTATCGATATCCTCCTGCGTAACATCCGCATAAGCTGTCGTCACAGAAAGACAGCACAGCAAAAGCAGCGCAGCTATTATTTTCTTTATCTGGAAACGTTTCATAAATCCCTCTCACAATGTTTGTCAACTTTTAACAATTTTACTTCAATTTATTGTTATTTTCATTACTTTTTTCATAATATCAGATTGTTTTCAACCTTTCAATATGCTATTATTTGGTATATATGATACAGTTTTTTGATTGATAGTATATAGACTACGGAAAGGTAAGGTTATTGTTATGCAATTTGTAAAAACGAATGATTTAAAACCTGGCATGCGCTTAGCAAAACCAATCTACAACAAGATGGGCGTTCTTCTTTATGAACGTAATACGAAGCTTACCTTACAGGGTATTACTAGTGTGGAAAACTTCGGTCTTATTGGTCTTTTTATTCTTGAACCTGCAGAACCTGTTCCTCCTATTACTAAGGAAGAACTTGAATTCGAACAGTTCCAGACCATTTATATGTTCAAGTTAAAAGACGATATGGACAGGCTTCAGAAAGCCAAAAGTATCACAAGTGTCCGGGAGCTTGCAGAAAATATTTACATACACTATGGCACATTAGACCATAAGCTGCATTTTACACAGACTCTGCGAAGTTCCGTTGATTTTGTTTATAAACATGCTATCAGTGTTGCGATTCTCACCGCAATGATTTCGAACACACTCCGTCTGAATCAGGAGCAGGCTGTTTCCTTAATCAGTGCCGCTCTTTTATATGATTTCGGATACCTTTATGTTCCTCATTCCATTTTAGAAAAAGGCGAGGACTTAGCAGATGGTGACGAAGAATTAATTCAGCTGAATTTAGAAAAAGGTTTTCATGCAATGGAGCCGCTTCTTGAGGCTTCTGATTTATCAACGCTGACCTTAGATGTGATTCGTCTGATGATTTTCTCAAGAAACCGCAATGTTTCTGAGGATACCGCACCTGCATTAAAATTGTTTGCTGACATTTTAAAGGTTGCCGATAAATTTGACCGTATGACAGCAATGAACATTAACAAGCCTCCGGTTTCCGAGCTTGCCGCAATGAAATATCTGCGCAGCAATACCTCCATTTACAATTCCAGAGTGGTAAATGCACTTTCCATCAGCATTCACATTCTGCCAAACGGAGCATGTATCGACCTTTCCGACGGTTCAAAAGCACTGGTTGTACAGGAGAATCCAGACAACTTCTTATATCCAATGATTTTATCCTTCAAGGACAATCAGCTGTATGATTTAAGTGACCCGGATGTTCAGAAGAAGTTTAAGATTCAGGATATTATGAAGACAATGGATAATCGTATCCATATTGATGCAGAGACATTAAAACAGTTTGTAGCTGATGACTTAATCAAACAGACTGTTGCCCGTTTCCGCGAAAAGAAAATGCGTATGGCAGAAAAACGCAGACAGCAGGAAGAAGAACAGACTTTAACACATATACTCTAACAAACTTCCGGGCGTGAAAAATCTTCCACTTCATTCGAAGATTTTTCACGCCCGGATTCTCTTTTATACCATAAAAATTACTCACGTCAGGCGATACCAAAACGTGTTTCTCATAACTTATACAAAACACCATCCAAGCATCATACCTAATTCAAAAAACGCCAATAATACTAACGCCACCATACTTATGCCTCCCTTGCTCTAGTTTTCTCGTCTGACTTCTCCATGTACTATTACGCTTTTTCGAACCATGCCGTTGGCAGATTTATGATAAACGGCCATAGCAATCCAAACCACAACACATATGCAATATTCCAGCCACTAAGCCGATGCTCCACAATAAGAGACATTCCAAGCTGCAACACTGCAATAATCGGAAAAAGCTTTAACACAAATTTCAAAAGCTGTTCCACCCGTACCTGCTGTATGATGCATTTATCTACTGGCAGATATTTTATTTTCTGATAAATTCTGCACCGTTTTCCCTCTTCTGTAAAAGTAAAATACGGCACCAGATACATATACGAAGCAGCTGCTCCAAGCAAAAGCATAATTGCGATTACTGTCTTATCTCCTTTCATCTCTTCAAAGGGTATTATCAGCAAACACACATATACAAACTCCACAAGTCCTGCTGCCACCCACATACCTACATTGTCTGCTTTCCATGTAAAAAAATCTTTATAAAATTTTCTTACTATGTCTTTCTCTGCCTGTCTTTTTCCTTTGTCCGGCAGTTCTATTTTTTCTTTCATGCTTTCCCACTCCATCTTTTTCATTAAGTAAACAGTTCGATGCTTTCTCCGAAGGAAATCAGCTTTCCTTTCTCTAATACGCCTGCATAATCCATCTTTTTCGTTATCTCATCGCGAATATGGCTGGTCATTAAAACCGATGCTTCTTCCGTCTCAATCACTTCGTGCAATATCTTAAAAAAGTCAATACGAAACACCGGGTCCATACCAACAGTCACTTCATCAAGCAGATAGAGCGCTGGTTTATGCGCCATTGCAAAAGCCATCTGGAATTTCATCAGCTCTCCCCTCGACATTTTCCCAACAACCTTGGTTGTAGAAAGGTTCATTTTCTGCATTGCGCTATGAAACAAATCCATATCCCAATTTTTATAAAAAACACTTAATATTTCAGCATTCTGTGCAGCGGAGCGTTCTTTTAGAAACTGATTTTCCTCGGAAACAAAACCGATTTTATTGTTAATGTCAGCGTGATTGTTATGAATATCTTCCCCCGCAAGCCTGATTGTTCCTGTATATCGTTTCGTTGGATTCATTATGTAATCAATCAGTGTCGTCTTTCCTGCACCATTTTTTCCGGCAAGTCCCATAATATAGCCTGCAGGAAGGGCAAAACTAACATCTTCTAATTGAAACTTCTTCGAAGTTCCGGTCACGTGTTCAAATTCCAGCAGCATTCCTCTACTCCTTTTCTGTGTTGTACATAGTTTCTGCCATTTCTACAAATTCCTCGCAGGTAAGCCCTGCACTTTTTGCTCCGATAATTAATTCCGCTAATCGTTCTTCTATCATCATCAGCTGTTTCTCCCTCAAATAATCAGTGTTATACTCACAAACATAAAAACCTTTTCCGGCAACGGAGCGAATCAAGCCTTCCTTTTCCAGCTCCTCATAGGCACGTTTTGTAGTAATCACACTTACCTGTAACTCTCCTGCTAATGCGCGGATGGAAGGCAGTGCTTCTCCTGTTTTCAATTCATTCGTCACAATTGCATTTTTTAACTGATTTACTATCTGCTCGTAAATCGCAAGTGTGCCCTGCGGTTGTATGATTATCTTCATATACTTCCTCGCTTTTCTATTTTAAACAAACTCTTCTAGTGTCTGATATTTTAACGCTTCGGCTGGCTTACTTCCAGTTTCATTGTTTTTTCATAATCAACTGCAAATTCCACAATTACCGGATAATAACGCATTACTAAGATATCTAAAATAATCATTATTACTGATACCACACCGGCATAAATTCCAAATCCCATGGTAAGCGCATCATCTATTATCACAATACTTACGAAAAATACAACCATTGAAATAATCATTCCAAAAACATTTATCATATAAAGCCCTTTTAAGCGTTCATCTTTGATTCGTTTTACCCTGCCGTTTTCTTCTCTGCTCCAAACGCTTCCTTCCCAGGTTGTAACCGAGCAGCAGGTCATTATCGAAATCAATGCCAAAACTTCCAAGCCCATCAATAAAATATGGCTTCTTCTTATCACGAATACAACTGCGCTTCCTGCAATCCCAAGTATAAACGGCACAACCAGACGAACTGCAAATAATTCATGAACATATTTCCTGCGTTCCTTTTTCTCCATCGGACACAAAAACATCTGTTTTGGCAGCTTCATCGGAACAACCGACAAGGTCAAAATCGCAAAAAGAACCGGTATAACAACACAATAGTACACTCCGTACCCAACGCCGTCCTCTACGTCCATCACAATAGGAAAGAGGGTCAGCATATAAAAATACATCCACCACGCGTTAAAATTATTATGTGTCTTTTTAATATTGCCCCATTTTAAGCATCCAAAATAATCGTAAATCACTTTTTTTAACATTTTCTTTTCTCCCCCTAATCGTAATTCCATTCGCCTTTTCGCTTTGTAATGTAATACATCAATTCCTCAATTGTTGGATAATTCACCTGCAAGCCTTCGTAGGTATAACGTCTTCTGTGGCGAATCAACGCTTTTGAGCCGTATTCTCCCGCCTCCATATGAATCACGCTTTCTTCTGGAAGCAGCTTTAACTTGTATGCATCTCCTGATACCATGCGATAGCGTTCTTTCATTTCCTCAATGTCTAGCGAAAAAAGCATTTTTCCATTTTCCAGATATGTAATGTAATCTGCGATTCGGTCTAAATCCTCAGTCAGATGTGTAGCAAGAATCACACTATGCTCACCATCCGCAATAAACTCTTTTAAAATAGTAAGAAACTCCTCGCGAAATTCCATATCAAAATTGCCTGTTGGTTCATCTAATATCAAAAGCTTCGGTTTGTGGGCTAATGCGAACGCAAACTGAAATTTTAATTCCTCGCCCTTTGACATTCCCTTGTATTTACGCTCTGGCTCTAATTCAAAACGTTTCAGATAATCTCTTAAGAGCTTTGCATCATAATTTTTATAATATTTTCCATAATAGTCTGCATTCTCCTGCAGAGTCCGGTAATCTTCGAACAACCGCTCCTGTAAAACCGTTCCGATTTCCTCGCGAATCATCTTTTCCTCTGTTAAGTGGGATTTTCCTTCGATTGCCACCGCTCCCTTTGTTGGCTGATAAAGCCCTAAAAGTAGATGAATCAGGGTCGTCTTACCAGAGCCATTCGGTCCAATCAATCCCATAATATAGCCCTTTGGCAGCGTAAACGTCATTTCTTCCAAATAAAAACCACCGAGATACTTTGTCATTTCCAAAACTTCAACTGCATTTTGGGATGTTTTTGTCTCCATATTGTAAACCGTACCTTTCTTCTGTCTGTGTATATCATCTGTATATATCTATATATACAGTATATCTACGGTCATGTCAATGCTTTTTTTATAAAAATGAGTTGCTGCATTTTGAAATATTTCTGCAGCAACTCACATTTTTTACATATACGGATTATTTCGTGCCATGTTCCTTGCCTCACGCGGGGTACAGTCATACCGCTCCTTAAACATCCGATAAAAAAGCTTCTGATTGTAGAAGCCATGACGCTCTGTGATTTCCTGAATACTATCATCCGTATGAAGAATCTCCTGATAAATATGATTGATTCTTACCTGATTCACATATTTAATAAAAGAAACTCCAATATTCTGTTTGAAAAAACGGCAGAAATATTCCCGATTTAATCCAAGCTCATCCGCCGCATCCTGTAAGGCAATTTCCTCTTTATAGTGATGCTCGACATAATCACATATCTGTTCAAGCCTTCCCATGTTTCCCGACTTTGTCTCTGATACAGAACGTGTTACCGTTGCAGTAAATTTCTCTATCAAACATGCCATAATCTCAAAAATTAATGCGGTACTGCGCAGTTTATAGGTTGTTTCCTGGTTTACATAAAGAACCGTCAATTTCTTTAAAGCTTCGCAGATTTCTCGGTAGGCATCCTGCTGCTCCTTTGCCAGATGTTTTTCTGCACACTGGATGCTTACCAACTCCGGGTGCTCTAAGGCACGATGCATCAATCTTCTCGAAATATGAATACAGATGCCCATCGTCTGCGGGAGCTGATACACGACCTCATGCACCTTTGAAAAGTCAATCACAATTGCATCCTGTGGATTCAATTCGAATTTTTCTCCGTCCATATTGACCGTAGCATGTCCATTTAAAATGTAAAGAATCTCCAATTCTCTATGCCAGTGAAACGGCGAGTTATGATTCATTGTAACAAACCGGATTTCAAAACCATATTCCGGCTGCAATGCTACATTTTCGTAGGTATTCTCGTATATCTGCATATTTTTTTACCCTTTCTAAACATCTTTAACCAATTATTACCATTTTATAAATTCTCTTTTATTATAGTTTATACTTTCTTTAGATTCAATTTACAATGTCAATATCGCCCAAGTTTTTGTTAATATTATATCTAAAACCAAAGGCAAATTTACGATACTATAATACATGTCATTTGACATGAACGAAAACCGAAATCAAGAAAAACCAAATCATATATAAAAGGAGGAACTTATTATGTTAAAAGCTATCAAAGAATATTTTGCAAAAAATGGTGAAGTTATTGGAGCAGGTGTTGCTGCAATGTTCGGACTTGACTATATCCCTTATGTTTAATCTCCTTATTTACTTTTCCCCAAAAGTAAATTTCTCTTTCCCTTTATTATATAAACCATAAAAAAGCGTATCAGGAAACTCATTTCCTGATACGCTTTTTTGCTTGCTTATCATAACTTATTAATCTGATGCTAAATCTTCTAACTTCTCTTTTACGTTATTTGCAGTCTGGCGGATTACATCGGAAGATGCTGCAATCTGCTCTGTTGCTGCTGCAAGATTCTGTGTTCTGTCGTTTACATTTGCAACAATGTTCATCAAGTCTGTTGTTTCTTTCAGAATCTCTCGAATGGATGCTAAAATCTTTGTCTGGTTGTCATTACTCTTAGAAGCTGTGTCCTTAGAGCCGGTTGCCAAAACATTAATCTGGTCAGCAACTACTGCAAAGCCTCGTCCTGCCTCTCCTGCGCGGGCAGCTTCGATACTTGCATTCAATGCAAGCAGGTTGGTCTGGGACGCGATGGATACGACTTCGTTATTGTTTGTTTCCAGCTCATCCATTAATAACTCAATCTGATGCATGGATTCATTTAACTTCTCACAGAATTCAATAACATTCTGTACCTCAGAAGAAATGGAAGTACTTTCATTTGCATTGCTTTCATTACCATCTGCCATATCATCTACAGACTGATAGAGGTTTTCAAACAAATCATTTACTTCGCCAATGATAACTTTGGTCTTCTCTTTCTGTGCCTGAATTGCTTCATTCTCTTCTCTTACTTCTTCTGCAAGTTCAAGTGCATGGTTCTTTTCTTCTTCGATCTCACTCTTGATGAAATGAATACAATTCTCTTTGCGGCTGAAGCCATTGTACATTGCACAAGCCATGTCGTAACAGGTCTCATATCCGCAACAGCCACAATTGATTTTCTTAGCTTCTTCTGTCGTCTTGTTTAATTCCTGATACATCTGGTTCAGCTCATCTCTGTTAGGTATCTGATACTGACATTCTTTCGAGCGGTCTGTATATTTTCTTAAGTAGTCGTTGAGGTTCAAGCCTGCAAACTGCTTATTTAACTTCTTTAAACGCTGTGCAGGTGTCAGTTTTCTTGACCATGTACCTGCTCCACCATGTTTTGTGCTTGCTTCTTTAATCTTCTGAATGTTATAGAAGGCATCGTCTGTTTCTGCTTTCTCAGGCTCTACTGCTGTTCCGTAAAGACATCCCTCGCCACAGTTTAATGCATCTAAGAATAAAAACTGTGTCTTGCCTGCTGCAATATCATTCTTATTCTTCTGTAAGTAATGATATACATGCTTCTCGCCTTCTACCTGACGAATGTATACATCTTCTCCTAAGAACCAGTAAACATTCTCCTTTAAACCGCCCGGCATTGGATAAACAGAGCCAAGTCCGTATTCAATCTCATCCTTACAGAGATTGCCGGAAATATGGTTCTTTTTCACATATTTCATCAAGTGGTCAAAGGTTACGTTGTAAGTAATATAGCCCTTATTGTTCGGGTCATCAATTTCATTTTTCTTTGCAATACATGGGCTGATAAACGCCAGTTTATCCGTAATTCCCATCTGTTTCTTTGCATAGATTGCCGCACACATCATAGGGCTTTGCACTGGGAAGAGCTTTGGAAGTAATTCCGGTGCATAACGCTCAATATATCCAACAATTGCCGGACATGGCTGTGAAATTCCACCTACAAAATTGTTCTGCTGTACATAATTCAAGTATCCCCATGTTGTAATATCTGCGCCAAAGGAAACACTTATCATACGGTTTACACCGAGTGATTTTAATCCACCCAATACAGACTCATATTCTCTAGGATAATTTGCTAAAAATGCCGGTGCTATCAGAATGGAAATCTTTTCGCCTCTCTTCAAATCCGCAAAGAATCTCTCTGTATCATCATTATATTCTCTTGCGCCATGCTCACAGGCATCCAAACAAGCTCCGCATGCAATACATTTAGTTTCATCTACATCAATGCGGTCTTTTCCATTCACTACTGTTGAAATATTAGCTCCGATGCAGCTGCACGAGCGAATACATTTGTTACATCCGATACATAATTCATTGGTGTACACTAATTGCATTTTCATTTCTCCTTTGCATATAACGCGAGGTATCCGAACGACCTCATGCTATTCTTCTCCAAATTTTGTTACCTTTTTCCTATTATACCACCGTTTGGTACTTTTGTACAATATCTTTGCGAAAAAAAGAGAAAAAAACATAAAAATAACATCCGATTTTTCAGAACAAACGTGCACTCTTATAAATTTTTCCGAACTGCAATCATTTTTGCCATAAAAAATGCACAAGCCATATATCAGACTTGTGCATTTTCTTTTTAATTAAATATTTTTTACTTTTGCAATATCAATTGGAGTCAATTCTTTTGTTGCTGTTTCTAAGCTTCTTGCAAGTGCATTTGCAGTATCCATAGCTGTGATACAGTACACACCTGTTTCAATTGCATTACGACGGATTAAGAAACCATCACGTGTCTTATCACCATTTCCCTGTGTTGGTGTATCAATGACAAGGTCAATTTTATGTCCTAAAATTAAGTCCATAACGTTTGGTGATTCCTGCGTAATCTTATTGACGCGGAGTGCATTCACACCATGCTCCTGTAAATACTTTGCAGTACTTCTTGTTGCATAAATCTTATAGCCAAGTGCTTCAAAACGTTTTGCAACGCCTACTGCTTCCGGCTTATCTGCATCCTTAACAGTCATAATCATCTGTTTATGTTTTGGAAGCTGTACGCCTGCGCCTAAGAAGGCTTTGTACAATGCTTCGTTAAAAGTGGTTGCAATACCAAGACACTCACCTGTAGACTTCATTTCCGGTCCTAAAGAAATCTCAGCACCACGAAGTTTTTCAAAGGAGAATACAGGCATCTTGATTGCAATATAATCTGCTGTTGGAGCAAGTCCCGGTTCATATCCCATGCCGCGAATCGTATCACCAATGATAACTTTTGTTGCAAGGTCTACGATTGGAATACCTGTTACCTTACTGATATATGGTACGGTTCTTGAAGAACGTGGATTTACTTCGATAACATATACCTGCTCATCCATAACGATAAACTGGATGTTAATTAAACCTACAACGTGTAAAGCTTTGGCAAGACGTTTGGTGTATTCCACAATCATCTCTTTCACTTCTTCACTAATGGTTGGTGCAGGATATACGGAAATACTATCACCTGAATGTACACCAGTACGCTCAATATGCTCCATAATACCAGGAATTAAAATATCTGTTCCATCGCATACCGCATCTACTTCGATTTCTTTTCCCTGTAAATATTTATCTACAAGAATTGGATGGTCCTGTGCAATACGGTTGATGATTCCGATAAATTCTTCAATCTCTTCATCATTAAAGGCAATCTTCATACCCTGTCCACCTAATACATAAGAAGGACGAACAAGTACCGGATAACCTAAACGATGTGCAACCTCTTTTGCTTCTTCTGCTGTGAAAACAGTTCCGCCTGCTGCTCTTGGAATCTGTGTTTCCTCTAAGATTTTATCGAATAATTCTCGGTCTTCTGCAGCATCAACATCTTCTGCTTTTGTTCCAAGAATCTTAACGCCCATTTTCATAAGGCTTTCTGTTAATTTAATTGCTGTCTGTCCACCAAACTGAACCACCGCTCCGTCTGGTTTCTCTAAACGAACGATTGCTTCTACATCTTCTGGTGTTAATGGCTCAAAATAAAGCTTATCTGCAATGTCAAAGTCAGTAGACACTGTTTCCGGGTTGTTATTTACAATAACTGTTTCCCAACCTTCTTTTGCAAATGCCCAGGTGCTGTGTACAGAACAGTAGTCAAATTCGATACCCTGTCCGATACGGATTGGACCAGAACCAAGTACTAATACTTTTTTGTTTGGATGTGTCTCTGCTGCTTCGTTCTCGCTGCCAAATACGGAATAGTAATATGGTGTGGTTGCTTCAAACTCTGCTGCACAGGTATCAACCATCTTATATGCTGCAACAATGCCGTTCTCGTAACGCATATCGTGGATTTCTTTTTCTGTTTTGCCAGTAAGCTGTGCAATGACATTGTCCGGGAATTCGATGCGTTTTGCTTCTTTTAATAATTCTACGGTCAGAGGCTCGTTCTTTAATGCCTCTTCCATCTCAACGATAATTGCTAATTTATCAATAAACCAGTGGTCAATCATGGTAATCTCATGAATTCTGTCATAGCTCATGCCGCGGCGGAGTGCTTCTGCGATTACCCAGATTCTACGGTCATCTACAATCTGGAGCTGTTCTTCGAGTTCTTCTAAGCTTAAGGCTGTAAAGTCATAAGACATTAAGCTGTCTACATGCTGCTCTAAGGAGCGGATTGCTTTCATTAATGCACCTTCGAAGTTATTGCAGATACTCATAACCTCTCCGGTTGCTTTCATCTGTGTAGTTAAGGTTCTCTTTGCTGTGATGAATTTATCAAATGGAAGTCTTGGAATTTTTACTACGCAGTAGTCTAACATTGGCTCAAAGCTTGCGTAGGTTTTTCCTGTAATTGCATTTTTGATTTCATCTAAGGTGTATCCTAATGCAATTTTGGCAGCAACCTTTGCAATTGGATAACCAGTTGCTTTGGAAGCTAATGCAGAAGAACGGGATACACGAGGGTTTACTTCGATAACACAATATTCAAAGCTTGTTGGATGAAGTGCATACTGTACGTTACATCCACCTGTAATATTTAACTCAGAAATAATATTGAGTGCAGAGGTACGAAGCATCTGATACTCTTTATCACCTAATGTCTGGGAAGGTGCAACTACGATGGAGTCACCGGTATGAACACCAACCGGGTCAATATTTTCCATATTACATACGGTAATGCAGTTGCCGTTTGCATCACGCATTACTTCGTATTCAATTTCTTTCCAGCCTGCGATGCAACGCTCTACCAGTACTTCGCCAACACGACTTAAACGAAGTCCGTTTGTTAAAATTTCTACTAACTCTGTTTCATTATGAGCGATACCACCGCCGCTTCCTCCTAATGTGAAAGCTGGACGGAGTACAACAGGATAGCCGATAGTATTTGTAAATTTAATACCATCCTGTACGTTATTTACAACGAGAGAAGCCGCACATGGCTCTCCGATTTTTTCCATTGTATCTTTGAATGCCTGACGGTCTTCTGCTTTAAAAATTGTCTCAGCAGTTGTACCAATCAGTTTTACGCCGTATTTTGCAAGGATTCCTTTTTCCTCTAATTCCATACCAAGGTTAAGACCTGCCTGACCACCTAAGGTTGGAAGTACGCTGTCTGGTTTTTCCTTTGCAATAATCTGCTCTAATACATCAACTGTTAATGGCTCAATGTATACCTGGTCTGCAATTTCTTTATCTGTCATAATGGTTGCAGGGTTGGAGTTTACCAATACTACTTCAACGCCCTCTTCCTTTAAGGAACGGCACGCCTGAGTTCCTGCGTAGTCAAATTCAGCGGCCTGTCCGATGACAATAGGACCTGAACCAATTACAAGTACTTTTTTAATCTCTTTATTTCTAGGCATTTTCTATCTCCTCCATATTTCTCAAAATCATGCAATCTCGTTCTCTTATTTTCTGTCCATCATTTCGATAAAACGGTCAAATAAATAGCTGGAATCCTGTGGGCCTGGACATGCTTCCGGATGGAACTGTACAGTGAAAATATTTTTTCCTACATATTCTAATCCTTCGTTTGTACCATCATTTACATTGACAAATGCTGGTTTTGCGATTGCAGGGTCAAGCTTGTCTGTATCAACCACATATCCATGATTCTGTGAGGAAATATAAACACGTCCGGTCTGTAAATCTTTTACCGGATGATTGCCACCGCGGTGGCCATATTTCATTTTGTGGGTATCCGCACCTGTTGCTAATGCCATCAGCTGATGACCTAAACAGATTGCAAAAATTGGTGTATCGGACTCATAAAGCTTTTTAATCTCTTTAATAATCTCTGTACATTCCTTTGGGTCTCCAGGGCCATTGCTTAACATGATGCCGTCCGGATTTGTACTTAAGATTTCTTCTGCTGTAGTGTGCGCCGGATAAATGGTCACTTCACAGCCTCTTTTATTTAATGACTGGGCAATATTGTTTTTCGCACCGAAATCAAGTAATGCTACTTTCTTTCCGCTGCCGGATAATACTCTCTTTTCTTCACAGGTTACTTTGTCTACGACATTTCCTGTGGTATATGCTTTCAGCTGGGGAATAATTTCTTCAATATTATAATTCTCATTGGTGGTAATCATACCATTCATCGTACCCTTCTCACGAAGAATCTTTGTAAGCGCACGAGTGTCAATTCCGGCAATTCCCGGAATGTCATGTTTGGTAAGGAAATCCTGAATTGTTCCCTCACAACGGAAGTTGCTTGGCATTCTGGATAATTCTCTTACAATGTAGCCATCTGGCCAAGGCTTTGCAGATTCCATATCTGGTGTGATTCCGTAATTACCAATTAACGGATATGTCATAACAACTGCCTGTCCTGCATAGGAAGGGTCTGTTAAAACCTCTAAATATCCTGTCATAGACGTATTAAATACGATTTCACTAATAACTTCTCTTGTTGAACCAATGCTTGTTCCTGTAAATACATTCCCGTCTTCGAGTATTAAAAAAGCTTTCATTCTTCCCTCTCATTCTGCCACTTTAGCGGCTATTAAAATAGTGGAAATTTGTGCTTTACACAAATTCTGGGTTGAAAGAAATGTATTTCTTTCAACCTCTGTCTTTCTTTTTTTCCAAAAAAAAAAACGTTTCCGTTTTTCCTGCACCGGTAGCCGGACTTTGCCTCCATTGGCTACACTTCTATATATACTTATAAGAAACACGCTGTACGAGTTTCTCAGATTTGCAGAGTATTCCTGTCTGCTTATCCCTAAATTGTATAGAGTTTATCATATCAGCCGACTTTTTTCAACCTTTTGGACTGGCAAAAATATTTCTGCAATTATTTAAAAATTATACATTTTTAACAAAAGCATCCGGATATTTATTCTCCGAATGCTTTGCTACTTTAAATATATTCAAAATACTCCAATAACTTTTTATAAGTATCCTGCGACGCTCTACAGGTTTCTGTTAAATAACCTTTCTCTGTTGTATATTCCTGCAAACCTCTTCGATAATAATCTTTGAATGTATCTTCAATAATAAATGGCAAAATATTGTATTTCAAACATTCCTTAAACATAATCAATCTTCCAACACGACCATTTCCATCCTGAAATGGATGTATCTTTTCAAATTTGTAATGAAAATCAATAATATCTTCAAATGTTATATTACTATTTTCTCTATAACTTTTTAATAGCTGCTTCATTTCTGATGCAACCTTGGAAGGATGGGTTGTCTCAACCATATTCCCAATCATATTTGGACGTTTCTTATAATCACCAACAGCAAACCATTCTTTCTGACTATCTGTTGTTCCACTTTTCAATAACAAATGAATCTGTTTCATAATATCTTCTGATAATTCTTTATCTGCTACTGACAGAATATAATCAAAGCACCTGAAATGATTTACTGTCTCAATAATATCATCAATTTTCTCATGCCCTTCTGTAACACTGATTGTTTGTGTTTCATAAATACTTCTCGTCTGGTCTTCTGTTAATCTGCTGCCCTCCATATGGTTTGAATTATATGCCAGTCTAACTTGTGTTTGATGATACAATCCGCCTTTTAATTTCATATCCTTTTCTTCTCTAAGTCGAAAAAGTATTGAATTTTCATCTATTTCCTTTTCATAGGATAAAATTGCACCTGGTTGACAATCAAAGAAATCGCATAAGCTTTGAATTGTTGACATCGCCACTTCTTCATTTTTAGAAAGTTTCGCCATAGTAGCAGAAGATATTCCAATCTCATTTTTTAATTTTTCCTTGGTTATTTCTCTTTCTTCCATCATTAAAAATAATTTTTTATATGAAATCATTTCCTATACCTCTCTTTCTAAATATGTATAGTATAACATATGTATTTGCATTTATAAATATCCTATCTTTAGATATCTAAATTTATTTTATAAAATAAAAATATATGAATTAAATTTATACACCTTTGACAAAAGTATGATTCCCTATATTGCCCACCATTTGTATACAAGTTGACTACCCTATTTGCAGGTGGTACTATTGAACTAGTACATAAATTTATTTTAGGAGGATTTGTCTATGAATTATTTCAAAAAACGTTTATCACTTTTTCTGTGTATGCTGTTAGCATTTACAACCGTATGCTTTGCTGCACCACAGGAAACAAAAGCTGCTACAAACATTTCTTTTAGTGGTCTTGGCACCTACAATACAAAAGAGGTTCAAGTTGCCAAAGGGGCTACAAACTTCTACATTGGAGATTACATTTATATCTACCGTTATAACAATGGTTATAACAAGTATTGTGGATATGTTTCTGAAAATAGCGGCGTCACCTACAAGAGTAGTGACTCCAAGGTCGCTAGTATTAACAAAAGCACCGGTAAGGTAGACCTAAAAAAGACCGGTACTGCTACTATTACAATTACCTATAAAAATGTTTCTACAAAAATCAAACTTAAGGTTGTCAGCAAAGACACCCTGAAAAAAAATGTAAAAAAAGTTAACTCTTATATAGGACAAAATCTCTCTACTTATGAAGATTCTGCAAAAGCATTCTTAAAAGTAACAGGAGCAAATCCTAAAATTACCTCTGGCAATCGTTACAAATTACTGACTGCTCTAAAAAACTATAAGTCGGCAGATTACTATTATCATTATAGCGGATATACCAACGCGTATGATAGTGCTTCTTCCAAATCTATTTATTACATTTATTCAACTGATTCCGGACGTGCAAATCGCATCGTCCAAAAAATCGAAGATTATGCCGCAGCACGCAATCCATTTGCAACAAAACCATCTAAATCTGTTGCATTTCATGTAACATCTATTTCTGGTACAAAGAATACAAATAAAATTACGATGAAATTAAAAAATAAAGTTACAGAAGACCAAATTTTTGGTGCAAATAGTTGGTTCAGTTGGGATACAGAAATCAAGAAATCAGATACTTACTCCTTCCCTGTTACGGTACAGAACATGAAAAACAAACGTAAGCACTATGCCATTGCAACTGTGAAAAAAAATTCTAACAAAATAACTATCGAATTGAAGAGTCAGAAGCTTCAAAAGGGAATCACTTACAAGATCCTCGATGGTCGGTGGCTTTATGATGATGTAAACATAAATACCTTTAAGGTAAAATAGTCCGCAAAATTTTTCAAAGGAGAATATCATTATGAGTTATTATAAAAAACATTTATCCATTTTCCTGTGTATTCTATTAGCATTTACAACCGTATGCTTTGCTTCTCCACAGGATACCAAAGCAGCTTCTAAGATTACATTATCTAGTTTTGTAACTTCTTCAACTTTTAATGAAATCTGTATTGCAAAAGGTGAGAAAAACTTTTATGCCGGTGATTTAGTCGACGCCTATCGCGATTATCCGAATTACAAATATTATGGATTTTTATCCATGCTCAGTGGCGTCACCTACAAAAGCAGTAAATCTTCTGTTGCTTCCATTAACAGTAAAACCGGAAAAATTAACGCAAAAAAAACAGGTACTACGACGATTACAATAAAATATAGTGGTCAGGAAGTTAAATTCAAATTAAAAGTTATAAACAGCAAGGATTTAAAAAAGAAGCTTCCTGTTTACGTTACCTCTGATATGTCCGATTTGGAAGAATGTGCAAATATATTCCTTAATCAGGTTGGTGATATTACTAAGATTACGACAGCCAATCGATATGATATTTTAACTGCTTATAAAAGTTACGACTACAGGTCATCTAGCGGGCGTACCAGTATTTATGAATCAGTTTCCGGAAGTTATAAATATACTTATTACATGTATTCACCAAAAGCAGCCCATGCATATGCTATCTGCAACGCTCTCAGTCAATACTCCAGTGTTCACAGTCCATTTGCAACTAGCTCATCCAAATGCTTTAAAGTGAAATCCATTTCAGGAAAGGGCAATACAAACAAAATAACTGTAGATTTAAAAGACAAGGTGACAGAGGATCAGATTTTTGGTGGTAATTATTGCCTCAGCTGGGAATCAGATGTTGAAAAATCAGGTACATACACTTTCCCAATTACTGTAAAGAATATGAAAAATAACCACCGCTACTATGCCATTGCAACTGTGAAAAAAGGCTCTGCTAAGATGACCATCCAAACAAAAAATCTGAAATTAAAAAAAGGAACCAAATATATGCTTATTGCACAATACGGCTCATGGCTTGATGGTACTTTAAATAAAAATACCTTTAAAGCGAATTAAGCACATAATAATCAAAACTCTCGAAAAAAGAGTGCATGCGCACTCTTTTTTCTTATTCTTTTCTATGTTACACTAGTATAAAATACCTACATTGGAGAAACGAAATGAAACAAACAAAAGCAATTAAAAAAGCAAAAGAAAAGAAACATTTTAATGATTTACTATTGCCGATTATTCTGATTCTCTGCATCATGCCCTTTGTGGTTTATATGGCAGAATATGATTATGGCTACAGTGAATATCTCTGGCACTCAGACAACAGTATTTTGCAGGATTTCTACACCTATTACCGAAGCATCTTCTTTTTGGTGGTTGTATTTTTCCTTGTCGTAATTTTGGCTTTCCGTTTAGCTCTCTATAAAGAAGATACCAAAGACTATAAAATCTTCTTCCCGCTCGTCGGATATGGCTTTTTTGTACTGCTGTCCTCTATTTTTTCGATAAATCCAAAAGCCTCCTGGCTTGGCAATTTCGTGGATTTAGAAGGATGTTTTGTACTGCTTGGCTACTGCCTTACTGCCTTTTACACCTACCAGATTATGAAAAAACAGGATTATCAAACCTTTATCAAAGCCATTCAAATTATGTTCCTTCCAATGAGTATTGTTGGATGGTTTCAGGTCTTTAAGCATGACCTCTTAAATTATGAGTGGGTGCAGAGAATTGTTATGTCAGACTACTTTTTTTCAGAATATGGCGGAACGGTGGAAGATGTCTTTACCGGAAACAACGTATTCTTAACCCTTTATAATCCAAACTTTGCAGCTACTTTTCTGGTAATGTTTTCCTGTGTATTTTTTGTATTTACGATTTATGCCAAAGACTTTAAGGAACGTATTTTAAATGGCATATTACTTTTAAATGCTTTGATTTTATGCTGGTTTACTTATACTAGAGCTGCCCTGGTGGCGATTGCAATTGTACTAATTGTTTTTGCCATTTTCCAAATACAAAAGCACAATAAAGCCATCTTAAAAGTAATGATACCGTCTGCCCTCGCTTTGTTTGCTTTCCTTTTTATACTTGATTTTGCCACCGGCGGAAAATACATCGGGCGACTGATTGATACACAAAAAAGCACCGGCCTTACATCCATTCTTACCACAGAACGCGGTGTAGAAATTACTTATGAGGGTGAAACCTATATTCTCGGTTTTGCAGAAGATAACGCTTCTGTTTTACTTACCGATGATGCAGGAAACGAATTATCCGTAACCTATACTGAATCCGGAGACATGGAATTACCATTTGCAAAAGATGCCTATGCAACCATTATCGACTGGGATAGTTATCCAACGTTACTGGTACTTCTTGAAAATACTACCTTACAATTTATTGAAGATGATGGTACCTATTATTACTATACCGACTGGGGAAAAATTGACAGCATGACAGAAATTCCTCATGTTGATTTCCACGGCTTGGAATCCTTAGGAAGTGGACGTGTCTATATCTGGTCTAGGATTCTGCCAATATTAAAGAACTACATTTTCATCGGAAGTGGTCCTGATACGTTTGCAGAAGCCTATCCGCAGAATGATTATGTCGGAAAAATGATTTATGCAGAAAATCCGGGACGAATCATGGAGCGTGCTCATAACGACTATTTGATGCGCTGGGTTCAGACCGGTTTGCTTTCCCTGATATGCCTGCTGGTTTTCTATGGGCTCTTCTTTAAAAAATGCTTTGCCTTTTATAAAGACAATTCTATGGATTGTGACAGCAGCAAATTAGGTCTTGGCTGTCTGCTTGGATGTATCGGATATTTGGTTTGCTGCCTGTTCAGTGACTCCACACTTTATACCACACCGGTATTTTTTGTATTTATTGGACTGGCGTTAGCGGCTGCTTATAAGGAAGAAATCTAGCATTCTTTACGAATTTCATAAGCAGTTATGGTATTCGCAGTGCGCGTCAAATCTTCCCTAAGCACTGGTTTTTCCTCACTGCTTTTAAAAAAAGGAATCTCAAACATTATTTCTTAGATGTTTGAGATTCCTTTTTATTCCTGAAGGATTCATTTACTGTTTCTCATTCTACATTGAATTATCATTCGCAGAATTCTATCTGTTACATGTTTTCTATAATTCTACAATAAACTCTTCTACTAACTTCGCACAGTGCTCAGCTGCTTTGCGTTCAAAGGTCGGATAATCCATTTCTGCTGAATTATCTGCTTTATCAGAGATTGCTCTTAAAATCACAAATGGAACTCCGTTTAAGTATGCAGCCTGTCCGATTGCAGCACCTTCCATTTCTGTACAAAGGCCTTGGAAATTAGAAGAAATACGGTCTTTTACTGCCTTATCACAAATAAACTGGTCACCGCTGACGATTCTTCCAGAAAATACTTTAATCTCTGTATTTACTTTTTCACAAACGCTCTTTGCCAATGCACTCATGCGCTCATCTGCCGGGAAATTTAATGTACCAAGCTGTGGAATCTCTCCTAACGCATAACCAAAACCAGTTGCGTCTACGTCATGCTGTAACACATCTGTTGACACTACGATATCTCCGATGTCAATTGCTGCATCCAAAGAACCTGCCACACCGGTATTAATAATATGTGTTACGCCGAATAAATCTACTAAAATCTGTGTGCAGATTCCGGCATTTACTTTTCCTACACCGCTTCTTACGATAACAACCTCAACCCCATTTAAGGTTCCTTCAAAGAACTCCATTCTTGCTTTTGTGGTAGTAGATGTTACGTTCATTTTGGATTTTAATGTTTCAACTTCGAGCTCCATTGCTCCGATAATTCCGATTTTTTTCATGTTTTACCTCATTTCTTAAATACTGCGTGACAATCTATCTTGCATCGCAGCATTCTCATATCTCTCATTCTATCAAGGGATGTTTTAATATACTTTTTCATTATATCCTATGAAATTGAAAAATAAAATATCTTTCAAGCATTTACGTCAACAAAAAACCTCCCAATGTTAGGCATCTTTCAGCTAACATTGGGAGGTATGTAACGTTTTCTTGAAAATAATTTACATCTCAAGCAGATATTCAATTAAAAATGATATTCCCTCTCCATATAATCAAGTGTTTTTTTCAATAAATTCAATACTTTTTGATACCTGTCATTGAATGAAACTAAGGTTATGGAGTGATCTTTACCTCATACAGGGCAGATATATAGTTATAATGGGTACACCAAATAAAAC
>JBGVHB010000095.1:0-4618 GCA_045121975.1 Roseburia sp.
GTATTTGAGCGTTTATAATAAGAATATCCGTGCAATTCAATTTTATCAGAGAGAACAATTTGTAGTTCAATCAGAAAACACGGATGATAATACCAACGAAAAAGAGTTGGTTATGGCTTGGAGCCGATAGACAAATTCCAAGTTGTCGAGTCTTTGAAATACAAAATGTAATATTAAAATGGATTATAAAAGTTAGTTTTCTATTTATCCGTATTAATTGCAGCCACGTATGATTTTACAAAATCATACGCCGGCTGCATCTTTTTATGCTATCATATAAAAAATGATAGTGTCAAATGATGTATGGAAAAACGAGTCAAATAAATAAGGCTCAATTGAACCTTGAAAACTGTAGATATTGATCACGATAAGCTCTCCGAGGGCTTAGGGCTCTGCCCTAAGTACCCGCAAGGGACTCGTCCCTTGACCCATTTTCAGGCTCTGCCCGAACCCGTCCTCGCCGGAAGGCAGGAAAAGGGCGCAGTTGCCCCTTTTCTGTTTGACAGGATAATCCGAGAACCTTATGTCAAGCAACTTTCGCGGCATATCCTCGCGCCTACGGCACTGCGGTATTCCACGGTTTACCTGACAACAGTTCCGCTCCATTATGCAGATGCCTGATTTTGAAGATTAAGGATGGTCTGCTGGCCGAGGAAGATGAGAAGCTGCCATTTTCCAGGCATGTTATCAGCGCCTTTGAGCATTTCTACTTCGTTCAGTACTTTGTAGCCGACATGCTTGTGTGGGCGGAGAAAGTTGTAGTAAGCAACCCATAGAGCCAGATCATAGTTGGCACCGTCGATGTTGTCAAAGCCGTTTGTGGGTCTGTAAGAGGCCTTGTATGTACGGTTGAGTCTTTCAATCATCTGTTTGTATGGACGGAACTCTTTTGACACCGCATCGTCGTTGGTAAGACCAATTACCTGGGTAATATCGAACTTGAATTTATCTCCAAATTCATGGAAGAACTGCTGTGCAGCCAATGGATAGGCGCTGTATCCATCCGCAATGAATTTAAAGTTTTTTGGAAGTTCTTTTAGGTTCCGGAAAGCCATTCTCATTGTAAGGATACAAGGACCGACACCACGATTATCCGAGACCTGGTAGCCAATGATGGAACGTTTTGCCGCATCCATAATGAACCAGATGTAGGCTTTAACGCCACGGATTTTAATGTAGGTTTCATCAGCAGTGAATACAGAGCCTGTGCCGTAATCGTAATGGTCTACAAAGGGTTTGATACACATGGCGGCAGATTTGCAGTAGTTGGCAATGCTCTGATGTGAGATGTCAATACCGTAAAGATCAAGGAGTGCCTGCTTGGTTTTTCTGAGAGAAAGACCGAGATTCACATGCAGAGTCAAACAAAGTGCCATGGTATGGGAATCGAACTTGGTGAATTTCAGGGAAGATGCATTCTTTGGAAGGGAGTTTAAATCCAACTTAAAGAAATCTATCGTGAATTCGCGGTAGATGTAGTGAAGCTTATATTTGTTTTTGCCGTAATCTTCTTCAAGATGCTTTTTGTCAACTTTCTTCAGATTGTGTAGATAGTATGGGCACTTGGGGTTAACACATTTGTGGACGATGAAGTGTTTCCGGTCCTTTTTACGATCAAGACTGTGATTACAGTGAGGGCATCTCAATACAGTGGATTTAGAAAAACGGTTATCTTCGGTTGGGGAAAAAGTGGTCTGGCAGACCTTGCACAACACTTGAGATTTGCGCTTTCCATTGTTCCACTTGAGATAGTCAGCAGGCGCGTCGCAAACGGGGCAGTGACAGGACTCTGGAATATCGCATTCTCCGTGCCTGAACACAGGCTTGATGATTTTGTGATAGCGTTCCTGATAGTAAGGAATAAGCTCTTTCCAGTCCCAATCCTGTTTGTATGAAATAATCTTAGGAAGTTCGTCAATCTTGAACTTCTGATACTTGGGAGAATGGGAATCATCGAAAGCCCATTGTTTGAGAGGGATATATCTACAGATAAAGTTAATAAGCCAGCAAATTTGTTTATGTTGGTATTGAATTAAGTGAAGTAAATACAGTATAATGTCCATGAGCATTGTCTCCTTGGTTTAAGGTTGGTTTGGCGATTGACATTATACCAGAAAAAGGGAGGTCAATGCTCTTTTTATTGCAAACTCCCATAAAATCAAGGTTTAACAATAAAAAAAGGTAGTGAAACTTGACACTACCTAAAAAATACAGGAGGAATGATTATGGATATTGATGGCTACGTTAAATTTTTAGAAGATCAGAATCTCAGCACAAACGGAATAGCTACCCGTAAACGAATGTTACAAGAGACATATTCCTATATTGGTAAAAATTTGGATGAAGTTGTTTCCAATGACAATGAAATGTATTATGCCTTGATCAAATTACAGGACATTGATAATCGGGCACATACCCCAAGACAAAATGCTCTTCGTAAATACTATATTTTCAAAAATAATAAAGAATTTCCACGATTAAAGAATTATAGACCAAAATAAAAATGATTAACAATCGGGACTGGCGGTGCAAAGCATTGCCAGTCTTCTATTGTTAATCATCTAAATGTTTATACATTTCCTGGAAGATAATATACATCTATTTCTATTTCTGAATCATTATAATCCAAATCTACCCAATAATCTCTAACCGAATATGCTCTATTCATCTTCTGAACAGGATAAATATCTAATGTTTCAAAATCCACCAAACAAAATGGAAGATATTCTTCTTTTCCTTCTTCAAAATATCCTTCTAATGAATCAGTTACTTTGTCTAAACAATCCTGACATAAATTATTTTCAATTACTGATTTATCAAATGATACATTGCTTGCTTCTAGTGTCACACTAGACATTCCCCTTGATGGAACTGCATTAACATAGTAATTCATTCCAGATGTATTTCCTAAGGATGTTGATGTTCCGGATGAATCTTCTGTTGGCTTGCCCTCTGAATCATATTCCTTCAATCGTAGATCTAATACATACCATTCATTTAATCCAACTATTCCTACTGTATCGAATTTTCGATAATATCCCATAAGGCTTTCAGAAGCATTTCCACACAGGTAGCATTCATCTATATTTCCTAATTTCGAATCAATATGACCATATTCCATACGTATTGTTTCAACATACTCATTTGCATTCTTCTCACTGTTTCTAGCCATAATATTTACAGTAAAAAAGATTGATCCAACAAACAAGATTCCAATTACTACTAAGACGGACCAGAATACATTCGCTCTTATATGATAGTATTTAATTTTCTTTTTTTCGTTCATACATTCACCCCAACTTCCGTTTATCTTTTCAAAATATTGTGTACTTATTTTAAGTCCATTTTCGACATTATAACATCGTTCGTACTTAAAATATACTTATATTTGAACTTGTTTTGTACTTGAATCAAGTAGAAAGGACATACATTATGGAAAAAGATAAACACTTGGGATTGCGCATCGATTCCGATACACATAAGAAACTTAAAAACCTTGCTGAATATGATGGACGCTCAATCAATGGCGAAGTGTTATATCTCATTCGACAGGCTATCGCAGAACATGAGAAAACTCATGGTTCTCTTGAGGACAACTAAATATTGGCATTATCTCTTCCCGTACTCAAACACGAATACGGGAAGTTTTTATTTAGTTTTTAAACTCTTCTTCTGCTACTGAATTCATATGCTGCTCAAATAATGTGTTCATAGCAACTATAAATTTGAATGCATGTGGCATATCTTCTATCATCTGTTCTAAAGTCCAACCATTCACATATTTTTTTGCAAATACCCAACATGCAATATCACTTGCTTCAAAAACAAGATCTCTAATCATACTAGAAATGGTTTCTTCAAATGCCTTAACCTCTTCACTTTTTATCTTTCGATAATCAGATGGTTCTTCAAATTTTTCAACATTTTCTTTGTTAACAATTGCTTTTAATTCTGCGTGGACTCTTTTACGTTCCTCATCTGATAATTTTGTAAACTCCCAGATTGCTCTTACAGCAATTCCTTCTGTATCTCTATGAAGTGGTGGCAACTGGATATATTCATCATTCTTCTTACTCATACTCGTATTCTCCTCTTACGCTAAAATCATGTTTCCGATTTTTCTTCTTGTTGCTTCTAATATCATCTCAATTGTAACTCCTGCAAACAGCATCAAGAATCCTGTTAAAATCAATGCTAACAGAAAAATAATTTGTATAACATCATGGTAACAAATCAAAGTCCCTATTAACAACATAGTTAATACAATACTTGATATTACTCTTGCAAATCCAAAAACAGTAACCATAACAGAAGCTACTACGGTCAAGACAGCAACTATAATCCATACCGGAATCAATAATATCTTTCCAATCAGTTTCACAATAAACATACAAATCCCTCCTATCCTGCAAACTGAGGCATATCATGATTTACCTCAGCTCTGTAGTATCCATCAATTGTTGTTGGTGCATTAAAGAGTGCTGCCAACATGTATTTCTTGATATTTACAATCTTGGTTGTTGTTTTTCTCATACATTCCATAACATATTCAATGTGATGATATGTAAGTTTTAAAAATTTACTTTTTACAAGTTCTACTGGATACCAATTACTTGCA
>JBGVHB010000096.1:0-50384 GCA_045121975.1 Roseburia sp.
TACCTGCTCTTTTTGAGTGAACGTGAGGGAATGTTGAAACACTACATTGAAGCAAAGGTATGGAGCGAGAAGAATTTGGCAAAATGTGTAGCAGTTGCACAGGGCGATGAAGCATATCTGTGATAATGATACTTCCGGAGAGATCCGGTCAATTTGAATGACGGTGCAAGACCGATGTGGGCAGAGTAATGACCTGCCACCTGTAATGCAGTTTTTATCTGCTTATAAATATGTAGAAGCACATTCTATTTGTTTATAAGCAGATAAAACTGTGTGCTTAAATTAAGGAGGACTTATTGATGCAAAGAATACCAAAGGCAATTAACAAGAAAAGATTAGTCAGATATAAGGAAGGAGCAGAAATGTATAGCATGGGAATGAATAAGTTTCAGACTCTTGCGAAAGACGCAGGTGCTATTTTGAAGATAGACAGAATGGTGCTGGTTGACCTTGATGTGTTTGACCAATATCTGGAGTCATTTCGTGTGAAATAGGTAGTTGGAGTTTTGAGAAAGATTTTTCGTATAACCAAAAATGTGTTGACTTTTGGTTTAACTGAAAGTATAATGAATATGAAATGGATGGAGGTGTATGTTGTGGCGAGAACAGGTAGACCGAAGTCGGAAAATCCGAAAAAGACTTTAATAGGATTGAAACTGACAGAGGAAGAAGCCGCAAAACTTAGAGAATATGCGTCCAAACATGACATGACCATAACGCAGGTGCTACAAAAAGGTATTGATTTGCAATATGCAATGGAAAAACCTTTGAGTAGTTAGTACGAAATCTCTTTCCTTGTGAAAGGAGACGAGATGGCGAAATCAAGAAAGGATAACAAAGGAAGGGTTTTAAGAAAAGGCGAAACACAACGTAGCTGTGATGGAAAGTATGTTTATACATACACTGATCCGGAGGGAAAACGCCGGAGCATTTATTCTAAGGACATCATGGAGCTGCGGCAGAGGGAAGAAAAGTTGATTAAAGATCAACTGGACGGATTGGATTCGTATGCGGCGGGTAATTCGACAGTCAACTTTGTTTTTGACAGATATATTTCTACGAAGTCAGAACTTAGAGGAACGACTATGAGAAATTACAAGTATATGTATGACCGCTTTATCAGAGATGGATTTGGAAAGAAGAAAATCGCTTCTGTGAAGTATTCAGATGTGTTGCAGTTTTACCAGCACTTACTGAAGGAAAAGGAAATGCAGATAAATACGCTGGAAACAATTCATACAGTCCTGCACCCGACATTTCAGCTTGCAGTGCGTGATAACATTATTCGAGTTAATCCGAGCGATGGAGTTATGGCGCAGATTAAAAAGCAGCCGGGCAAAAATCATGGTGTAAGACACGCTTTGACGATAGAACAGCAGAGAGCTTTTATCAACTATGTAGAAAACAGTCTTACATTTTACCATTGGGCACCGTTTTTTAAGTTCCTGTTGGGAACAGGGTGTCGAATTGGAGAAGCAATTGGAATCAGGTGGGAAGATGTGGACTTTGATAAGCGAATGATCAATATCAATCACAGCTTAGTCTATTACAGCAGAGAATATAAAGACCACCCTATGTGTTCGTTTGCGGTATCCCTTCCAAAGACAGAAGCAGGTATACGTATTATTCCGATGATGGATACTGTTTATGATGCGCTCCAGACGGAGTGGGAAGATCAAAAGGAGAATGGGTTTAACGAAACCGAGATAGATGGAATGAAAGGATTTATTTTCATGAATCGTTTTGGGAATGTCCATAATCCGCAAGCAGTCAATCGGGCAATCAAGCGTATATATGAAGCGTACAATGCAGAAGAAGTGGTGAAGGCTTCCAAAGAACATCGTGAGCCTGTGATAATACCACATTTCTCATGTCATCATTTGCGACATACCTTTTGCTCAAGGTTTTGCGAGAATGAAACAAACTTAAAGGTAATTCAGTCCATTATGGGACACGCAAACATCGAAACGACGATGGATATTTATGCGGAAGTTACCGATACCAAAAAGCAAGAAGCAATTCAAAATTTAGCACACAAGTTAGATGTATTTTAGGAAAGAGTCCTACTGGGACTGACTGAGTACGACAAAATGTGTGCCATACGACAAAAGTACGACAAATTTTAGTGGCGTAATCAACAAAGAAGCGTTATTATAACGATGTTGATGAGCCGAAAAGGGCTTTATTAAAGGAAAAAGCGTCAATGTAAATTAAATTGATGTGAAATCCCAACGATGAAGTCTTTGGATAAATAAAAAGCCGAAAATAGGGCATTTTCAAGCGTTTTAGAAGGCTGATATTTGTATTTTACGACAGAGTTACGACAAATGGTGAGCCTTGATATAGTAAAAATTTAAGACATCATTACTTATAGTGATATAGGTAGTGGTGTCTTTTTGTATGCAGGGGTATTTTACATTTAAGATGGCAGCAGTTTTTTTCGGAAACGGTATATCTATTGTGTTCATGCCTTAGATGGGAAAATGGAGTATCGAAGTATATTATAGTATCATTCACACGCCCTTTTCTGTAGAAATTATCGAACTATGTTAAAAAGTGTGGAGATTGAAAAAAGCCTAGAAAATAAGGCTTTTTGGGGATTTTGTATTTTGATAAAAAATAGTAAAAATGGCTGAAATGCTTGAAAATAAAGGCTTTTACCGAACTCAATCGAAAAATGCTACCGAACTCATTAGCGAACTCATTTATTTTTTGTTTCTAAGCATATCTACTAATTGTGAAACTAATTCTATTTCATTATCATTCAATCCAGTAACATCGACATTTCTTTTATCAGTTATTCCAAGCAGATAATCAGTAGATACATGGAAGATGCGGGATAGTTTAACAAGTACATCATAGGATGGATAGCGTGAGCCAGATTCATACGAAGATACTGCACTAACGGCTAATCCAATTCTATCAGCAATTTGTTTTTGAGTTAAATTCTTTTCAAGTCTAAGAGATTTTAGTTTTTCTCCCATATTCACCAAATGTATCACCTACTTTCACAGATAGTGTACTAAATAGTGTTTCTGTTATGGTGTAATCTATTTCATGGAAACGGAAATTTTATGTTGTAATTCAATAAAGTGAGTGGTAAAATTAAAAGGTAAATTGGACATATTGTCACTTAGTGTCGAATTTATGGAAAACTTATGTGGAGGATTGATGTTATGGCTATGATTAACTGTCCAGAATGTGGACAAGAAATTTCTGACAAAGCAAAAAAGTGTATACATTGTGGGAAGGTTTTTGTTGAAGAGGAAATAATTAAAGAAGAAATAAAGTGTGATGAGTGTGGTGCGATTTTGACAGAAACAGATGAAGTATGTCCAAATTGTGGATGCCCGGTTGAAAAGAAAGTAACTGAAAATGAAACAAAGCCACAACAAGTTGAGGTTGCTAGTATTAAAATGGCAAAAAAAACAAAAAGGCTTATTTTAGGTGTCATTATTGCGTTGATTATTTGCGTGGCTGGTGGTATAGGATATAAAATATATTCAGATAGTAAAGCAGAGCAAGAATATCAAAACGCTTATAATGAGTATATTGCAAATTTGGAGCAAGCCCAAATTCTTATGATTGCTGGTGGTAGTGACGCTGAATCTCTGTGTAATTTAACATTACGAGTATGGGGAAATGCAATTTACGAAGAAAGAGATGATGAAACTGATAAATATACAAGACCTGATGGATGGTGGGTTAGTGACTTTAACGAAGCATTAGCAAATTTATATCTTGATAGTGATACACAAGACACCATTTCGGATATTGAAAGCAACCAAACATCCGTAAAAGAGTTAATAAAGAAATTGCAAAACCCACCAGAAGGATTGGATAAATGTTATGATACAGTTTCTGATTTGTATGAAGCATATAAAACACTTACGGATTTAGCGATTAATCCGTCTGGAAATTATAGTGGTTTTAGCACGAACAAGAGTGATGCAGTATCTGATTTTATGTCTGCATTTGAAAAATTAGATAATCAGATACCAGAAAAAATTGAAACTGAATAAAGGAGAAGCAATGTATGGCACTTGTTAAATGTTCAGAATGTGGAGCGGATGTAAGTGAAAAAGCATCTATTTGTCCTAAATGTGGTTGTCCTTTAGATATTACAAAACAAGTTATTCTTGAAACTCAAAAGAAGAAAAATAAGAAAATTATTATAGTAGTAGCTAGTATTTTGGCAGTTCTTATTCTTGTTGTGGTGGGGATGTTTGTTGTTAATTATTATAATAATCCTAGCAATATTGCGATACGATTGGTAAAAAAAGATTTTGGAAACAATATTGAAGTGGAAAATATTTATTATAATTCAGAGGTCAATGGTTGTTTGATTAAGTTTTCTGTTGATGGAGAAGAGAATACTGCGACAGTTCATTTAGAAGATAAAACAGTAGGATACCAAAGTATTATGGATGAGTACACTGAAAAATCGGAAAATTCAACAACGGATGATGAAAAGAAACAATATGCAGAAGAACTTATAGAATACATGGAAGTATATGATATATTTTGGGAATATAATATACTTATGTATGGCACAGAAGAAAGTGGATGGGAAAAGATAAAATAGACAAACCATTTTAGAAGAGTTAATTAGAAAGGATTGCTTGGAATATAGCAGTCCTTTCTGTTGTTTTGAAAGTAATAAAATGCTTATTTTAATACAGATATATTCATGATTGTAGAAGAGTTTGCAAAAATGAAAATAGAACGATTATCATAAGAATAGACAGCAATTTAATATCTTACATTTTCAAAATCTATAATAGATTCTAGTTTTTCTAATAATGTAATGGATTCGTTCAAATATTCATCGGGCATTTTCCCTAAAACATTTTCACAAGCATTTTGAGTTACAATTCCTATTTTGTCTATTTGAATATAGCCATGTTCAATAATGCTGTTATCATCCAATGAAAGGTTTTTAAATTTAACGTTGAGTAATGTATTGGGAAGTAATTCATAAGACAAAGGAGCAACCAATAATCGGACAGGATTATGATAACCTTCTTTGATAATTTTTCGTAATACAATAATTATGAATTTCATGGCTGGGAGCCAATTATCACAGTACTTTTGGGAACGGGAATGCGTATTGGCGAATGTTTGGCGATTACCTGGGATGATCTTGATTTCGAGAAGCGTATTATTAAGGTTGGAAAGACATTAACCTATAGACCGGAACCAGGAAATGGGTGTGTAGTTCACATTTCTACTCCAAAGACAGAGGCCGGCGAAAGAACGATTCCGATGATTGATGATGTATATGATGCATTCATTGAAGAATATCAGATTCAGAAGGTACTTGGGTTTGGAAATAGTGAGATTGATGGATTTAGAGATTTTGTGTTTTCAACTTCAGAAGGAAATGCATATACACCGGAATCTGTGAATCGTGCGATTAAGAGAGTTTATGAAGATTATAATAAGAAGGAAAAGCAAGCTGCAGAGAAAGAAGGTAGAGAACCATTATTGTTGCCACATTTCTCAGCACATAATTTAAGACATACTTTCTGTACCAGACTTTGTGAGAACGAATCCAACTTAAAAGTGATCCAGTCTGTAATGGGCCATTCTGATATTCAAACTACAATGGATATCTATGCGGAATGTACACAGGAAAAGAAGCAGGAAGTATTTGCCAATCTGAATGGGAAGATTATGATTAAGTAGATTAATCTGTAGAAGAGTGTGCTGTATATAAGCTATATTGCTGGATAATAATATAATTATTATAAGCAATTGCTATTCGAGTAAATATACACACATAGCAGTATTCAGGTGTGTATTTACTTGAAAATTCGATTGACCTAATGTTGAAACAGAGTCGAAAAGTGAGAAGAAAATTTGAGTTAAGATATACATTTATTGAAATATTCTGTATGCAAATCTTGCGTTTAAGGTCGCTGTTTTTGAGGGAAAACTACGTGCTTAAAATCGTGCAAATGGCTAAAATAAAGGAATGTTGAAGATTTAAGGGTGGACATTTTTGACAAAATGATATATATTTAAAAGTGATTTAAGGTGTAAGAAAATCACGAAAAATGGAGGGGTTAATCTTATGGGTGGAAATATTAATATTGAAAAAATTTCTATAAAAAATTTCAAGTCACTTTATGATGTATCTTTTGAACCAGGCAATGTAAATGTATTTATCGGAGCAAATGGTTCGGGAAAATCTTCCATATTAGAAGCAATTGGTATCCTAAGTGCAGCAATATCAGACAGAATCAATAATAATGCACTTCAGCGCAAGGGAATAAGGTTAAGCACTGCTTCATTATACAAATCTAAGTTTGCGTCTTTAAAAATGGAAGGCGCTACAGTTGATTTTAATGTTGAGTGGGACAGAGTTGATTCCCATTATGGATATACGACTTATTTAACAGTTCCAAAGGAAGATGATTCATGGAAATATTTTGCAGAGAGTGTTTCTAAAAATAGTGAAACTGTATTTGGAAGAAGCAATAGAAGTGCTGTGCAGACTAATAATAAGGTGGGGTACTTTGCTCTTGCGGAACAGCTTGCGACAGATGAGTACAGAGATTTTTTAAGATATATTGAAAATTATGGTATTTATCAACCCGATACGCTTACCTTGAGAGGTACAGTGCCAGATCCAGTCCAGGCAAATCCAATTGGACTTAATGGAGGCCGTTTAGCAGAGGCAATGTCGGATTTATTGTCAGTGGTGGATGGTGATGTAATGTTTGGCACCATGTTTATGGAGGATGTGCTGGAATTACTAGACTGGGCTTCTGAGTTTAAAGTTGGTAAGCCTAAGAAATCTATTCTTAATCCAGGGGTGCCTTCGACTCAGCAGATTGTTGAATTCAAGGATAAGTATTTAAAAGACACAGCATCATTTACGGGATATGATGCAAGTGAAGGTGCGTTGTATGTACTATTTATGCTTACATTAGCTATGCACGAAAGAGCACCAAAAATGTTTGCTATTGATAGTTTTGATCATGCGCTTAATCCTCGTCTTGCAAAAAAGGTAACAGAAATTTTCAGTCAGAGAGTAATTGAAGAAAATAAAACAGTATTTATGACAACACACAATCCACTTGTTTTGGATGGACTAGATTTATCCGATGACAGAATTAGATTGTTTACAACAGACAGAAACAAAAATGGACTTGTAGAAGTTAACAGAGTAAAGGTTTCAAAGGAATTGCTTGAAATGAATCAGCCACTTTCTAGATTGTGGATTAATGGTCTTTTGGGAGGTGTACCAGAACTGTTATGAGTAAAATAATAGGAGTGGCATCTGAAGGACCTACAGATTATATGGTACTGAAAACTGTAATTGATAAAATTACAGGAGAGGATAATAAGTATTTAGCATTACAACCAGAACAAGATATGCTAGGAAGATATGGTAATGGCTGGAAGGGTGTATGGAGATGGTGCAAAGAAACAGAATCTTTGACAGCCTTAATGAATGGGATAAATCCAAGAATGGATATAATAGTCATTCAAATGGACGGAGATGTTGTACGTAAAGAAAAAGAAGTTCATTGTTTGTGTGATTCTACAGAATGCGAAGAAAAAGGGAAAATCTTTCCACTCTATTGTGATATGGTTAAAAATACTTGTCCTATAGAACTTCCATGCAAAAGTCATGTACATGAAATAGGAAGTACTATTGCACATGGGAAAAATATGATTAATGCTGTGTTGTCTGAAGCAGACAGAGAGCATGTTATTATTACGATTCCATGTGACAGTACGGATGCTTGGATTGTGGCTGCTTATGAAGAGATAGAGGATGTAGAAGGAATCGAAGATCCTTGGAGGAATATTATTTCAAGAGGGAAATATTATCACAATGTCAGAGTGAGAGGTGATAAGAAAAACACGGTTACATATGCAGCATTTTTAAGTACCTTATATGACAATTGGGATAAGGTAGTAGAGAAATGCTATTCAGCAAAAATATTTGATCAGGAAATCAAAAAATTCATTGCAATCCCACAATGAAGACTTTATACTTAGTATATAGCAATTTGTCTATCAAATTTTAGCAGTTGCCAATTCTTTATGATCATCCAAGATAAGCTACCCTCCGGGGCAGTTGCCACAACCGGGACACATCGATTTTGTAGCATCATGGATAATCATGTAATCTAGAAAAAGCGAATTTCAGAAGCAAATCCCAGGTCACGTAGAATGACGTAGGAAACGAGGGTAATCTTGCAAAAAGTTCCCGACGATGAAGAGTTTGGATAAATAAGTCCTTTATTTAGAAGGGTTTGAGGGAGTGGAAGTCAAAAATTGCGACCGATTTGCGACCCAATAATTAAATAAAGAGAACATGCTTATAGAAATAGGCTTCCCATGAAAGGAAGCCTATTTTTTACTTTATAGGAAATTTCTCAAATCGTCAGAAATAGTGTATAATGGACTAGAAATAAAAAATGGCATAACAAAAGAGCGAAGGGGGCTTCGCCATGACGTTGTTTATGTAATTTTTTGTTTTGGTTTAGGATGGCTGCACTATCTGACTATAGAGAAAGAATTATTATGAGCATGGATTTATCCATATCCCATAACCTTTCGATATTGTTCAAATAGTGCAGTTTTTTTGTAGTAAACTTCTAAAACCAACATAGAAGTACCACACTCGGAACAACAGAGAGGGTCGTATCCGAAAGAGAGCAGAATGGAATGCCGCCAGTCCTGAATAGAACGTAGGAAGCGTTGCTTTTCAGCAGAAATACATTTACGAAGATTTTTTTCCTGTTTATGATGTTTTGCATATATCCCATAGTAGCGAAGCATTTTGAAATGTTTTTCGGGGATGTGGACAATAAGTTTTTGAATGAAGTCCAAAGCAGGAATGGTTTCAGTAACAGTTTTATTGTCTTCGTGTCTAGTGTAATGAAAGGTTACATTTTCGCCGTCATAATTATCAATACGCGATGTGGCGATAACAGGTCTGCCAAGATATCGGCTGATGTATTTAATGGTGATATCAGGAGTACAAAGATTTGGCTTGGCACGAACATAAAAGCCGTCAGCGTGTTTCGTGAACAGTTCATTTTTGACTTTACGAAAAGTTGGACCAATGCGGGAAGTAAGCTGTTCAAGTAACACTTTGCGAAAGGCAATACGAAGGAAGTTGTAATCAAAGTGTTTGACAGGACGCCAAGGAGTGATGTTGCCAGCCCCACCCTCGGAGATGAGAGCGTGGATATGAGGATTCCATTTTAAATCACGCCCAAAGGTGTGAAGAACACAGATAAGCCCAGGAGTAAAGTTTTCAGTTTTATTCATTTTGGAAAACATGCGTAAGACAACATCACGAACAGAATGAAATAAACAATCCAAGAGAGTTCTGTCTTTGAGAAAATAAACGCGAAGTTCCTCTGGGATAGTGAAAACACAATGGCGATGAACACAAGAAACAAGCTTGCAGGACATACGAAAAGAACGAAGCTGGTTGTATTTGTTTCCGCAGGAAGGGCAGAAACGGCTTTTACAGCGAAAGGGAACAAATTTAAGATTTCCACAGTGAGGACAGCCATACATGACACCACCGCTAGAAGGGTCACCACAATGAATCATCTTGTTGACATTTTCGATGACAGCAGGACGTGGATGGAGTTCGTAAATCATATGTTCATAATAATCGGTAAAGATGGATTGCAAAATATTCATAATAGAATTTTACAATAAAGAAAGATAAAGAAAAACCCCTTCCCCTCATGAGAGGGCACTGAAAAAGTGGAAAATACCGTCTATATTTGATAAAATATAAATATCAAATATAGGCGGTGTTTTTATGATTGAACAGCAGCAGAAATTAATACTAAGTCCGTATATAGATATATACGAATTAATAATTCCAAAGGATAATATTCTTCGTCAAATAAAAGAATTAGTCGATTTTGGATTTATTTACGATGAATTGCTTGACAAATACTGTCTTGATAATGGGAGAAATGCCATTCCGCCCATACGAATGTTCAAGTATCTTCTCTTAAAATCTATTTATGATTTATCTGATGTTGATGTGGTTGAACGTTCTAAATATGATATGTCTTTTAAATATTTTCTGGATATAGCACCAGAAGATGAAGTCATAAATCCCAGTTCATTGACTAAGTTTCGTAAACTGCGCTTAAAAGATATGAATCTTTTAGATATGCTGATTGCAAAAACAGTTCAGTTAGCACTGGATAAAGGAATAATAAAATCGAATTCCATTATTGTAGATGCTACTCATACAAAATCAAGATATAACCAAAAAACACCGCGTCAGACACTTCAGGAACAATCAAAAAAGCTACGACGCACCATCTATGAAATAGATGAAACAATAAAACAAAACTTTCCAAATAAAAACACCGAAGATTCTTTAGAAAAAGAATTAGAATACTGTAAACAGCTTATCTCCGTTATAAAAGGAAATGAAGAATTGTGCAGTTATCCAAAAGTGCAGGAAAAATTAAATCTATTAGAGGAATCTGTCAGTGATGATATGGAACATTTGGAAACTTCAAAGGACGAAGATGCAAAAATTGGTCATAAGACAGCAGACACATCTTTCTTTGGATACAAAACACACATAGCAATGACAGAAGAACGGATTATTACAGCCGCTACGATAACCAGCGGCGAAAAAACAGATGGTAAAGAGTTACCGGAACTGGTTCAAAAAAGCAGAGCTGCGGGTATGCAGGTTGATGCAGTCATTGGTGACAAAGCTTATTCTGATAAGAAAAATATTGATGCAGCAAAAGAAGGTGGTTACGAACTGATAGCTAAACTGAATTCAGTTATTACCCAGGGAAATCGAACGAAAGAAGATGAATTTGAATTTAACAAAGATGCCGGAATGTACCAGTGCAAAGCTGGACATTTAGCGATTCATAAATACCTCGATAAAAGAAAAAAAGAAAAAAAGAATAAAAATCCACGCATGGTTTATTTTTTTGATGTCGAAAAATGTAAATGCTGTCCTTATCGGGATGGTTGTTACAAGGAAGGAGCAAAAAAGAAAACCTACACAGAAACAATAATCAGCGATTCTCACAGTGAACAGGCTAATTTTCAGGAAACCGAGCATTTTAAAGAAAAAATGAAAGAACGGTATAAGATAGAAGCTAAAAATAGCGAACTAAAATACCGACATGGTTATGACGTAGCGTCATCATCAGGTCTTATTGGCATGCAAATGCAGGGCGCAATGACTATCTTTGCGGTAAATCTCAAAAGAATTGTTAAATTAATCAATGAAAAATAAGAAAAACTTCTCAAAGAACGAGAGCTTATATTTAGGAAAAGGAACAAAAATCCATCAGAACAGCTTCTGTACTGATGGATTTTTCCATTCTCTATAAAACTCCATTAAAAACGGTATGTTTTTCAGTGCCCTCCCTCATGAATGAGGGGTTAGGGGAGTTGAGAGTGTCGAAGACACTTTTTTATTCATGGGAATTTGTGCAAATTCCTATGAATTAAAAAGCCCTCTGGGCGGTATGCGCACTCGCGTGAAGATGTAGTATGTCGCAAGCGACCGCGCTCGGCGCGAGAATGTGCCAAGGCACATTCTTTTATAGTTGCGCCAAGCAGTTGGGAAAATTGATAAAATTTCGTGAAATATGGAAAATTGTATTGACAATTAGGGGCATAATATAGGAAAATAGTATTAGTCACATTATGTCGAAAAGAGAGGTCGGAACTATGGAATTTATGAAGAAAAAGTCAAACTTGATTAGTTCTGTTGCAGAACTTAAGGAGGCAGATTATTCAAAAGAGCCGGAAGTAGAAGCTATTTACAATCGTTTGATAAAGGGCAGAGAGCAGTTTGAAGCTGTTATGGATAAGAATATATCCGCAGTTATGCAGATTAGTTCGCTGGACATGATTTTGAAAAAGCAGACAGAAGACTTGATTGACATTTCTGAATCCGTAGGAACTGCCACAGAGGTAATTAGAGAAGCAGCGGCAGAATCTTCCGTTGTAGCAGGTCAGGTGAATGACCAGCATGAAGATTTAACCAAAACAATTGTACAGGCAGCAGAAGATACGAATGAAGTACATAAGAAGATTGAAGCAGGTCAGCAGGAACTTTCCTTGATTAAGAATCTTTCTGAGGAGACTATCGAAGAGTCGAAAGAAATGCAGAAAGATATGGATGCATTACTTGGTATTATCCAGCATATGAATGACGTAATTTCTGGTATTAACTCCATTTCCTCACAGACCAACCTTCTTGCATTAAATGCATCTATCGAGGCAGCACGTGCCGGTGAGGCAGGAAGAGGATTTGCAGTTGTTGCAGATGAAATCCGTCAGTTAGCAGAAGAGACACAGAAGATGACTGCTAATATGGGTGAGTTTGTTGAGAAAATCAAAGACGCTTCCCAGAAGAGTGCTAAGAGTGTTATGAGTACCATCGAAGCATTAGGACAGGTAACAGAGAAAATCGGCAATGTATGGGAAATCAATGACGAAAACCAGAGACATGTTTCACATGTTAATGATTCCATCAGTTCACTTGCTGCTGTAAGTGAGGAAATCAGCAGTTCTATGAACGAAATGGAGACACAGTCTATTAATATTAAGAATCAGTGCGTGACATTAGAAGAGGGCATGACACAGCTGCGTGATGTAAGCAAGAAGATGAAACAGGCAACAGAGCCAGTGATTGCTATCGAGAAGATGTTAGACGAGGCATCTAAGCAGTTAGGTGACATGACAGATGATGCATTCTTCCGCATGGAATATCAAGAGTTTGCAAAATATATGGACAGAGCCATCGACGCACATCAGAACTGGCTTGGCAATTTAGAGCAGATGGTAAAAACAAGCAGCATCGTTCCATTACAGTTTGATGCAGCAAAATGTGGATTTGGCCACTTCTATTATTCTATGACACCGAAGACACCAGAAATCAGAGAAATCTGGAAACAGGTGGAGAGCAAACATAAGAAATTCCATAGCTATGGTAAAGAAGTTAAAGATGCAATTATGAATGAAGACTATATGGCAGCAGAGCGTAAGTATAACGAAGCTGCGCAGTACTCCAAGGAATTGATTGCAGACTTTGAAAAGATGAAACGTATTGCGTTAAGTAAATAAGAAATTGACTTTTTAAAAGGCATTTTGCATGGGCATAAATCAAAAAATACGATTTATGCCCATTTTTTGCGGTTATTTTAAATAAAAAGGTTTCTTTTTTTCTTTAAATAAGATATAATTCTTTGGTACTATGCCCATAATAGGGGAGATAGGGAATATTACGAAGAAGTCGGAGAAAACATATGTCAGAAAAGTGCCAGCAGAATGCAGAAGATAAAAAGTCGCATAAATGGAAAAAAGCACTTATATGTGTGGCATTTTTTTCTTTGCTTTTCCTGATTGCATATATAGGACATTTTACGAATGCATATATTGTAAGTGCAGAAGAACGTGAAATAGGAGAAGACGGGCAGACAGAAGAAATAGACATTACAGATACCGAGCAGGAGGCAATGGAAAATGTCGATGCAGCAATAATAGAAGAAACAGCAGTTATTACAGACTTAACCGCAGCATTTGATGTGATTTTACAAGGGGCAGAAAAAGAATATATTAAAGGTTATCCGTTAGATGATACATTTTTAATGTGGCTGGTTGCGCGTTACGGAGATGATGTCGTTTTAGAACTTGCATATAGTATCATTGACCAGGAAATGAACGATGCAAAGTGGTATGAGACAACCGGAAACAGTATTCATGTACTTTGGACAGAATACTGCCGCGATATGAGCTTTCAGACAGACAGTCTGAAAAACACTTACTGGCTGGATTGTGAAAGTGAGAATGAGACAGTCATCAGCTTTACCGGTGATTTTAATTTTGCAGAGGACTGGTGCACCACCGAAAAGATGGAAGCGCAGCCAAATGGAATTTATGATTGTTTTTCATCGGATTTGCTGCAATTAATGCAGGAATCCGATTTGATGGTGATGAATAACGAATTTGTATACAGCAGCCGCGGAGCAGCACTTCCGGGAAAAGCTTATACATTTCGTGCATCAGAGGATAAAGTAGAATTATTATCTGCGTTTGGCGTGGATTTGGTAACACTTGCAAATAACCATACTTATGATTATGGTGAGGATGCGCTGCTTGATACGATGCGTCTTTTAAATGAAAAAGGCATCACTTATGTCGGAGCAGGAAAAGATTTAGACGAAGCTTCTAAAATCGTTTATTACATAGCAAACGGAAGAAAAATTGCGATTGTATCAGCGTCTGAAATTGAGCGCTCCACAAAATATACAAAAGAAGCAACAGAAAATAGTGCCGGAGTGTTAAAAACCTTACAGCCGGAGAAATTTGTCAAAGTGATTTCAGAAGCAGATAAAAACAGTGATTATGTAATTGCAGTGGCACACTGGGGAACAGAAGGAAACCTTTATGCAGACAGTTCGCAGGTAAGAATGGCGCAGTTGTTTGCAGAAGCAGGTGCAGATGCGATTATAGGTGGACATCCACACCGCCTGCAGGGGGCAGCATTTATAAGTGATGTGCCGGTTGCATACAGCTTGGGTAATTTTTGGTTTTCAGATGCCACGTTGTATACAACATTAGCACAGATTATCATTACAGAAGATGGTACTTTACGCTTAAAATATCAGCCATGTCTACAAAAAGACTTGACAACGACGCTAATAACAGATACAACAGAAAAGGATGGATTTTATCATTATATAGCTGCCATATCGACAGGAATCGGTTTGGATGCAGAAGGAAATGTATACCAGAAGACAGAATACGGATACCCGGAGGCTGTCTGCTATGATTCCGATGTAAGCACAACACCGATTTTAGGCGGCGAGGATAATGAGGGAAACATCATTGACATTGTTGGTATGTTAAGATAAATAAATGACATTTTGTCATTCAAAGTTATAAGAAGAGAGGTAAATAGAATGAGTAAAAAACCTACCGTATTAATGATTTTAGATGGATATGGTCTCAATGAAAAATCAGAAGGAAACGCAGTTGCACAGGCAAAAACACCTGTTATGGATAAGCTTATGGCTGAATATCCATATGTAAAAGGTTATGCAAGCGGACTTGCAGTAGGACTTCCAGATGGTCAGATGGGTAACTCAGAAGTAGGACACTTAAACATGGGTGCTGGAAGAATCGTATATCAGGAATTAACAAGAATCACAAAAGAAATCGAAGACGGTGATTTCTTTAAAAATGAAGCATTATTAAATGCAGTTGCAAATGTTAAGAAAAACGGTTCTGACTTACATTTATTCGGACTTCTTTCAGATGGTGGTGTACATAGCCACAATACACACCTTTATGGTTTATTAGAGCTTGCAAAAAAAGAAGGTCTTGAGAACGTATATGTTCACTGCTTCTTAGACGGACGTGATACAGCTCCAACATCTGCAAAAGGCTTCGTAGAAGAATTAGAAGCAAAAATGGCAGAAATCGGCGTTGGTAAAATCGCATCTATTTCCGGACGTTACTATGCAATGGACCGCGATAACAGATGGGACCGCGTAGAAAAAGCATACAACGTTTTAACAAAAGGCGAAGGCGAAACAGCTGATGCAGCAGTAGCAGCTATGGAAGCTTCTTATGCAAAAGACGTAACAGACGAATTCTTTGTTCCAACAGCAATCATGGCAAATGGTGCACCAGTTGCAACAATTAAGGACAATGACTCTGTTATTTTCTTCAACTTCCGTCCTGACCGCGCACGTGAGATTACAAGAGTATTCTGTGCAGATGATTTTGATGGCTTTGACAGAGGCGCAAGAAAGAACGTTACATTTGTATGCTTTACAGAGTACGATGTTACAATTCCAAACAAAGAAGTTGCATTCAAGAAAGTAGAATTAAAGAATACATTTGGACAGTATCTTGCTGCAAACGGCAAAACACAGGCAAGAATCGCTGAAACAGAAAAATATGCTCATGTTACATTCTTCTTCAATGGTGGTGTAGAAGAACCAAACGAAGGCGAAGACAGAATTTTAGTAAAATCTCCAAAGGTTGCAACATACGATTTACAGCCAGAGATGAGCGCACCAGAAGTTTGCGAGAAATTATGCGCAGCAATCCGCTCAGACAAATATGATGTTATCATCATCAACTTTGCTAATCCAGATATGGTTGGACACACAGGTATCATGGAAGCAGCTGTAAAAGCAGTAGAAACAGTTGATGAGTGCGTAGGTAAAGCAGTAGAAGCATTAAAAGAAGTAGACGGACAGATGTTTATCTGTGCTGACCATGGTAATGCAGAGCAGCTTGTAGATTACGAAACAGGCGCACCATTTACAGCACATACAACTAATCCAGTTCCATTTATCTTAGTAAATGCAGACCCTGCATACAAATTAAGAGAGAATGGATGCTTAGCAGACATCATTCCTACTATGATTGAATTAATGGGAATGGAACAGCCAGCAGAAATGACAGGAAAATCATTACTCGTAAAATAATTTGAAATTTAGGGACGCAGCCTAAATTTCGAAAAACAGGGACGCAGCCTAAATTTCAAAATTTAGGCTGCGTCCCTGTTTTTCAAAACTTATAGCTAAAAAAGCGCACAAAAAAAGCAGCTTTCACTGCTTTTTCTGTGTCCATAGCTTTCACTATGTAACGGGGGATTTATATGATAAAGGTAAGAGGATAGCAAATTTATTTGCTTGTGTTAGTACCTATGTCCTAAGCACATTTTTATTATACAATTGGTACTAAAGTACGTCAAGTACTTTTTTGAAAAAATTTCAAAATATTTCCAAATTAGTGTTTGTAAACATAAATATAAGAAAAGCTTATCAAACAAGTAAAATACACAAAAAAACTTATAAAAACGCTTTTATTTTCTATACGACGGAAATCGCGAAAACAAGCCAAATACATTGACTTTCGCGAAGTGCCTGTATTATAATTTCATCGTATCATTGCAGTACTATTTTTAATTTATAGATTTTTTGCAATACCAGTAAATTAAAAACAGGTACATATAAATTAAGATTAAGAAAGTCTACGAAATTTAGGAGGAAAAGACATGCAGGAATTTAAGCCATTTAAAGAAGGAAAAGTACGTGAGGTATATGATAATGGAGACAGCCTTATCATTGTTGCAACAGACCGTATTTCAGCATTCGACAATATCTTAAAGAATCAGATTACAAAGAAAGGTGCAATCTTAACCCAGATGTCAAAGTTCTGGTTTGACCTTACAAAAGATATCGTACCTAACCATATGATTTCCGTAGACGTGAAAGATATGCCTGAATTTTTCCAGAATGAAAGATTTGACGGCAACAGCATGATGTGTAAGAAATTAGAGATGCTTCCAATCGAGTGTATCGTTCGTGGTTACATCACAGGAAGCGGCTGGGCAAGTTACCAGGAGAACGGAACAGTTTGTGGAATCAAACTTCCAGAAGGATTAAAAGAATCTGAACAGCTCCCTGAGCCAATTTACACACCAAGTACAAAAGCAGAAATTGGTGACCATGACGAAAACATTTCTTTTGAGCAGAGCGTAGAAGTATTAGAAAAAGCTTACCCAGGAAAAGGTGAGGAATACGCAACAAAGATTAAAGATGCAACAATCGCTTTATATAAGAAATGTGCAGAATATGCATTAAGCAAAGGAATTATCATTGCAGATACCAAATTCGAATTCGGTCTTGATGAGAATGGAAACGTTGTTATCGGTGATGAAATGCTTACACCAGACAGCTCAAGATTCTGGCCATTAGAGGGATACGAAGCTGGAAAAGGACAGCCATCCTTCGACAAACAGTATGTAAGAGACTGGTTAAAAGCAAATCCAGACAATGATTTCCTTCTTCCAGAAGAAGTTGTTACCAAAACAGTTGATAAATACAAAGAAGCTTTTGAATTATTAACAGGAAAAGCATTCGAATAATTCGAATACAAAGAAGGAAAAGAGTTTTTACTGTCAGATGATATAGAAACACTAAGGGGAAATACGTGATTCGATAGAAAGGCAGAAAAAAATTGATGTATAACAGCGATAAGGAAAAAGAACTTTCAAAGGGTATCAAGGATACCGGAGAAAGCGGACTTCACGAAGAATGTGGCGTTTTCGGAATGTATGATTTTGATGGAAAAGATGTAGCTTCCACCATTTACTATGGACTTTTTGCATTACAGCACAGAGGACAGGAAAGCTGTGGTATTGCAGTCAGCGACACAAACGGGCCAAAAGGAAAAGTGATTACGCATAAGGATATGGGACTGGTAAATGAAGTATTTACACAGGAAGTATTAGAGAATATGCGCGGTGACATTGGTGTTGGACATGTTCGTTATTCGACTGCAGGCTCATCTACACGCGAAAATGCGCAGCCTTTGGTATTAAATTATGTCAAAGGAACATTGGGATTAGCACATAACGGAAATCTTATCAATGCTACAGAGCTTCGTAAAGAATTAGAATATACAGGTGCTATTTTCCAGACAACGATTGATTCAGAGGTAATTGCATATCATGTGGCAAGAGAGCGTCTGAATTCCAAAACAGTAGAAGAAGCTGTCGGAAGAGCCTGTCGTAAAATAAAAGGTGCATTCTCGTTAGTAATTATGAGTCCGAGAAAATTAATCGGTGCAAGAGACCCATTCGGTTTTAAACCATTATGTATCGGAAAACGGGACAATGCCTATATCCTTGCTTCAGAAACCTGTGCATTAGAGACAATCGGAGCAGAATTTGTACGAGATGTTTTACCGGGAGAGGTGGTTACCATCACACCGGAATATGGTATTCAGTCTGATTTATCCAATGCCCTTCCAAAAGAAAAAGAAGCAAGATGTATTTTTGAATACATTTATTTTGCAAGACCGGACAGCCACATTGATGGTGTCAGCGTTTACGGTTCAAGAATTAAAGCAGGACGTTTTCTTGCGATGGATTCACCGGTAGAGGCTGACTTAGTAGTTGGTGTACCAGAATCTGGAAATGCAGCCGCGCTTGGTTATTCCTTAGAATCTGGAATTCCGTATGGAACAGCTTTTGTAAAAAATGGTTATGTAGGAAGAACCTTCATCAAACCAAAGCAGAGCAGCCGCGAATCCAGCGTTCGCGTGAAGTTAAATGTATTAAAAGAAGCCGTAAAAGGCAAACGAATCATTATGATTGATGACTCGATTGTACGTGGAACTACCTCAGACCGCATTGTAAAAATGCTGCGGGATGCTGGTGCAACAGAAGTACATGTGCGAATCAGTTCACCGCCATTTTTATGGCCATGCTACTTTGGAACAGATATTCCAGAGCGTGAACAGTTAATTGCATACAATAGAAGTATCGATGAAATTTGTGAGATTATCGGAGCAGATTCCCTAGGATATCTGAAAATGGAACGCCTTTCTGAAATGGCAGAGGGACTTCCAATCTGTAAAGGATGTTTCAACGGAGAATATCCGTTAGAGCCGCCGACAGAGGATATTCGTGGGGACTACGAGCGTTAGGCAGTCTGCAAAAAAGAGATTATATACAAAACAAGGAGAGGAAATATGAGCACAGATAAATATGTAAGCCCATTATCAGAACGTTACGCAAGTAAAGAAATGCAGTACATTTTTTCACCAGATATGAAATTCAGAACCTGGAGAAAATTATGGATTGCATTAGCAGAAACAGAAATGGAATTAGGACTTTCTGAGAATGGAAAGCCTGTTATTTCACAGGAACAGATTGATGAATTAAAAGCACACGCAGATGACATCAACTATGATGTTGCAAAAGAAAGAGAAAAATTAGTTCGTCACGATGTAATGAGCCATGTATATGCATATGGACAGCAGTGTCCAAAGGCAGCAGGTATCATTCACCTTGGAGCAACTTCCTGCTACGTTGGAGATAACACAGATATTATCGTAATGAACGAAGCATTAAAGCTTGTTCATAAGAAATTAGTAAACGTAATTGATGAGCTTGCAAAATTTGCAGATAAATACAAAAATCTTCCAACACTTGCATTTACTCATTTCCAGCCAGCACAGCCAACAACAGTTGGTAAGAGAGCAACACTCTGGATGCAGGAATTCATCATGGATTTAGAGGATTTAGAGTATGTAATGGGAAGCTTAAAATTATTAGGCTCTAAAGGAACAACTGGAACACAGGCAAGCTTCCTTGAGTTATTTAATGGTGACCAGGAAACAATCGACAAGATTGACCCAATGATTGCTGCAAAAATGGGATTCAAAGAATGCTATGCAGTTTCCGGACAGACCTATTCCAGAAAAGTAGATACAAGAGTTGCTAATATTTTAGCAGGTATCGCAGCAAGTGCACACAAGATGTCAAACGATATTCGTTTATTACAGCACTTAAAAGAAGTAGAAGAACCATTTGAAAAGAACCAGATTGGCTCTTCTGCAATGGCATACAAGAGAAATCCAATGCGTTCTGAGCGTATTGCTTCCCTTTCCCGTTATGTTATGGTAGATGCATTAAATCCAGCAATTACTTCTGCAACACAGTGGTTTGAGAGAACCTTAGACGATTCTGCAAACAAGAGACTTTCTATTCCAGAAGGCTTCTTAGCAATCGATGGTATCTTAGACCTTTGCTTAAACGTTGTAGACGGACTTGTTGTATACGATAAAGTAATTACAAAACGTTTAATGTCAGAGCTTCCATTTATGGCAACAGAAAATATTATGATGGATGCTGTTAAAAATGGTGGTAACCGTCAGGAATTACACGAGAAGATTCGCCAGCTTTCTATGGAAGCAGGAAAGAACGTAAAAGTAGAAGGAAAAGACAACAACCTGTTAGAATTAATCGCAGCAGACCCATCCTTCAACTTAACATTAGAAGAGTTACAGGCTACTATGGACCCATCTAAATATGTGGGACGTGCTCCAATTCAGGTAGAGAAATTCTTAGCAAACGTTGTACAGCCTATCTTAGATGCCAATAAAGATGTACTCGGTGTAAAAGCTGAAATTAACGTATAAGCTTAGAGAAAACACATAAGCATAAGCATTAGAAATACAAATGCCTGCGTTTTACGAAATGTGAGACGCGGGTGTTTTCTGCTTTGAGGAGAGATTATGAAGGAGTATATACGAGGCATAAAAGCGGGGATTCCCATAGGACTTGGATATTTATCCGTTTCTTTTACCTTTGGTATCATGGCAGCGTCCTATGGATTTTATTGGTGGCAGGCAGTATTAATTTCTATGCTGACCGTAACATCGGCAGGGCAGTTTGCAGGAATTGGAGTCATGCTTTCTCCGGGACAATACATAGAGATGTTAGTTTCACAGCTGACAATTAATGTACGATATTCATTTATGTCGATTTCATTGTCACAGAAAACAGACAGCAAATTTAAAGGTATTTACCGCTGGCTGTTAGGATTTATGATGACGGACGAGATTTTTGCAGTCGCAAGCACTGAAAAAGAAGTAAGCAGAACTTTTTTTGCAGGGCTGTCCACACTTCCATATTTAGGCTGGACGCTTGGAACATTAGCGGGCGCGTTACTTGGAAATGTACTTCCTGAGCGGATTATGAGCGCACTTAGTCTTGCAATTTATGGAATGTTTATTGCAATTGTTGTGCCGGATATGAAAAAAGAAAAAGCGGTGGCACTGGTAGTCTTATTTGCCTTTGTTTTAAGCAGTCTGTTTTACTATGTGCCGGGATTAAATCAGATTTCAAGTGGAATTGCAATTAGTATCTGTGCAATTCTTGCGGCGGCGGTAGGTGCAGTCCTGTTTCCAGTAAAGGAGGACGAGTAAATGGACGTAAAAAGTTATTTTATTTATCTGGCAATTCTTGCTGGTTCTACATATCTGATTCGTGCGATTCCGTTTGCGGCAGTAAAAGGAAAAATTGAGAATCAGTTTGTGAAATCATTTTTACATTATATTCCGTATGCAGTGTTGACGGCAATGACACTTCCGGCAGTACTTTACGCAACAAATTCCATGATTTCTGCGTTTGTTGGATTTGTGGTGGCAGTTATCTTTGCATTGCGCGGAAAGAGCCTTACGACAGTAGCGATTGCGGCTTGTGTGGCGGTTTATATTGTGGAACTTTTTGTGTAGAGCAAAATGTAAAAAGTAGTTACATAAAAGGCAGACAGAAAAAAGGAGGAGTTGTGAATGTTAATTGGAGGAATTGAGGCAGGTGGCACAAAAATGGTATGTGCAGTTGGTGATGAAAATGGAAAAATTCTTGACCGCAAATCATTTCCCACCAGACAGCCAGAAGAAACCTTTGCAGATATGATTTCTTATTTTAAAGAATGGGAGATTAAAGCACTTGGAATCGGCTGCTTTGGACCAGTGGATTTAAATAAAAATTCAAAAACCTATGGTTATATTACAAGTACACCAAAGCCGGGATGGGCAGATTGTGACGTGGTAGGTACTTTTCAGGAAGCACTTGGCGTACCGGTTGGCTTTGATACAGATGTAAATGGTGCAATCCTTGGGGAAGTTACCTGGGGTGCGGCACAAGGAGCAGAATCCGCCATTTATATTACGATAGGAACAGGCGTTGGCGTTGGTGTTTACGTCAACGGAAAGCTGCTTCATGGACTGGTGCATCCGGAAGCAGGTCATATTTTATTGGAAAGACATCCAAAAGATACTTATAAAGGCCGCTGCCCATATCACAGCAACTGTATGGAAAGTCTTGCCTCAGGCCCTGCCATTGAGGAACGCTGGGGAAAGAAAGCCTTTGAACTTGCAGATAAAAGTGAGGTGTGGGAGTTAGAAGCCTACTATATCGCGAGCGCAGTTGCAAACTATATTTTGACCTATTCCCCACAGAAAATTATTCTCTGGGGCGGTGTCATGCATCAGGAGCAGCTTTTTGCTATGGTGCGAAAGCAGGTAAGGCAGTTGTTAAACGGCTATGTGGCAAATCCTGTGATTTTAGAAAAAATGGATGAATATATTGTAAAACCACAGCTTGGAGAAGACCCGGGAATCCTAGGTGCGATAAAACTTGGATTAAATGCATTAGAGGAAGGCTGATTATTTCGAAAATAAAAAGCTTTAAAATACAAAAGACCCTTGAATGGAGTGAAATGCCATTCAGGGGTTTTTGTTTTGTAATAGGAAATTGCTCATACGTGTGGTGTACGTCAGGTAAAAATGTGAAGCGTTTTTGAAGTATAGCGCGGTAACGTTGTATTTTTTTTGAAAATTTACATTAATAGTAAAAGACACATGACGTATAATACAAAAAGAGCGTTTTTTACAGTAAATTAAAAAAAATAAAGGTAATGGGGAAAAAATATGCGAACACAAAAATACACTGCAGCCGACATCAAACTACAGATAGCAATGGCGCATGGTTCAATCCTGGAGCTTGAAATCACCTCTGCACAGGGTGAACATGGGAAACTCACCCTAACCATAGAAGTGGATGAAAGCATGACCATGAGCGATGCAGAGCGTTACATTGGAACAGACATCAGCGTAAACATCAAAGGCGGACAGCCGATATTTGCAGGCGTGTGCAAAGACATCGCCTTAACAAATCAGGCATCCTACAAAACCATACAGCTGACTGCCTACACAACATCCATAAAAATGGATGAAGAACCGAAAAAAAAGACCTTTCAAAACCCTGCAAAAACCCTGCAGGAAGTCGCAGATACCGTAGCAGCAGCATACGGCGCAGCCGTTACATTAGATAAAGACGTACCAATTTCACAGGTACTATACCAGCAGAACGAAACAGACTGGGAATTCCTAAAGCGCATCGCAGCAGCCAATGGAAAAACCGTCTTTACCGACATCCAATCCGCAGCACCACAGCTCTATATCGGAAAACTAGGCTTTCGAAGCTTTACCTCAGATGTCTTAGGCGAAGAACTAGGCTCAAGCCGGGATGTTGGCGAAATGGAGCGCGCCAAAGCAAATGGCCAAAATGCACAAGGCTACATGTACGACACCTGCGACTGCCTGTGCACAGCAATCGAAGCAAGTGCGGGAGACAAAATAGACGATGTCAAAATCATCAAAAAAGGACATATTCGCCTAGAACGTGGTGTCCTAGAAAACTACATCACACATGCCTACGAAGAAGCAATCAAGCCAACCGTTGCAGAAAGCACCAGCCCATCCAACAACAAAAGCGTTTTAACAGGAACAGTACAAAACGTAAACGGCAATCAGGTGCAGGTACAGCTAGACACCGATGGCGGTGCAGGGGACATGGTATGGACATCCTACGAAGCAAGCATCTCCAACTCCTTTTACTGCATGCCGGACATCGGAGACACCGTATACCTATACTATGAAAACAACGGAAACATCGTCTGCTTAGGAAGCAGGCACACAAACACAGACAGCCCGGACTTTGACAAACCAAAAGAAAACGTCCTAACCAACCATGACAAAATGATAAAGCTTGGCGAAAAAAAGTAACACTTACCGCCACACGAAGCCTAAACGAAGAAGAAAATCCGAACGAAGTGTCAATCACAATGGATAGTGACACAGGAATCACCATCCAGTCGGGAAGAGACATCACCATCGCGGCAAACGAAAACATGAACCTTATTACCGGAGATGTAACGGATTACGATAAAAAATACGAAGAAGGATTAAAAATATTAGAAAGCCGCCACAAAGAAGGCGCAGACACCTATCAGGCAGAAAGCGGCGACCCGGCTCAAAGCGCGGTACTATGGGACGCAGCCAAAGACTTTGCAAAAACACAGGGAAAAAATGGTGTAGACATACTAAAAGGCATGGTAATGTTTGATTTTTGGAAAGGACTGTTTACAAAAGAGGAAGAACCGGAAGTGCCACCAGAAGCTGCACAGATAGAGCAGGGAGTGGCAACCTTATATGGTTACGAAACCGTCATACTGCAGGTAGACAAAAGTGTCATCACAATGGACACCAACATACATATCAGTGCAGACACCTTCAAATGGCTCGGCTATAACCAAAGAGAGCATGAGGCGGAAGAACTGCCCTTACAGGACTGGTGGGAAACCGTCTTAGACGGCGCACAGTTCGTTTTAGACATCGCAGGCTGCATTCCGTTTTTTGGAGCAGTTCCAGACCTTATCAACGCCGGAATCTCCTTAATGCGTGGAAACTTCGCAGAAGCCGCCATGAGTGCAGTCGCCGCAATTCCACTCGTCGGAGATGCGGCAGGAGCAGCCAAGGTCGCAGGAAAAGGAATCAAACTCGCAACCAAAACCCTGACCAAAGCAGAGCGAATCGTGTCCGTCCTACAGGGACTCTATGTATCCGCCCAGGCAGCCTTTGCCATCTACCAGATGAAAGACCAGTTAGCAGACCTCTATCAACGCTGGAAAGATGGAGAAAACATCTTCGCAAATCCGGGAGATGTAAGCTTGCTGCTTAATCTAGCAGGCTCAGGCACAATGGCAATCCGAGGAGTAAAAGGCATTGGGGAAGGACTGACCGGGAAGAAGGTTGGGCTTACCTATGATGGAGACCCGGAATATGCAAACGGAAACCACAACCAGAAAACAACAGACTGTGGAGACCCAATCAACGTAGTAACCGGAAGTTTTGGCATGAATTATACAGACCTTCAGTTAAGAGATGTCCGCGAAACATTTTTCCTAAAAAGAATTTACGAATCCGTATACCAAAACAAAGGAATGATGCTTGGAAGCAGATGGTTTCTAAACATCGAAAGCCGCCTCATACAACACAAAGAAAAAGTGCAGGTACAGCTTCCAGACATGAAACTGCTGGAATTTGAGCAGACAGAATACGGCTTCGAAAACAGCAGAAACCAAAGCCGCAGCTGGCAGCTTAACACCACAAGCGAAGGCTACCTGCTCAAAAACAACCCAGAAAAAAAAGAGTATGCCTACGACAAACAAGGCCGCTTAACAGCCATAGCAGACCGCTTCCACAACAACATACGATTTCATTATGAAAACGGATACCTTGTCAAAATGACAACAGAAAGCGGGCAGAAATTGACCTTCGCCTACGACAAAAACCACCTGGCATCCATCACCACAGGCGACGGAAGAAAACTCTGCTACGAATACGATGGTGACCTATTAACAAAAGTCATCCTCGCAAACGAAAGCAGCATCTGCTACGAATATGACCAGAACGGCAACATCCACAGCATCACAGACCAGAACGAAAACACCTACGTCACAAACGAATACGACAGAAAAGGCAGAGTCGTAAAACAGACAACAGCAACCGGTGGAGAATACATCCTCTTCTATGACGAAAAAAATCGGCGAACCACTTTCACCGACATCGTAACAGGCGAGCAGACCATCTACGAATACAACCGGGACAAAAACGTAACAAAAACAACCTACAGTGATGGGACAACCGAAGAAAACATCTATGACCAATGGGAAAACTGCATCTTAGAAAAAGACCGCAACGGAAACGAAACAAAGCGCAGCTACGACATCTACGGAAACCTCATCACAGAACAGCTCCCAAGCGGACTCATCACAGAAAACGAATACGATGTGCATAACCAAAGAGTACGTCAAACCGACAATGCAGGACGCGAAGTCACATGGACATATGACAAACAGGGCTGTCTAGTGGCAGAAGCAATCCTCCTTGCACCGGGCAAATGGAGCAGCATGGCATTTGAATATGACAGCTTTGGACGAATCACAAAAGAAACCAACCCAAATGGAAACGTCATCGAATATGCCTACGAAAAATTCAGCGAGCCGGTAAGACGCACCTATCCGGAAGGCGAAACCACATGGTTTGAATATGATGCGGCGGGACGCTGTCTGCGAGAGAAAAATGAAAAGGGCAAAACAGACTACACCTACAACCGAACCGACTGTCTCACCGAAATCAAAGACCGGGATGGAAACACAATTCGATTCGGATATGATTTCCTTGGAAACAGAACAAGCATCGTAACACCGGAACTATATGGAAAAGAAAACGGACGCATCGACATCTGCTACGACGTGCTAGACAACATCAACAGAGTTGTGACAGCGGAAGGAAACGTTTATCAATACCAGATAGGTGTAGACGGAAGAGTCTTAAAAGCCGTACATCCAAATGCCTATCACTCGGAAACAAAAGATGGCGAAGGCATGACATTTGATTATGACGAAACAGGAAGACGCATCCGCGTACATCACCCGGATGGAGGCTGTGAACGTTACTATATCGATGGAAATGGAAACATCCTCAAAAAAATAGCACCAGAGCAGTACAACGAAAAAACAGATGACGGAGCAGGAAACACTTACGAATACGACAGTGCCAACCGCCTTATAAAAATCACAGACCCCTACGGAAACGTACAGCAGGCATACATTTACGACCTAACCGACAACGTTGTAAAAGTCATTGATGCAAGAGGATACCTCACAGCAGACAACGATGATGAGCGTATAGGAACACATTACACCTACAACCTAGCAGGCTGGATGACAAGCAAAAGAGAGCCGCTTCGTCAGGACGCAGATAACGTAGTTTACTACAAACTCACCTGTTACCGCTACGACAACATGGGCAATCTCATCGAAGAAAAACGCTTTCTTGATGAGCAGAGCCTAAACAGCAGACAGGGAAAAACCCACACCATCACCTACACCTACGACAAATCCAACCGCCTAACCGAAATATCCGACAGCACAGGAGCAGCCATCCGCTACACCTATGACAAAACAGGATACCGGACAAGCGAAAAAATACGTGTCGGCGAAGAAGTGTGGAAAGAAACCCGTTACGAATACAGCCCGGCAGGAAAAATGCTCAAACGCATGGTGCGCCTAAAAGAAGAGCAGACTGCATTTTTCAGTTTGACAGAAAATGCCAAGCAGGAACAGAGCATATATTCTGATTTCCAGACAGAAGAAGCCGGACAAAAACAGAACGTAAATTTGAGTTCCATATTTGAAATTGGTGGCAGGAGCACAGATAAAAATTCAGAAACCACAAGCAGAAATGCAGAAAACCGGATAGACGTTCATGCGCGAAAAAGCGACTGGGCAGTAACCGAATACACCTACGACAAAAACGGCAACATCACAAAAATAAAAATGCCGGAAGGCGGCTGTTACTACTATGAGTACGACAGAGATGACAGACTGATAAAAGAGCGTCACGTAGAAGAAAATGGAGAAATCCAAAACCAAATCACTTACACCTACGACGCTGCAGGCAACCGGACCACAGTCACAGACGTAAACGGCAACAAAACAGAATACGAATACGACCTTCAAAATCAGCAGACTGCAATACTTACACCGGATGGTGGAAGAACCAGAAATGTGTATGATAAAAATGGAAATCTGGTGCGAAAATATACACCAATGCAGATGGCGGAGGCAGAAAGTGCAGCCATCACAGAAGTAAATACATCAAAGATAGGCATAACGCCAGATGCATTGGAAACAGGCAAAATAGAGAAAGCAGTTTGTGCACCAAGAACATTAAATCCATCTGTAAAAGAAACGCAAAATCGAGTTGCTGCTGAAAAGGCAGTAAATATATCTGCCTTACAGACAAATGCGAAATGTTGGAAATACACCTATGATTTCAACAACCGCCTAGTAGAAACAATCACACCAGAGGGAACACTACTAAATAGCTTCCGTTATGACATCGACGGACAGCTCTCTTCAACTGCAGATGCACTGGGAAGTGGAATCCATTTAACCTATGACCTAGCAGGCAGACGAACCTTTGCAAAAACCACAGGTGGAAGCACACAAACTTACTGTTATGATGCATTCGGAAACATCATCGGCTTAACAGACGGACTTTCAAACCGTACCGAATTTATCCTCGATAACTGGGGAAGAATCACAGGTATCCAGAAGCCGGACGGAACAGTTGAGCAGTACACCTATGACTACATGGGAAACCTCCTGTCTAGTCAGGATGGCGAAGGAAACCTTGTAAACTTCCGATATGACTTAAATGGTAACATGACAACCCGCATTGACCAGCTGGGAAACAGAGAATATTTTGGTTACGACAAAGAAAACCGACTTGTCAGCATGATAGACCGAAACGGCAACCAGACCCGCATCACCTACAATATGTACGGAAGCATCACAAGCAGGATTGCTACTGGTGCGGACCAAAGCAGCACCGTAACCGAAACTTACGGCTATTACCCGGATGGAAAACTTCGCTATGCTATTGGCGGAGGAATGCGTTATAATTATGTTTACGACATCATGGGAAGATTAAGTCAGAAGAATGCAAGTGGAAAAACTCTACTTTCCAACGAATATGACTTAAATGGCAATCGTATTGCAATGACTGACTTAACTGGAAAAAGATGCGAATACCATTACAACAGCCTTGAACAGCTAGAAGAAGTCATCGACAATGGAACAAGTCAAGTGCGCTACCACTACAACGCAGATGGCACAATAAGCCGTATGGAAGTAGGCGCGGGACTCATTACAGAGTACACGTATGATACTGATAAAAATGTCATCAGCCAGAAAACTGTAATGATGGGTGCAAATGCATTCTTGGGAGTGAGTGACTTACAGGGTGCAAACAGTCTACAAAGAGAAATGCAGGGAGTAGACAGTTTGCAGAAAGCAATACCGGGAATTACTAAAGCGAATGGCATTGACAATTTGGTGGTATCAGGTGGAAAAACTATTACAAACAATCTTGGAAAAGCAATAGACATCAGCCGACACACCAATGCACAATCCGGTGATGCCTTTACACAGCAGAGCACCCAACAGTCCCTTGTAGGTAATCTTACATCCGTCATCGCTATGAACCAGAGGGATAGAAGTAAGCCATACACCTTAGTTGATAACACCTACGCTTATGATGCAAACGGTAACCGTACAAGCAAGCAGACTTTAGCAGGTTTAACAACCTATGCTTATGATGCATCTGAGCGGCTTATAAAAGTAAACTACCCAACCGGAAGCGAAGAATACCGCTACGATAAAGCTGGAAACAGAATCGAAAAACTTACAAACGGAAACACAACCGAGCGTTATCAGTACGATGCAAAAAACCGTCTGGTAAGTCAGGACATTCTTTCCCTGCGTGCAGATGGAACAACCGAGCACAAAGCGTATACCTATGACGAACAGGGAAACATGCTGACAGACGGAACAAGAAACTTCGCCTACGATGCAATGAACCGCCTAAGCCAAGTGACAACCACAGAAGGAAACACACAGAAAAATAGATACGATGGTGAAGGTTTACGTGCAGAAATGGAAGAAAACGGACGCCTAGTCAACTTCCTATTTGATGGCGAAAAAGTCATAGCAGAAACAGACGGTGACCAAAACGTCATCCGTTACATCAGAGGCTATGACCTAATCAGCTCTGACAGTGAAAAAGCCAAAACCTACTATCACTACGCTTCTGACGAAATGGGCAGCATCACCCACGTAATAGACGAAGCAGGCAACGTATGCAACCATTACGAGTACGATGTATATGGCGACTTCACAGTCAAAGAAGAAACCATCCAAAACCGCTTCGGCTTTACCGGTGAACAATTCGACCCAGTAGCAGGCTTATACTATCTTCGAGCAAGATTTTATAACCCAGTCATCGGTAGATTCATACAGGAAGACACCTACTATGGCGATGGATTAAATCTGTATACCTACTGTGCAAACAATCCGGTGAAGTATGTTGACCCGAGTGGGCATGAGGCTTGTTTACAGAAGCAAGAGGCTATAAATAAGCTAAAAGAAGCAGGTTTGTCTCCAGAGGAAGCAGAAAACTACTATAATCATTTGAGAGAAAGTAATGGAGGAGATGCTGAAGTATTAGCATTACCAGCGCCAACTGGTACAAACCCTTGGATGGATGGTACTGAAATTATAGCGATGGAAGCACCAGAGAATTGCTATATTAATATGGCTCTTGCTCCAGGACAAAATAAGCCTGGTGGATGGGGGACTTTTGATAATATTCCTGACGTTGACTATGTAAGGAATAATCTAGCAGTTACACCTGAATTTAAGCCAGAAATAGGATATGTGCAAAAATATAAAATTCCAAAAGGTACGCCAATACAAATTGGTATCGTTGGACCACAAAAATATAATGGTATCATATATTTTGGGGGAGGAAACCAAGTTCAGATATTAAATTATACGGATAGAGCAAATTTGATTCCGATAGGTACTCCGTATGCAATTTATTAAAAGAGGATTATATGTTAAAAAAAGTTGATATTATATTAAATTCTAAATATAAAGATATTCAATACTATATGTATAGCGATAAAATTCTTATTAAGAATGGTAATAGTGAATCTTATATAGAATTACCTCAAGTCGATAAGGCTATTTGTTTTTACGATATGTATTATGTTAAAGAATGTCTATATGTAATAGTAGCTACTAGAGGAACGTATGACATAAGGTATATTTTGGATGAAAAAAAATTTAGATTGTTATCGGAACAGCAGTCCAAATGAGAAAATTCATTATAGAACATCTGATGTAATATGTTTTGAATAGCGGAATTATTACGCAACAAACCTTTGCAGGCAATTGTACATCTATCCTAGCCATGAATTAGAAGACAGAAGTAAACCATACACCTTGGTTGATAACACCACAACAACTATGTGCCGATGGAACAAGCAAGCACAAAGAGTACACCTATGACGAGTAGGGAAACATGTTGACAGACGGAACAAGAAGTTTCTCTTACGATGCAATGAACCGCCTAAGCCAAGTGACAACCACAGAAGGAAACACACAGAAAAATCGATACAATGGAGAGGGCTTGCGTGCAGAAATGGAAGAGAACGGAAGATTAGTCAACTTCCTATTTGATGGCGAAAAAGTCATAGCAGGAACAGACGGCGACCAAAACGTCATTCGTTACATCAGAGGCTACGACCTAATCAGCTCCGATAGTGAAAAAGCCAAAACGTATTACCACTATGCTTCGGACGAAATGGGCAGCATCACCCATGTAATAGACGAAGCAGGCAACGTATGCAACCATTACGAATACGATGCATTTGGCGACTTCACAGTCAAAGAAGAAACCGTCCAAAACCGCTTCGGTTTCACAGGTGAACAGTTTGACCCAGTAGCAGGCTTATACTATCTTCGAGCAAGATTTTATAACCCAGTCATTGGAAGATTTATTCAGGAAGACACCTACTATGGTGATGGATTGAATCTATATGCATACTGTGCAAACAATCCGGTGAAGTATATTGACCCGAGTGGACATGAGGCTTGTTTACAAAAACAAGAGGCTATCAATCAATTAAAAGAAGCAGGTTTGTCTCCAGAGGAAGCAGAAAAATATTATAATCATCTGAGAAAGAGTAATAGTGCAGATGTCGTTTCTGAACAAATAAAGAAGAAGTTTGGAAATCAGAGTGGTAAGACAACAGATTTTTATGTAACACCTAATGGAGATGTTGTGCCAGCAACTGGTTACAGATATACAGCGAGAAATGTTGAGGTAGTTCAAAATGCTCAAAGTGGAAGAATTGCGGCTAGAGGTGATGGTACTTATTTTTCGTTTGACAAAATAGATGCTGCTATGTGCATATCTATCGGGGCTGTTGCAAGAGATACAGGAGTTGAGGAATTTGTAATTGATGGGGAAATGAAATGCCTAAAGGAAGTTATTCATTTAGGATGGATGACTATGGAAATATTGAAGTGCTTAAGGAGTGGAATTAGGAAGTGATGGATAAGTGAAATTAGATAAAGAAAAAATTAGTTCTAAGGGTTATTTTCGAATTGGGTTTGATAAATATTCAGGAAATTACCTTATGGAAACGGATGATACTTTTGGAAATAATCGATATTTTATTATTTCAGAAGAGCAGTACAAGTGGTTTGATATAGAACCAGATAAGTTAGAGACTCTTTATAATGAGTGTGTTAGAAGGAATAATCAAAGTGATATTTTTTATTTTTCTAATTGGGAAAAGGAAAATTGTAATGAACAAAACAGATTGATGTGTAAGTATATGTATATAGATATGCTTATAGGAAAAAGTAAGGCTGAAGTTCAGGAAAAAATTGGAATTCCAAACGAAGTCGTGGATGATGGAAGAATAGAAATATTTAAAATGAGTTCCAATTTGCAAATTCGGGTAGTATATAGAGATGCAGTATGTGTTGATGTTTTATAAGGAATGTCCAATATATTTAATCATAAGAGCAGACCATATTTTTCGGTTCAATATTTGAAACCAGTGGCAGCCAAAAGATAGTAATGATAGGCGCGGATACATTCTTAGGAACAAACAGCTTACAAAAAGAAATGCAGGGAAGTGCTAGAGCAGTAGTTCTTTTTGTAGATGACAAGAGCGAGGTAAGTGATAGTTTTTCTACAGGAATATGGACTAAAAATAGAGAGGACTTTGTATGATTCAGTTGAGTACATATTTTTCGGATAAGGAAAAAGGAATATTATCCAAATGTGCAGGCAATGCGTTTGAAGTGCTATCTCATGTCGAGGGAGATAGTTATGTGCTGTGTGAAAGGGGAGAGTACTGCTATAATGAATGTTTTGCTAGTACAGATATAGAATTTTTTGCACAGCAAAAGTACGAAAAAATCATTCCATATAGAATTATTAAGTTTTACCAATATTATTTAATGAATATGAAAGAGGAAGCAGATAGTTGGTATAGAGGTCGAAAAGATAACAGCGGAAATTGGGAGTATGTTTGTGTTTCAGATAGTTTGGAAGAAGCATTTGAAAGTTTGTAAAATAGTTTCCTAAAAGACCAGCTATGTATAATAAAAATATCTGGGAAGTCTGGGAGAAAGTAATAGTTTGACACTCCAACAAAAATACGATATTCTATTAATGTTGTAATATATAATGGAGGTACAAAGTAATGAGAAAAAAATTACAGAGGATTGTTGCTAGTTTATTAATGGTTGTCATGATAAGTACCATAGTTACGACAAAGATAGAGGCGGTAACTTATGATGCAGAAATTAATAAGGCAGTGTACAATTGTGTGGCACTTGGAGACAGCATAGTGGAATTAAGTGACAGCTATGTCAGAGATATTCTGGATGATGTAGAATCCGAATATGAGAAATTCACTTTTACCAATCTTGGGGTGAGTGGCTGGACGTCAGCAGATTTGTTAAATGCGTTAGAGAACGACGAAACCATGAGAAATTCTGTGAAAAATGCAGATTTTATCGTGATGGATATTGGCGGTAATGATATTTTTCAGAGTGTTTTAACGCAGATGGCGGCTGGTCTGGGATGTTCTGTATCAGAGATTGACAGCACAATGACATCTCTTATGAATCAGTATAATGCAGCTACCGGATTTGAAAAAATCTATTTGGGATTGCAGATAATGCAGATGGCAAGTGATATACATGATAATTTGTATGATGAGAATGTCATTCAGAAATCTGCAGATGCTTTTAAAGCGAATTATACAAGTATTTTAAAAATTGTGAAGGAATTAGCACCGAACGCAAAAGTTTATGTGGCAAATCAGTACAATCCATGCATGGATTCCACAACACAGTATTTAGGATATGTTGAAATTGGAAATGCATACGATATTGTTGAATTATATGATGCAAAATACAATAATATTATTGCAGCAAGCAGTGCAGGCTGCACAGTAGTTGATGTACATTCAGTGATTACGGAAGCAGAGGATATTATCGGAACTTTCGAATCAGGAAGCTTTGACCCACATCCAAGTGCGGTTGGTTATGGGAAAGCGATTGAAGCATTTCTTGCAAAAATGATGTAATTAAATATTGGAAACAAAAATGCCAGACCTATAAATCTTCCAAAAGTTCATCTTTATGGTAGATTCACAGTGTCTGGCGTTTTTTTTCATTCATAAGAATTTGTGCAAATTCTTTTTATGATATTATTTAGGCTTCTGCCATTTTTCCAGTATATAACTGATAATATTTGCCTTTTGCGGCAATTAATTCTTCGTGGTTTCCACGTTCAATAATGCGTCCCTGCTCTAAAACCATAATACAATCACTGTTTTTTACGGTAGAGAGACGATGAGCAATAACGAAAGTGGTTCTGCCTTTCATTAATTTATCCATACCATCCTGAACGATTTTTTCTGTTCTAGTATCAATGGAAGAGGTTGCTTCATCCAGAATCAATACAGGTGGGTCAGCAATGGCAGCTCTGGCAATGGCAAGCAGCTGACGCTGTCCCTGACTTAAGTTTGCGCCGTCACCAGTCAGCATGGTATCATAGCCGTCTGGAAGCTGCTGAATGAATGTATCGGCATTCGCAAGCTTTGCAGCAGCAAAGACTTCTTCATCCGTAGCATCTAATTTTCCATAGCGGATATTGTCTTTGACTGTTCCTGTGAAAAGGTGGGTATCCTGTAAAACAATTCCTAAGGAGTGGCGTAAATCCGCTTTTTTGATTTTGTTGATGTTGATGCCATCATAACGGATTTTTCCGTCCTGAATATCGTAGAAACGGTTAATCAGGTTGGTAATGGTTGTTTTTCCAGCACCGGTGCTTCCAACAAATGCAATCTTTTGTCCCGGTGTGGCAAAAAGGTCAACGTTGTGAAGGACAATTTTGTCATCATTGTAACCAAAGTCTACATCATCAAAGACCACATCGCCTTTTAATTCAACATAATCAACAGAGCCGTCTGCCTGATGAGTATGTTTCCAAGCCCAAAGACCTGTGTGCTCGGCAGTTTCTGTCAGAACGCCATTTTCTTTTTTTGCATTGACAAGTGTAACATATCCGTTATCTGTTTCCGGAGTTTCATCCAATAAAGCAAAAATTCGCTCACAGCCGGCAAGTGCCATAACGATATTATTTAACTGCTGGCTTAACTGGTTGATTGGCATACTAAAGCTCTTGTTAAAGGTTAAGAAGCTTGCAAGACCTCCGAGTGTAAATCCGCCAAAGCCGTTTAACGCAAGTGCACCACCAGCTAAAGCACAAAGTACATAGCTTAAGTTGCCGACCTGCGCATTGATAGGACCAAGGCAGTTACCATAGCAGTTTGCGTAGTTAGCACTTTCGTAAAGCTGGTCATTTAACTTGTTGAACTGTTCTAAGCTTTCCTCTTCGTGTGTGAAAACTTTAACAACCTTCTGGCCATCCATCATTTCTTCAATATAACCATTTAAAGCGGCAATATCTCTCTGCTGGGCCAAGAAATATTTTGAACTGAGACCACCGGCTTTTTTGGTAGCAAAGATGGAAACGCCGACCATTACAAGTGTTAAAATGGTAAGCGGAACACTTAAGGTTATCATAAAGTAGAAGACTGTTACGATAGTAATTCCACTGTTGATAAACTGTGGCAGTGCCTGAGAAATCATCTGGCGTAAGGTATCGGTATCGTTTGTATAGGTTGACATAATGTCGCCATGAGCGTGAGTATCAAAATATTTGATAGGAAGGCTCTCCATGTGTGTAAACATATCATTACGAAGATTGCGGAGTGTTCCCTGAGTAACGTATACCATTAATTTTGTATTGATAAGTGCAGCAATTGCACCAAATGCATAAAAAACAGCTACACTTTTTAATTCATGGATAAGATTCGTAAAATCAGGTGTTTCCTGACTTAAAAGAGGAGTGATAAACTCATCGATTAAGTTTTTCATAAACATAGTTCCGCGGTTCGTTGCAAATACGGTAACGAAGATACAGATAACAACGAGAACGCAGTGAATTGCATAATTTTTACAAATATATGCCAGCAGGCGTTTTAAAAGCTTTCCAGGATTTTTGATTTTTGGTCTTGGTGCTTGAGGACCACGACCACCCGGACCTTTGATTGGTTTTGCATTTTCAGCCATTATTCTGCACCTCCTTCATCAAAATCGCCACTGCCGGAAGTCTGTGATTCGTAAACCTCACGATAGATAGCGTTTGTTTTTAATAATTCTTCATGAGTTCCAAAACCATCGACTATACCGTCATTTAATACGATAATGCGGTCTGCAGTCTGAACAGAAGAGATTCGCTGTGCAATAATAAGCTTTGTTGTGTTTGGTATTTCTTCCGCAAAAGCTTTTCTGATTTTTGCATCGGTAGCAGTATCAACTGCGCTGGTGCTGTCATCAAGAATCAGAATCTTTGGTTTCTTTAACAGTGCTCTTGCAATACAAAGACGCTGTTTCTGTCCACCGGATACATTTGTTCCGCCCTGTTCAATATGAGTGTTATAGCCGTCTGGGAAACGCTCAATAAATTCATCTGCACAGGCGAGCTGGCAGGCACGTTTACATTCTTCATCCGTTGCGTTTTTGTCACCCCAGCGTAAGTTTTCGTAAATGTTGCCGGAGAAAAGGACATTTTTTTGTAAAACAACAGATACTTCATTTCTTAAGGTATCCATATCGTATGTACGAACGTCTTTTCCACCAACAAGAACTTGACCTTCGTTTACATCATAAAGTCGGCTGATTAAGTTTACAAAGGAAGATTTAGAACTTCCTGTTCCACCAATAATACCAATCGTTTCACCGGATTTGATGCTTAAATTAATATCATCAAGAACTGGTTTGGAAGAGGTCTTATTATAACGGAAAGTTACATGGTCAAATACAATGCTTCCGTCTGCAACTTCATAGTCTGGATGCTCTGGGTTAGTAAGGTCACTTTTTTCATTTAGTACTTCGCAGATACGTTTTGCACTGGCAACACTCATCGTCAGCATAACAAATACCATAGAAAGCATCATAAGGCTCATTAAAATGTTCATGCAGTAGGTAAGCGCACTCATAAGCTCACCTGTTGTTAAAGTGTTAGAAACAATCATGTTTGCACCCAGCCAGCTGATTGCGATAATACAGCTGTATACGGTAAGCTGCATTGCCGGGTTATTGAAAGCAAGGATGCCTTCTGCCTTGACAAACATGTTGTAGATGCTGTTGCTGGCAGTTGTGAAACGTATTTTTTCATAATCTTCACGTACATAAGCCTTGACCACGCGGATGGCAGATACATTTTCCTGAACAGATGCGTTTAAGTCATCATATTTCGGAAATGCCTGTGAAAAATATTTGTGTGCTTTTACTGTGATAAGCGCAAGAATGCTGCCAAGAACAATAATGGCAATAAGATAAACACAGGCAAGCTTAGGACTGATGAAAATTGTCATGCACATGGCGCAGATTAAGGTAATTGGTGAACGCACGCACATACGCAGAAGCATCTGGTAAGCCATCTGAAGGTTGGTAACATCTGTGGTAAGACGGGTTACAAGACCTGCAGTACTGAATTTGTCAATGTTTGAAAAAGAAAAGGTCTGAATATTTTCATACATTGCTTTTCTAAGATTTCGGGCAAAACCGGTAGATGCGCTTGCACCGTATTTTGCTCCCAAAAGTCCAAAAGATAAGGAAAGGCATGCTATCACAATCATAATGCCGCCGGTGATGTAAATATGTTTTAAGTTGCCGGCATTGACACCATCATCAATGATGGAAGACATTAATAAAGGAATCATCATTTCCATTAAGACTTCGAGAACCATAAAAACTGGTGTGAGCAGGGAATCTTTTTTGAATTCCTTGATTTGTGCTCCAAGAGTTTTTAACATTTTTTTCACTTCCTTTACTTTTTTATTGATTTTTAATTGTTAGTGTGCTAACAATATAATTATACGGCAGATAAAAATATTGTCAATTGCATTTTTAAAAGGAAAAGAAAATTGCTCGTACAAGGTGTACATGAAAACGCTTTGTATTGCTGCTTTTTTCGACGGGGAAAAGAAAATGGGGCATAAAGATACGATAGGATACAAAATAAGATTAATTCACAATCAGGTGCATAAAACAATGGAAGCAAAACGCATGGCAAATGAAGGAAATCTGACAGGAGTGCAGAGCTGGGCGATTGGTTTTCTCTATAAAAATATGGAACGCGATATTTATCAGAAGGATATTGAAGCAGAGTTTTCCATATCAAGGGCAACGGCATCGAATATGCTGGCAGGCATGGAGCGGAAAGGCTTGATTGTGCGCGCAGCAGTGGAGCATGATGCCAGATTAAAGAAAATTGTCCTGACAGAAAAGGCAAAACAGATTGTGACAAAGGCAGATGAAGATATGCGTGAGATGGAAGAACGGCTGATAAGAGGGATGTCTGCGCAGGATGTGGAAGCGTTCCATAGACTGTTAAATCAGGTTATGAAAAACGTTTGTGTAGACAGGGATGCAATACCACAAGATGTTGTACCAAAAGAGGAAGAGTAAATTGTGCAAATTCACTGGAAAAAAGTGACAAAATTGCGTCTATTTTTTTGTAAAAATGGATAGTTGACGCGTAGAAATGGCTTAATTAAAGGGTTTCTAGGGTGTTGGCTGTCCATTTTCTTGTTTACATAAAACCCACACAATATAGTAAAAGCCGTTGACAAAAGCACTAGATATTGTATAATGTTCAAGGAAACAATGAGACGTGTAGCAAAAGGTGATAGGTAGAGAAAGGACCACAGGTTATGAAAATCATAAAAAGAAGCGGGATGGAAGATGTTTTTGATATCTGCAAAATCGAAGCAGCAATTCGAAAAGCAAATGAAAGTGTTATCGATTATGAAAAATTAGAAGAGAAGCAGATTCAGGAGATTCTTAATAATGTAGAAAAAGCCTGTGAAAATATGAAACGCTCACCAAGCGTAGAAGAGATTCAGGATATGGTAGAAAACCAGATTATGAATCAGCGTGCATTTAATGTAGCGCGTAATTATATTACATATCGTTACAAAAGAGCACTTGTTCGTAAATCAAACTCTACAGATGAGCAGATTTTAAGCTTATTAGAGTGCAACAACGAAGAAGTAAAACAGGAGAATTCCAACAAGAATCCAACAGTCAACAGTGTTCAGCGTGACTATATGGCAGGTGAGGTCAGCAAAGATATCACCAAGAGATTTTTGTTAGATGAGGATATAGTAGAAGCACATGAGAAAGGAATTATCCATTTCCATGATGCAGATTATTTTGCACAGCATATGCATAACTGCTGTCTGGTAAACTTAGAGGATATGCTTCAGAATGGAACAGTCATCAGTGAGACAATGATTGACCGTCCAAAGAGCTTTTCTACTGCCTGCAACATTGCAACACAGGCAATTGCGCAGATTGCAAGCTCACAGTATGGCGGACAGAGTATTTCCTTATCCCACCTTGCACCATTTGTGCAGGTAAGCCGCGAAAAATTCCGCGTGCAGGTCTATGGAGAATTAGAAGCGGCAGGAATTGAGCCAACAGAGGAAAGAGTAAATAAAATCGCAGAGCTTCGTGTCAAAGAAGAAATTAACCGCGGTGTTCAGATGATTCAGTATCAGGTCATTACATTAATGACAACAAATGGACAGGCTCCATTTATTACCGTATTTATGTACTTAAACGAAGTACCAGAAGGACAGCTTCGTGATGACCTTGCGGCAATCATTGAAGAAATGCTTCATCAGCGTATTTTAGGTGTAAAAAATGAAAATGGTGTTTACATCACACCAGCATTTCCAAAGCTGATTTATGTATTAGAAGAAGACAATATCAGAGAAGGCTCAAAATACTGGCATTTGACGAAACTCGCGGCAGAGTGTACTGCAAAGCGTATGGTTCCTGATTACATTTCAGAGAAAATTATGAAAAAGTTAAAACAGGGCAACTGCTATACCTGTATGGGATGCCGTTCTTTCTTAACAGTATACAAAGATGAAGAAGATAAATTCAAATTCTACGGAAGATTTAATCAGGGTGTTGTTACCTTAAACCTTGTAGATGTGGCATGTTCTTCCGGAAGAGATATGGATAAATTCTGGAATATCATGGATGAGCGTCTGGAATTATGCCATCGTGCATTAATGGCAAGACACGAGCGTTTGAAAGGAACACCATCTGACGTAGCGCCAATTCTTTGGCAGAATGGTGCACTTGCACGTCTGAAAAAGGGCGAGCCAATCGACAAACTGTTATATAATGGCTACTCTACCATTTCCTTAGGTTATGCAGGACTTTGCGAATGTACCAGATATATGAAAGGTGTATCACATACAGACCCGGCTGGAACACCATTTGCATTAGAAGTAATGCGCCGCTTAAATGATGCATGTTCAAAATGGAAAGAAGAGCACAATATTGATTTCAGTTTATATGGAACACCATTAGAGTCTACTACTTATAAATTTGCAAAATGTTTACAGAAACGTTTTGGCACTATCGAAGGTGTTACAGATAAAAACTATATTACAAACAGCTATCATGTGCATGTAACAGAAGAAATGAATGCATTTGATAAGTTAAAATTTGAAGCACAGTTCCAGGAGCTTTCTCCAGGTGGAGCAATCAGCTATGTAGAAGTTCCAAACATGCAGAACAACTTAGATGCAGTACTTTCTGTTATGCAGTATATTTATGACAATATTATGTATGCAGAATTAAATACAAAGAGTGATTACTGTCAGGAATGTGGTTACTCAGGAGAAATTCAGATTGTAAATGACAAAGACGGCAAGCTTGTTTGGGAGTGCCCAAACTGCGGCAATCGTGACCAGAATAAAATGAGTGTTGCAAGACGTACTTGCGGTTATATCGGAACACAGTTCTGGAATCAGGGAAGAACACAGGAAATTAAAGAACGCGTATTGCATTTGTAAGATATGATAAGGTAAGAGCAGTAACGAGAGACAAAAGCAGGGATGATACCCTGCTTTTGTTCGTCATATGAAATAGGAGAAAAAGAATGAATTATGCAAATATCAAAACGTATTCCATAGAAAATGGCACAGGAGTCCGCGTATCTCTTTTTGTGTCCGGCTGCGGGCATCACTGCAAGGGCTGCTTTAACGAAGAGGCATGGGATTACAATTATGGACAGCCATTCACAGAAGAAACAGAAGATGAAATAATCGAAGCAATGCGCCCGGATTATATGGCAGGGCTGACACTGCTTGGTGGAGAGCCGGCAGAGCCAAAGCATCAAAAAGCGCTGCTTCCATTTTTAAGACGTGTAAAAAAGGAACTGCCACAGAAAACGATATGGGTTTATACCGGGTATCTTTATGAAGATTTTCTTCCGGGTGGAAGAGCAAACTGTGAGGTGACGGAAGAATATTTGTCTCTTTGTGATGTAATGGTAGATGGCCCATTTGTGCTGGAAAAGAAAAATATTCAGTTAAAGTTCAGAGGCTCAGAGAACCAGCGGATTATCGACCTTGTAAAAACAAGGGAGCAGAAAGAAATAGTACTTTCTCATTTGAACGAATAATGTGCAGAATACTTTACAAGAAACGACAATTCATGATACAATATAAGTTGTGAGTATTTTAAAGAAATAAAGCCTTAGAGTTTTTGTCAGGTAGTATACAGGGAGTGCCGCATGGAGGTAGAAATGAAAAATTCATGGAAAATAATAGCAGCATTTGTCTGCCAGATATTAGGTGTTTTAGGCTGGATTTATTTTGGAGCGTGGATGATTTTGACGAAACCGGTAAAAGCATTGGTTTTAGCGTATATGGCAGGGCAGTTGTCACTTGGTAAATTATTGACTGCCTTCGTACAGGGATTTTTATATTTATCCTTTGCAGGTGCAGTGTGGTGCGTAGGATATATTTTAAGTAATCGTTTTAAAAGAACTGAATAAAAGACTGTTCCATAGCGTGAATAGTTATAGAAAAAGCGGCACGCCAGAGAGTGTCGCATTTTTCTTTTTGTACTGCAGATAAAAGGAGAAAAGAAGATGCTTTTAAGAGTTCCATCCTATTATAAAGAGTTTCGGTGCATTGCAGATAAGTGCAAAGACAGCTGCTGCATCGGCTGGGAAATTGATATTGATGATGATACATTTGCGTATTATAAAAGTGTAGACGGAGCGATTGGAAAACGTTTAAAAGAACATATGACAGTCGAGGACGGCGTAAACAGCTTTGTGTTAAAAGAGAATGGCTGGTGTCCATTTTTGAATGAGAAAAAGCTTTGCGATATTTGTATTCATTTAGGGGAGGAAGCATTAAGCGAGGTCTGCACAGAGTATCCAAGATTTACGGTAGAATATGGAAATGTGATGGAAAAAGCATTATGTCTTTCCTGCGAAGAGGTCGGAAGAATTGTATTTTCAAGCACAGAGAAAATGACATTCGAGGAGTATGAGCTTTCAGAGGATGAAGTCTTTTTCGAAGATGAAACAATAGAAGAAGAGACAATGGAAGAAGATACAATAGAGGAAGATGCAATAGAAGAGGATTGTGAAGAAATTGACGATAGTGATTATGAGGAAGTTTCGGAAGAATTCCGAGGCAGATTAGAGCATATCAGAGACTGCGCGGTTTCTATTTTACAGAATCGCGATAAAACTATCACAGAACGAATCAGGGAATATCTTTTATACTGCGCAAAAGAACAGGGGATTTTGGTAAAAGAGCAGGAAAAAGAAACAGCACCATATGAAGCATTTTTAAGCCGCATGCAGGCCTATGAGGAATTAGAAGTGCTCGATAACGAGTGGGAGGATACTAAGCAGAAGCTGTATTCTTTTTTTGAAAAAAATGATTATCAGAGTGCGTTAGATGAATATCAGAAGGCAATGGCAGGCAGAGAATACGAATATGAACACCTTCTTGTATATTTTACCTTTCGCTATTTCATGAAAGCATGGTATGATGGAAATGTGCTTTCAAAGGCACAGCTTGCAGTGGCGAGCTATCTTGTCATTCGGGATATGGATGTAGAGCGTTTTTTTGAAAAGAAAAAGCAGTTTACATTAAATGACAGAATTGATACGGCGCGCATTTATGCAAAAGAAGTAGAACATTCAGAATATAATTTAGAATTATTAGAGGACGCATTTTCCTTTGAAACAGTGTTACACATAGAGGAACTTTTACAGCAGATATAGAGGGAGAAAATAATGTATTTGGAAGAGGATGAAAGGCTTGAGGATGCCAGATTTGAAGCGGAAAGACGCAAAAGAATGGCAGCGAGACGTGAAAGACAGCGGAAAAGACGAAGACAGCAGATTATCATACGAGGAATCCTTTTTGCATCGGCTTTGATACTTTTTGGGGTGGTATTAATTGTTCTTCGCCAGAAGCGTGAAAAAGAAGAAATACCTGTAGTGGAGATACCAGAGACAATAAAATATGTAGAAACTGCACCGGATATGAGTGTTGAATTAATCGACATCAACGAATATTCAAGACCGGGAACAGCATTAGAAGAAGTAAATGGAGTGGTTGTACATTATACCGGCAATCCGGGAACAACTGCGGCGCAGAACCGCAGCTATTTCCAAAATCTGTCGGAAACAGGCGAAACCTATGCAAGCAGTCATTTTGTGGTTGGAATCGAGGGAGAAATTATCCAGTGTGTGCCATGCAATGAAATTGCGTATGCTTCGAATGACAGAAACAGTGATACGATTTCGATTGAATGCTGTATACCAGACGATACCGGAAAGTTTACACAGGAGACTTATGATTCGCTTGTGGAACTTGTTGCATGGCTGATGGGACGTTATGAATTATCCATTGACGAGATTATCAGACATTATGATGTGACAGGTAAGGAATGTCCGCGTTATTATGTGAAAAATGAGGATGCATGGCTGGAATTTAAGGCAGATGTGATTACTTACATTGATACTTACGGTATTGAAAAAGAAGTAGAAATAAATTAAAATAGAAACATGTTAAAAAATGTCAGAGGATGATATATGTTAGAAGAAAAATATAAAAATCTTCAAAAAAAAGAAAACGTCAGAGAGACACTTAGTTTTCTCAGAAATGAAATAAAAGACGTTGAGAAATTAGAAGCATTACAAGAGATTGCAGCAGAGGGTGAGGAAATCATAGCACTGCTTTCGAATGAGGATGCAAAAACCCGCAAAAATGCAGCACTTCTGATTGGTGAGTTAGAGCTTTATCATGCGGCAGATGAGCTGCTTAAGGCGTATCAGAGTGAGACAACCCTTTTTGTAAAAAGTGCTTATCTTACCGCGCTTAGCAGGCTTGATGTGAAAGACTCCATTGATTTTTTCAAAAAACGCTTTAAAGAGCTTATGGAAAAAGAAATTCCACAGGAAGAAAAGAAGCACATCAATGAAGAACTTCGTGAGCTCAATAAGATTATTACCGGCATTGAGGGAGTTGAAAAGCACAAATTTACAGGTTTTCAGAAACCGCACAAAATGCTTTTGACAACGAACCGCGAACAGCGTGAGGTGACATTACAGGAAGTAAAAGAGCTTTCGGCAGCAGTACAGAGAAAAGCAGAGCTTCATCCGTTAGGAGTTCTTGTATTTTCGAAGGAAGTAAGTCCTTTTACAAATCTGCGTACCTATCGTGAATTATTATTTCCAATTCCGATTACTGGTAAAATCGAGAAAAACGCGCAGACGGCGGCAAAACAGCTGTGGGACAGCAGTTTGTATGAATTTCTGATGGAATGTCATAAAGGAAGTGATGCTTTTTCTTTCCGTATGGAAGTGAAAGGACGCGAGCCACAGATAGAATTTGTGAAGAAGCTTAGCAGCGCATTAGAGCAGGCTTCCGGCTTTAAACTTCGCAATTCCACAAAAGATTATGAAATAGAGCTTCGTTTAATGGAGACAAAGGATGGGGGATATCTTCCATTTTTGAAGCTTTTTACCTTACCAATGAAACGTTTTGCATATCGTAAAAATGCAATTGCAATGTCCATTCATCCGGCAGCAGCAGCCATGTTAGTACATCTTGCAAAGCCTTATCTGAAAGAGGGAGCACAGGTACTTGACCCTTGCTGTGGTGTAGGAACGATGTTAATTGAACGTGATATTTGTGTTCCAGCGGGTGATATGTATGCAACAGATATTTTCGGAGATGCGATTGAAATGGGAAGAGAAAATGCAACACTTGCCGGAGAACAGATAAACTTCGTGCATCGTGATTTTCTTGATTTCAAGCATAATTATCCGTTTGATGAAATCATTACCAACATGCCGGTAAAAGGCAAAAAGACAAAAGAAGAGATGGATGCTTTTTATGATGCCTTTTTTGGAAAAGCAAAAACATTGCTGAAAAAAGATGGTGTGATGATTATGTATACAAACGAAGTGAGCTTTGTGAAAAAGCAGCTGCGTTTAAGACAGGAGTATCGGCTTTTACAGGAATATTGTATTCGCAAAAAAGAACAGTTTTATTTGTTTATTATTGGAATGAAAGGGTAAAACCAGATGGCTTTTTCAATTAGAAAGAGAGAAGAGAAAAAATCACAAAATGATATGGGTTTATTAGACCCAGCGTTAATGCAGAGTCTGCAGGACAGGTTTTGTGATGCGAACAATTTATATTTAGTGTGTTTGAGCATTAAGCATGGGGTAATTACAAAAGCGCATGGCTCTAAAGAAGAATTGGAATATATCCATAGTTTGGTTGGGATGGATACGCATGTGTCACTGATGAACAAGATTGTTGGAAGCAATATTGAGAGTGTTGTGGAAGAGAATCTTGGAACGAATCTGGTAAAAATGTGCGGTGTTTCCATTCGTGTCAGCGGAGAAATTGCGGCAATCTGGATTGTGATTGGAATTATGGAAGGTATCAGTGATGACGTTCCTCCATATATTATGCAGACGACACCGGACCGTTTCTATAAGTCCATTGAGTTCTTAGAGACTTTATCTAAGCAGATGTTTGCGGTAAAAATGGAAGAGCTGCTGACACAGGAAGCATTTCTTAGAAGCCGCGAATCAGAAAGTCAGATGGAAGCTGAGCTGCATCGTAATGAAGTGATGACCTCTGTTGTGAAGATGCTTGAATCTGAAAATGGCTTTACAGATGTTGTAAATGACATTTTGACAGAAGTGTGTCCTTATCTTGGTGTATCGAACTGCGTGCTTTTACGTGAGGGAATGGAGAATGCAGCAGTCGATGTTTTGTGTGAATATGCAGCATCGCATCTGCCAAAGACGAAAACACCATTAAAAGGCATGAAAAAAGAAGAACTTCCGTTTTTTAATGGAAAGCCATATATGATTTCGGCAAATTCCATGATGCCGGAGGAGTTCCGCAAGCTTTTTGAGCGAGAAGAGATTATCGCAGGAATCTTTCTTCCAATTGATGTAAACGGACATAATAATATGTACTTATGTCTTTTGGAAAAGGAAAAAGAAAAAGTTTGGGATGTCACAGACATTAAATTTATTAATGACGTGAAACGAATTATCCAGACAATTTTACATAAACGTATTGCCAAGAATTCGCTGGCAAGTTCTTATGCATCCTTAGAAGCAATCTTAGAAAATGTTGGCTGTGGCATTTTCGTAAAGGCACATGGCACGAAACAGATTCTATATGCAAACCAGAATTTCAAAGAAGCTTTTCATGATTATATTGAAACAGAAGCATTAGAGGACTTTTTCCCGGACAAAGTAGATATCGAAGTAGGCAGGCTGCTTTCCTTGGGAGAAATATATCTCGATGAAGCAAAAAACTGGTATGATGCGCATATCACAAGAATTAACTGGGTAGACGGACGAAGTGTAAATCTTTACACCGTTTACAATGTGACAGACAAAAAGCTTTATCAGCATGAAATTGAAAAGCAGGCAAACAACGACTTTTTAACTGGTCTTCATAACCGAATGCGTTGTGAGCGTGATTTGGAATATTACATCGGACAGGTAAAGGAATTTGGCGGCGAAGGAGCATTGATTTGCATTGACCTTGACGATTTCAAGAACATCAATGATGCATTAGGACATCGTTATGGAGATGTCTTGTTGAAAAATGTTTCTGCAAGCTTCCAGCAGATTTCAGGAATTGAAAATAACTGCTATCGTGTAGGCGGCGATGAATTTATGATAATTGTTCCACAGCATACCTATGTGATGTTAGAACGCATTATTGATGAAGTAAGAAAAATATTCAGCCGCCCTTGGATATTAAAAGGGGCAGATTATTACTGTACCATGAGTATGGGCGTTGTAAAATTCCCTACCGATGGTGATACAGTAGAAGAACTTATGAAAAAGGCAGATATTGCATTATATGATGCAAAATATGCTGGAAAGAACCGCATCGCATTTTACGATGAAAACGTTGAGGCAACTTCCTTTAAACGTCTTGATTTGGAAAAGAATATGCGTAACTCCACAAAGAGCGGACTGAAAGAATTTGAAGTTTATTTCCAGCCAATCGTGGATATGACAAAAGATGGTATGCCTTGTACTGGCGCAGAAGCACTGGTAAGATGGAATTCCAAGGCACTTGGACATATTCTTCCAACAGATTTTATTCCGTTAGCAGAGTACTTAGGTCTTGTTGTTCCAATTGGTGAGCATGTATTAAGAGAAGCGTGCAGACGCTGTAAATATTGGAACGATATGGGAGAGCCGGATTTTACAGTAAATGTCAATCTTTCTGTTGTGCAGCTGCTTCAGAATGACATTGTAGAAAAAGTAAGAGGCATTCTGATAGAAACTGGCCTTCGCCCGGAAAATCTAAAACTGGAAGTAACCGAAAGCCTTGCCATCAATGATATGGACAGAATGCGTAAAATTTTAGCAGAAATCCGCGGACTTGGTGCAAAGGTAGCATTAGATGATTTTGGAACAGGCTATTCTTCACTGAATCATATTCGTGAAATGCCGTTAGATGTCATCAAAATTGACCGTTGCTTCATCGTTGATATTGCAAAAGATGAGTTTTCTGTTGCATTTGTAAAAATGGTGGTTGAACTTGCTAATGCAATTGGTGTTAAGGTTTGTGTCGAAGGTGTCGAGACAGAAGAACAGCTTCGCATCTTAGCTGATTGTAAGGTGCATTATATCCAAGGGTATTATTTTGGAACACCGATGGCGGCAGAGGATTTCGAGAAGCGGTATTTATAAAATGTTTGAATGATAAGAGGGAATGCCTTGTGAAACAAGGCTACAAAAAGAGCCACTTGAAAAACAAGTGGCTCTAGTATATAATCTACTTAGAAAGGTTATCGGACACGAGTTCCGATTGCCCTCAGTGAAACTACTTTGAAATAGCATCTACTTTGGACGGTGGGATGCTATTTCTTTTTGTTGTTATGATTATCTATAAAAGATAGAGCCGCAAAAACTACTAACAATAAAGTCAAGACTTCCATTGTGTTCATAGGGCATCACCCCCTTATGTACTAGAGGGCATCATCGGAAAATGCATCCTGCTTTCGGTTCGATTATATTCTTTGATTATAACATGAATGGAACAAATGTTCAATGATAATGCTTTGTAATTGAATTTTAAATAAGATGGTAAAGGGAGAGAGTGGGAGTTATTTTATGAAAAAATCTAATGCTAGAATTGTGGTGAGATAGAGATTATGAAATAGTATATATAGTTGAAATGGAGGTAAGAAGTATGGATATATTGATTGAATTTATGAAGGTTATTTTACCTGTATGTATAACAGGTTTTATTACTTTTTTGATTACAAAATATAGTTGTAACAAAAATATACCACTAGATAAATTGGAGATAACTTATAATAGGGTATATTATCCTCTTTATTGTTTAATTAAAGAAAATAAAGATATTTGCGAAATTATAAAGAAAAGTGAATTTTATTTACAAAAATATAAAAAGTATGTTGATAGAACAACATTAGTAGCGTTCAATTATTTAAAAAAGAAACCAAATAACAAAAAGGCATATAGTAACTACGAAGATAATATTCTGAAATTTAATTGTAAGATAAGGCGGAGATTAGGTTATTTGGAAACAAATATATTGGGAATATATGCATACTCAGCACCAAGTGATAAATGTGCAATTCGAATGATAGTAGAATTACTAGGTATGTATATAGCATTAATATTAAGTCAAATAATTAGATTTGAAAAGTTTCAAACAGTTATGTATGTCATATTTTTGTAATATTGATATGGTTTTTGGCTGAAATTCTTTTGGGAATATTGGAAAGAATAAAAACATGTTTGAGAATAATATATGAGAGAATTGTAAAAAAATGAGAAAAGGTTAATCCAGGTGTTTTGGGATTGTTTTTCTAATGAACTTGGTAAAAAAATAGTTTGTGCAAAACAATTATTAAATGACGATGAACTTTGAATAAACATAAAAAAGAGTGTAACAAGGCTACAAAAAGAGCCACTTGAAAAACAAGTGGCTCTAGTATATAATCTACTTAGAAAGGTTATCGGACACGAGTTCCGATTGCCCTCAGTTAGAAAACTATAGAGAATAGCATCCAAACTTTGCGAGGGTCGGGATGCTATTTCTTTTTATTATTATGATTATCTATAAAAGATAGAGCCGCAAAAACTACTAACAATAAAGTCAAGGAGTGTGTGAAGAAAAGTCTGTAAATACTGACCTTCTATGATAATGATTGGGCTGGAAACTCCTAGGTGAGCTTTCAGCCCTTGTTTTATATATAACAGTCCATGCTGGTGCATGTCAAGAGCAGGCGAAGTATCCGCCT
>JBGVHB010000097.1:0-1583 GCA_045121975.1 Roseburia sp.
TCTTCAACTTTAGGTGCTTTGACAAGACCGAGCCGTATCATCTTTTCATTAGTAAGTAGAGCTGATACATCCTTGTTGAAGTAAGCTTTGATGTATTCAAAGCTGATACCAGGATTGTTTTTTGCTGTTCTTACTAGCGCAGATAAAGCAACTTTCTCGCCTCTGATAAGAGGTAGGTTGTTTCTTATATAAGAAACAACGTTATAAGCCATTTTGGTAAAGAAAGAATGATTGCAGATGTATTGTTGATTACGCAATGGCAAGTAATCTTGTTCAAAAAGTACATCTAGAGAGAAGTGCTGAACACCTTCAATCTTCCATCTATCGAGGATCACCCTTAGCATCTTTTGCGCAAATAGGTTATCGGTAAAATCAACCTCAATGGAGCTTATGTAGTAATGAGATTCGGTTGTAGGCTCTGTAACCTCTCCGCCTCTAATTTCAGCTCTTTCATTGGTTACTCTAATTACTGACTTAATATACTTCCATTTTCTGTTTTGCTCTTTAGATAAAGCAAACTCAGCAGGGAGAATATCTATGGTACGTTGTTCAATTCTACCGTGACCTTTGCCAATAGAAGTAGCTGAACTTACAACACCTTGAGCTTCAAATGCTTGTAGTCCAATATCGAAGGCATCGGTAATTTCTTCAAATAGGTACCCCTGATTTGCTTTTACTACAACAACAAAGTCAGCTTGTGCATTTATTACAGCTTCAAGTGTTGATACATGAGTGTTTAAGGCATCCCAAGTGATTATGGTATTAACTACGCAAACTGCTTTTAATAGCTCAATAATCGCTTTTGATTCTTGATTTTTTGTATCGACAGTTACTTGAGATAAACAAATACCAGCTCGTGTTGCGTATAGAGAAACTATGTCATACCCAGGTTTATTTTTTAGTTTTCCATCTACTACTATCTGAGTATTAGTTCCCCTTAGATTTTGACCATCAATAGCATGAACTTCTTTGTCTTGAATATCTGTGGAGGTTTTCGTTTCTTCTTCAGCTACAGCTGGTTTAGAAAAGAAGTCGTAATAAACCTGAGTTAAATTATCAATGTCTAGTATGGTCTGTACTCTGCGTATAGTTTGAGCTGAAGGAATATAGTCTTCATCAGGACAATCGTATAAATTCTTTTTAAAGAAATCGAGATGATCTTCCCAATAGGTTCTGATTTCCTCGCAGTTGTTACAGCCACTAACTCGAGCTGTAAGAATAATTACACCTATAACATGCAATGGATATACGATTTTTGAAGGATCTCGAGGATCATCTAGATTTATTTCAAGGCATTTTTCGAAGTTTGTAAGTTCACTTTCACTTACAAATCTAGGAAAACATCCTGCATCTTTTAATGCTGCTTGAAATAATGCTTGATTCATACCTTCGCTCATCTAACAAATTGCTTGTGTATGAGCATAATATAGGAGTTCGTGATCAATTAATAGATCTAATTTTTAGACTAAAATCGGAGCCAAAAGCTTGTAAAATAAAGAGTCAGAACAGAATCATAAAAATAGAATTTAGTAAAGGATTCGATTTAAAAAGTGTGAGGGCGACCTTTTAGTGTTGTTGCCCTA
>JBGVHB010000098.1:0-28156 GCA_045121975.1 Roseburia sp.
GCAGGCGAGATTCTTTGTTCCAGCACTCCTGCGTATCGTCATTTTTTTCAAAAATTATTTTACTTCTACTGTCCAGTTGTATTTGTCTTCTAATTTACCCCACTGGATTCCTGTTAATGTATCATATAATTTCTGTGTTAATTCACCAATCTTGAAGTCATTGATTACAACAACGTCATCTTTGTAACGAAGCTCGCCTACTGGTGAGATAACTGCTGCTGTACCTGTACCGAATACTTCTTCTAATGTACCGTCATGTCCAGCTTTCATTAAATCATCGATAGAAAGCTTTGTCTCATTTACTTTGTATCCCCAGTCTCTTAATAAGTGAATCATGGAATCTCTTGTTACACCTGGAAGAACTGTTCCTTCGATTGGAGCTGTGTAGATTTCACCAGAAATCTTGAACATGATGTTCATTGTTCCAACTTCTTCTACATATTTACGGTGCTCGCCATCAAGCCAAAGAACCTGTGAATATCCCATTTTTGCAGCCTTTACCTGTCCTAAAATAGAACCTGCGTAGTTACCGCCGCATTTTGTAAAGCCTGTACCACCTTTTACGGCACGAACTAATTCATCTTCTACTAAAATCTTAACTGGGTTGATTCCTTCTGCGTAATATGCGCCTACTGGACAACAGATTACCATAAATTTGTAAGATGTTGCCATATGAACGCCAAGTGCAGACTCTGTTGCGAACATAAATGGACGAATATATAAAGATGTTTCTGGCTCAGATGGAACCCAGTCTTCTTCTACTTTTACTAATGCTTTTACTGCATCTACGAACATGTCTACTGGAAACTCTGGCATACAAAGTCTTTCGTTGGAACGAATCATTCTTGCACCATTCATTTCTGGACGGAATAACTGAATCTTTCCTTCTGCTGTACGGTATGCTTTTAATCCTTCGAATGTTTCCTGTGCATAATGTAAAACAACACAAGCTGGGTCTAATGTGATTGGCTCGTGTGGTACGATTCTTGCATCATGCCATCCTTCATCAACTGTCCAGTCCATAACAAACATATAGTCTGTCATATACTTACCAAATCCAAGATTCTTCTGGTCTGGTTTTTCTTTTAATACTTCTCTTTTTACAAATCTGATATCCATAATTTCTCCTCCAAAGCTTATCTATTCGTAGCGGAATCGCTGTCCCGGAACTAATTTCTGAACACCATTATGATACTTTATTTTTTTAGTGTCAAGATTATTCCAAAGGCTTATAAATGCCATGTGTGGGAGTTATGGGTGCAGTAGGTTTTTATAAGTGGATGTTATTTTGCCTTGCTTCTTCCACAGCACAAAATGAAAACAAGACGTGACTTTTCCAGCATGTAATTATATAATATATGTATCTACGGATTATCTTTTAAAAAGAAAGCATGATTCCATTATGTTTTCTAATATAATTGTAAAAAAGGAGATAGACGATATGCATACTTTTCAACCATACCCTATCGAAATGCTGGAATTAAACCCTTTTACCAAATTAAAAAATGAATGGGCACTTGTTACAGCAGGTTCAAAACAAAAAGCCAACACTATGACAGTCAGCTGGGGCGGCTTTGGAGTTCTCTGGGGAAAAAATGTTGCTTTTATTTTTGTCCGCGACTCCAGATATACAAAGGAATTTATTGACAATGGAGAATTTTTCTCTATTTCGTTTTTAGGCGAAGAATACAAAGAAGCTTTATCTTACTGTGGAAGTCATTCTGGAAGAGATGAAGATAAGATTGCGAATGCAGGATTAAGTCTTGGTTACAAACATGGCATTCCATATATTGATGAAGGAAATCTGCTTCTCCTCTGCCAGAATATGTCTGCTACCAAAATTACCGAGGATTCTTTCCTCTCACCTGAAATCAAAGAAAAGTGGTACGCAGATGGTGATATGCACACAATGTATGTTGCAGAAATTATTGAAGTACTTGCAAGATAAAATGTCGTCAACTACGCACGCAAAAAGGCTTTCCAACTGGAAAGCCTTTTTGATTTGCGCAGAATGCATAAAACAAATATAACATTACGGGTAATAAAATTACCCCTGACGGCGAAGTTCTTTTAACTCTTCTTCTAATTTCTTAAGCTGCTCTTGTTGTTTGCTTAATAATTCATCCTTCCGGCTCAATTCTGCTTCTTTCTGGCTTAATTTCTCTTCCTGTTGGCTTAATCTTGCATCTTTCTGACTCAACTGCTCCTTCTGTGCACTCACTTCCTCCGCCAGCTCATCAATCTCCTGTTGCTGCTGTTCTATCATATATTTCACTGTATTTCTGTCGAGTATTCTTAATTCCTCTGAAAAAAATCCCATAGCTCTCTCCGTATTCTGACACATCTGATACAACGTCTCATACATCGGCTTAAATTCCGGGTATTGCTCCAGTAATGAAATAATCTTCTCCGGGCGGTCTTCTGATAAAAATGTAAGCCATGCTTCAAACGTCGTCGTTACACTTTTATTCTGCATTTTGTGTTTAAAAATGTCAAGCGGAATCATGATAAATTCCTGCAGCAGATTAATCTTTAAACCACTGTCGAAAACCTGTCTGGAATGATGAAAATATGTATCTGGGAACTCGTGAAATTCTTTTGGACTTTTTTCATAGATTACAATAAGAAATACGGTTTTGATATCGTTATAAGAAAAGGAATCTCCCTGTCTCGCGCGTACACGCTTGTATTGACGAAGCAGCATATCCGCTGCGTAACAGGCACTTCTTGCGCCCGGAAAGGAATAGCCGATTTTTTGAATTTCTACATTGGCAAGAGAACCATCTTCTAGTTCCACCACGATGTCAGTGATTAACAACGAGGTTTCGTCGGCAATCCGCGTAGAATCATTAGGAAGTACGCGAACAATCTTCACTTTTCGCTTTAGTACTTCACAAAGAAAACTCTCCAACCGTTCCGGTGTATACTCTGGGTTTAAAACTTCTTTAAAAAAGGAATCATATAAAATCTTAATCCCCCTTGCTCCAGTACAAAAATCCAAAAACTCCTCTCGCTACGCAAAACTCCAGCTCTCATAAACGGCGCGAAGCTTTGGTGTTCCTTTAATTTCTGCAAGCAGCGTTTCCCTCTCCTTTAACATTGGAAAGTAATCTTTTAGTGTTTTGGTCATAGGCAAAATCCCCCTTATAAAACAAATAAATAGTGTTAAAGTTTGAATCTTTGCCGGGATTCCGGCGTGAAAAAATAGATAGGCAGATAACAATTTTCAAAGATGTATCTGCACCTTTTAAACTAAGAATTTTGGCTTCATCATCGCTTAAATGAAGCCAAAGTGTATCTTAGAAGATACGCTATATAGTATCATTTTTGATGCTCATTGTCAACATTATATCAAGTCAATTTTTTTCCAAAGTATCTTAAAGTGTGTTTCTTGTATTGCTCATATTCCTCTCCAAACATCTGATACATATGCTCTTCTTCCTGCAAAATCTGAAGATGTAACATTATTACTGCCCAAACAGTCACAATCACTAACGGAATATTAAAGAACATCAGACACATAGAAATGTATAATAAATCAAATCCCACAAATGCAGGATTTCTACTCCATTTGTATACACCACCTGTAATTAAAGTTGTTTTTTCTTCTGGAATTCCAACTCTCCAACTACTTTTCATCGTTATTGTTGCTGATGCAAAGAAAATTACCGCTATACAACCTGTTATAATTCCCAGTATTCTGATTTCCGTTATCAGAAATTTTTTACATAAAAAAATACTGAACACTCCAACAATAAACTGCAACACTGTTGCAGCACTCATAATTCGTTCAATCAATAATACCTTTTTAGGTTTATTCCCAACTCCCATTTGATTTGTTTTTATAGACTGCCTTTTTTGAATTATAATTTTTGCAAAATAAAATGTGTAAAAAACTGCTAAAAGCAAAATTGCAATTATTTGATAAATCATCTTTCCCTCCAAATAAGTCTATCACATGAAACTAGATTTATTTTTCCTTAGTCGTGATATAAATCTATTGCACTTCTCTTTTATATATGAATATATAAGCATATATTCATATATTTGTCAATCTTTTCTTATTTATAAGACATTCTCTTTGTAATTTTTCAGGCATTTAATCACACCATCCGAAATGCTTTATTCTATAGGAAGTTCGAAGAATTTTCCTAGTAAAGATTCGGGTGTCAAAAGAGCTGTCTATTCTTTTATACTGACAAATTGCACAAATAATATTGTGGAAAGTTTCTTTTGGGCAATGGAGATGAAAGCTATTATACAGCCCTTTTGACTCCTGAATTCGATAAATCAAAAAAGTCTGTCTCTCATTTTTTTCTAAAATGAAAAACAGACTTCTTCTAACTTATAACGCTTTTCTTATCTGCAGCTTGTACTGATGGATTCAATTGCGACTGCTCCACCACGAACAACTTCGATACGTTTAAATTTACTCTTTAATAATTTAATTAATTCATTATTACGACGCTCTGTTAATTTACACTCTAACAATACGCTGTCATCTCCAATATCTGCAACCTGTACATCAAATACCTGTGCAATCTGAAATACTTCTGCTTTCTGGGATGCATTAATATTTAATACCTTTGCAAACAAAATCTCTTTCATATGAATTGGAACATCTGTCAGGTCGATAACCTTAATAACCTCAACCATACGATTTAGCTGTTTTTTAATCTGCTCAAAAGTAATGTCATCACTTGTTACACAAATTGTCATTCGGGATACGGTTTCATCCTCTGTTGTTCCGACAGTAAGACTCTGTAGGTTGTAAGACTTTCCAGAAAAAAGCCCGGAAACCTTCGCTAATACACCAACTTCGTTTTCCACATAAAGTGCTATCCATCTATTTTTCATGGTTTTGTATCCTTTCTAAGTCATGTTTCTCGCTTGGGGCGGTCGCCCAATAAAAATCGCTCCAGTAAGAAATATCCATGCAAGCATGAATTTCTTACTGTACCGATTTTTGCAGTGCTTGCTTATTTCAATATCATTTCGCTCATTGGATTTCCACCTTTTACCATTGGAAGAACGATTTCATCAGAAGAAATCATAAATTCAATGATGGTTGGAGCATCTGTATAAGTTCTTGCTTCATCTAATGCTTTCTGGATATCCTCTTCTTTTTCTACGCGGATTCCATGTGCACCATAGCTTTCTGCAAGCTTCACAAAATCTGGCTCGTATGGTGGACAGTTTTCATTTGGTCCTTTACAGTTTGCAGGACAACTTCTTCTGCGGCGAAGACAGGTTGCTTCGTAACGTTTTCCATAGAAAAGCTGCTGCATCTGGCGAACCATACCAAGATAATAATTGTTCAATAAACAGATAATCACTGGTGTTCCCTGTACAACGGCTGTTGCCATTTCCTGAATGTTCATCTGAAAACCGCCATCTCCTGTAATACACACAACTTCTTTATCACGATTACCAATTTTTGCACCAATTGCTGCTGGGAAACCAAATCCCATCGTACCTAATCCACCGGAAGTAATCATCTGACGGCGTTCATCCACATCAAGATACTGTGTTGCCCACATCTGATGCTGTCCAACGTCTGTAACAAAAATTGCTTCATCAAAAGTGGTATTGATATGCTCCATAATCATCTGTGGAGTCATACCATGGTCACGACGCATTTCCAATGGATTTTCCTCATTCCACTCTTCAATTTTTTCCTGCCATTTTACTGTATCCATCTTTTCCGCCCACTCTAAGAGCTTCTCTAATGCAAGATTTGCATCGGAAACGACTGGAACGTCTACGACTACGTTTCTGGAAATAGATGCTGTATCTACGTCAATATGTACAATTTTTGCCTTTGGAGCAAACTCATTTAAATCACCGGTAATACGGTCATTAAAACGTGTTCCAATAGAGAAAAGTACGTCACATTCGCTGACTGCTTTATTCGCAGAATATCTTCCATGCATACCTGAATTTCCAACATATAATGGATGCGTGGTTGGAATTGCACCTTTTCCCATAATGGTTGTAACAACAGGAACGCGTGTAATTTCTACAAACTCCTGTAATTTTTTATTGGCTTTAGCAATGTTGACACCGCCACCTGCTAAAATCAATGGTTTCTTTGCTGATTTTAAAAGCTTATATGCTTTTTTCAACTGACCAACGTGTACACTTTCATTTGGCTTATAACCGCGAATCTGTACTTTTTCCGGATAATCAGATGGACCAACCATTGTCTGAATATCTTTTGGAAGGTCAATTAAAACTGGTCCTGGTTTTCCTGTTCTTGCGATATGGAAAGCCATTTTAATAATTTTTCCAAGTTCAGAACGGTCACGTACGGTAACGCCGTACTTTGTGATGCTTCTAGTGATTCCTACGATGTCAACCTCCTGGAACGCATCATTACCAATCAAATTAAGCGGAACCTGTCCGGTAAAACAAACCAACGGAATATTGTCATAATGCGCATCTGCCAAACCTGTGATAATATTTGTTGCACCAGGTCCACTTGTAACTAAACAGACACCTACTTTTCCTGTTGACTTTGCATAACCCTCTGCTTCATGAAGTAAGCCCTGCTCATGTCTTGGTAAGACGACTTCGATTCCATCCTGCTTATATAATTCGTCGAAAAGGTCTGTAACTGTACCACCCGGATAACCGAAAATGGTATCTACGCCTTCTTCCTGTAAAGCTTTTACAAATAATTTTCTACCTGTAATATCCATTTCATCGTCTGCCTTTCTATTTTTTTCCCCTTTTTTATTTATCCAAGCAATCCCATTGTTTTTAAAAGGAAAATCCATCCTGTCAATGTGAATGCTCCCATTAATGTGGTTGTAACAACGGCACTCGCCGTCAAAACTTCATCGTTATGCATGTTCTTTGCCATAATATAACAGCTTGGTGTAGTTGGCGAAGCAAGCATAATTAAAATTGCAATGATTTTTTCCCCAGTAAATCCCATTGTAATTGCCACTGGTAAAAAAACAAGCGGCTGTATCACAAGCTTGATAAGTGAAACAGCAATCGTTGGTTTCATTTTGGCTAAGGCTTTTCTGCCCTCAAAGCCTGCACCAATTGTAATTAATGCAAGTGGTGCTGCAAGCTGCGCTATACTGCTTACTGTTTTATCAACAACAACCGGATAATCAACTCCGATTACCCCGGAAATTAAGCCTAATAAAATCCCGATAATAATTGGATTTTTGCAAATATTGATACAAGCCTGCTTAATTTTTTCTTTCTTATTAATTCCTGCGGAATCATTTGCTTCAAATGTCAGCACAATGACAGAAAAAATATTATAAAGTGGTACTGCGCCGACAATCATAAGCGGCCCCATTGCAGATTCTCCATAAATATTATGTATAAACGCAAGTCCCATGACGGCTGCGCTTCCGCGGAAAGATGCCTGCACAAATGCTCCGCGGATGCTTTTATCCTTTACAAACAGCTTCACGCCGCCCCAGATAATCCAGAAGCATGCGGTGCTGACAAGTGCACAAAATAACACATACCGTACATCAAAAACTGCCTTGATATCTACGCTTGCAATATCTTTAAAAACCATAAACGGCAGCGTCACCTTAAAATTAAAACGATTGGCAACAGTTACAAACTCATCATTTAACATTCCAATCTGTTTTAAAAAATACCCAAGAATCATGACCAGAAAAATGGGCAGCGTCACTTCTAAACTATAGATAAAGTTCTCCATTTTTTACGCGCTTTCTTTTTGCCTGTAGGATTTTCCTGCAATTATATTCCTTTTTAAATTATTTTTCTATGATATAATTTAACCACTTACTTATTGATGTTTTTTAATCTATTTCACTCTTTCATACTTATAAAAATAATACTCTAAGTCAAAATATGTCTGCTCTTCACTGTCTGCTGTGATTTTCCACTCCGGCATCTCATCCAGATTTGGAAAATACGCATCTGCCTGATAAGCAAAATCAATCTTTGTAATGTGTGCTACATCACATTCATCTAATAACTGGCGGTAAATTGTCTCTCCACCAATCACATAAATATCTTCGCTTGGATATTTTTTCAACTCCTCGCGAAGCTCTTCCATCGAATGAAGGATAATTGCATCCTTTACGTTGTAATTTTTATCATGTGTCAGCACGATATTGGTACGGTTCTTTAATGGAAGTCCATTTGGAAAGCTTTCTAATGTCTTGCGTCCCATAACAACAACTTTTCCAGTGGTTGTCTCGCGGAAAAATTTCTGGTCTGCCGGAATACGCACTAAAAGCTGATTCTTGTTTCCAATTGCCCAATTGCTGTCTACTGCTGCAATTAAATTCATATCCTAACCTCTTTCTTTTATCTAAATACTGCTTTTATTCTGTCGGAAGAATGCCTCTGGCATTCTTTGATTTAAACAAATTCCTAATTGAAATACTGCTTATATTCTGTCGGAAGAATGCCTTTGGCATTCTTCGATATAAAAAATCCTTTGGATTTTTTATATTGCTACCGGGATATCCTTAACCTGCGGCCCTGTTACATAGTCCTCAACGATAATATCCTTGGTTGTAAACTGATAAAAATCTTTTATCTCAGGATTTAAAGAAACCTTTGGTGCTGCAAACTGCTCACGTGTGATTAACTCTTTCACGATTGGAATATGACGGTCATAAATATGAGCATCTGCAATCACGTGTACAAGCTCGCCGACCTGCATGTCACATACCTGTGCAAGCATATGCATTAATACAGCATACTGACATACATTCCAGTTATTTGCAGTTAAAATATCCTGTGAACGCTGATTCAAAATTGCGTTTAAAACTAATTTTTCCTCGCCAGGCTTTTGTGTTACATTAAATGTCATACTGTACGCACATGGATAAAGATTCATCTCGTGCAAATCCTGATGTACATAAATGTTTGTCATAATACGGCGGCTGAATGGATTATTTTTCAAATCATAAATCACTCTGTCAACCTGGTCCATCATGCCTTCTTTATACTGATGTTTTACGCCAAGCTGATAACCATACGCCTTTCCGATAGAGCCTGTCTCATCTGCCCATTCATCCCAGACGGTGCTGTTTAAATCATGAATGTTATTAGATTTTCTCTGCCAAATCCAGAGCATTTCCTCTGAACAGGTCTTAATCGCAGTTTTACGAAGGGTAATCGCAGGAAACTCCTTTGACAAATCATAACGGTTTACCACTCCGAATTTTTTTATTGTATAAGCACTTGTTCCATCTTCCCAATGAGGACGTACTTTTTCGCCTTCTGTACTCGTTCCATTTTCTAAAATATCTTTACACATATTTACAAAAATCTTATCTGCGAGACTCATGTTTTCCTCCTTCTCTGCAATGCCCTCTTCATCGCATCAAAATTTATCAGGCCTGCTTTTCCCGCAAGCGTCTGCTAATTCATAATTGTAACGAATTTTTAGCGAAAGTGCAAGGCATAGCTCTATTGCATTTTATAGAAAAATAGGCTATAATTTCATATAGTTTTGCATAATATGTAGATTAAGGAGATTTATTATGAGTCAGGCAAAGGTAGACCGTTATAAAGAAGAAAAAAAGAACCGTAAACAGATTATGGCACGTGAAAAAAGAAATCACAAACTTGCTGTTTTAGGCGGATGGCTCGTTGTAATCGCACTCGTTGGATGGGCAGGTCATTCTGCATACCGCATTTACGAAAACAACAAACCAGTAGAAACCATCTACGCAGACCTTTCTGCTTTAGATGATTATTTAGCTACGCTTAATGCTGATGCTGAATAAAAGAATTTAAAAACAGGAGCAGCCGCAGTCATCTGCGTTATGCTCCTGTTTTTTTGTGCACTTCTCATGATTGTGAACAGCGTTTTATTCCTCTACTTCGCTTATGTTTGCATCTGCTTTTGCCAATGCATTTTCCACCGCATTAAGCAGCATAATGGATGTGTACTGGTTATCCGAAACATATGTAATGTCATCTAACGACTGCTTTTCTAAAATCTGATTTGTCAGACTTTCCAGCGCAGGCTCTACCAACGGATACATAGTAGTCACTGTTTCATCCAGATTGACCAGCTCAATGGACTGAATTTTATTTTCATCCACAATCACCTGCACATCTATGGTACTGTCATTAAAAAGAATTGACGAGGTATACACTCCTGCTACATACTTCATTGTTTCCACCGACTCATGATTCTTTTTTTCTGGCAGGAACATAAACAGCAGCAGCACAATAAGCAGGATTCCAAGCCCCACAAAAATAGCCGTATAAATTACCTCTTTCATATGAAGGACTACAATTTTTGTCTTTGCACTCATAAAAAATTCCCCCAGTAACTGATTATTATATTGTATGCCGCCGTAAAAATATCATGCACAATTTTTCTTGTACTTATAGAAATATTCTCTTTCAGAAACACTTTCAAAAACTTATCAAAAAAACTTACTATTTTTTCAAAAAACTTGTTGACAAATGGAATCATAAGGCGTATTATATCTGATGTGTCTTGCAGAAAACTTCAAGACGTTATAAAATAAGCGCGAGTGGCTCAGTTGGTGGAGCACGACCTTGCCAAGGTCGGGGCCGCGGGTTCGAGTCCCGTCTCGCGCTCTCATAAAACTTTATATTTGTTATAAACATGCGCGAGTGGCTCAGTTGGTGGAGCACGACCTTGCCAAGGTCGGGGCCGCGGGTTCGAGTCCCGTCTCGCGCTCTCATAAAACTTTATATTGTTATAAACATGCGCGAGTGGCTCAGTTGGTGGAGCACGACCTTGCCAAGGTCGGGGCCGCGGGTTCGAGTCCCGTCTCGCGCTCTCTTGAAAAAAGAACTGTTACCAAATGGTAGCAGTTCTTTTTTTTCGAGTCCAATCCTGGACTCGAAGTTCTCGTTCTTCGCTCCGCTTCGGTCCGCGCATAGCAGACGTCCACCGGACGTCTTGCGCCGTCTCGCGCTCTCTTGAAAAAGGATATCCGATTGGATATCCTTTTTCTTATAAACGAGTCTGCCTGACTCGAAGGGTTCTCGTTCTACGCTCCGCGCAAAACAGACGTCCACCGGACGTCTCGCGCTGAATTGCAATTATATACCTAATATTGTAAAACATTCATGCGTTTCAAATACATTCTTTAACCAATCATTTGCATATCCTTTCACGAAAAAAGCCTTTGGACTTCCAAAGGCTTTCTGTTTTCTAAACAATGTTTTTTGCCTCACATTTCCCCTTGCCATCCTAGTTATTTTTTCCTATAATGATAGAAGGGATAGAACTACGCATACCTAGATAAGATTAATAATCTCACGATATGTGATTTCTTTTAAATGGAGGCATGGTTATGGACAAAAAAATCGAAACAATACTAATAGTGGGAAATTCCACTTCAAAATATGATGAACTATGTAACATATTATCCGATGATTACAAATTAGTATCTGCTGCCACTGGTGCAGAAGCAATTTCGTACCTCAACAACAGTCCGCTCAATCCTGATATTATTCTCGCATCCTATCAGATGCCGGTGATTAACGGTTTAGAGCTTTTAGAAGCAATAAAAGATTCTCCTATTTTCAAAAAAATTCCATTTATTTTAATTTTTGATGAAGAAGATGATAATGCAATTACTTCTGCGATTGCTGCCGGAGTAGACGAAGTTCTTGTCCGTCCACTTTTAGGAGCGATTGTAAAAAAGAGAATCAGAAACTGTATCAAGCTTTATCCTGTCTTACATTACAAAAATGTCATGGAAAAGGTTGTCGAAAACGAAGTTGACAACAGTATCAAAGAAATTGGTGTTTGTACCTGTCCAGTCTGTAGAAATGATTTAATCTGTCTCAGCTTAAATCTGCTTCCAACCAAATATGTCAATACAGACAAGGGAGAGCTTTATTCGAGGGTAGATAAACTTTCAAATACTTTCCGCACCAAGGTACTTGCAGCCATTGTAACCGCAGCGGAAACTGTGAAAACACATCCAAGACACACCAAAACAACCTACTAAAAAGCTTAAAAAGAATGCGCCTTGGCGCATTCTTTTTACTTGCGCACCCTTTAAAATTTGTCTATAATTATCCTTGCACTTAGTAAAAAGCTGCCCGCCATGATGCATTTCGCACAGCTTCTAAGTCATTTGATTATTTCGTGGCAGTTTTTTCGTGCAAGTACTTTTACAAAAATTAGAAAGGCATGATTACATATGAATAAAAAAGATATATTAGAATTAAAGCGCCGTTTCAAAAAGGATGCCTGTACATTTACCAGAATGTGCGGCTGTTATGTTGACGCGGACCATAATAAGGTTACAAAAATTGGTGAAACCTTTTTAAACTTAGAGGATGAAGAATTTTTTAAATACCTAGACATCACCAAAAAAGTCCTTTCCGGAACTATCGGAAACAACCTGTTAGAGCTTGAATTTCCACTCGCAGAAGAGGCTGCCGGAGGAAAACAGCAGTTTTTGATGGGACTTCGTGAAAGCAAGTTAAAAAATGATGATTTATTAGATGCTTTTTTTGATTTAGTAATCGACAGCTATGATTACGTTGGAAATTATCTGATTCTTATTTTCCATGATGCATACGATGTCATTACCAAAACAACCGATAATGACAAATTAGACGAATCTGAAGAGGTTTACGAATATCTTCTATGTGCCATCTGTCCGGTCAACTTAAGCAAACCGGGACTTGGCTATTTAGAAGATGACAACCGCATCGGACCACGTATCCGCGACTGGGTGGTTGGTGCTCCTGACACCGGATTTGTTTTCCCGGCATTTACAGACAGAAGCTCTGATATTCATTCGGTGATGTTCTACACCAGAGATACCAAAACTCCTCACTCTGAATTTATGGAGGCTGGTCTTGGCTGTGACTGCAAATTAACTGCTACCGAAAAGAAGCTTACTTTCCAGAGCATTGTAAAGGATGTTATCGGCGAAGACGATGAGGAAAGCGAAGCTCTTTATATGGATATTCAGGATAATATCAATGACATGATTGAGATTCCTATCGAAGAGGATGTAGAGCCTGAACCAGTCATTCTTACTGCTAACACAATTAAAAATGTTTTAACAGAAAGCGGCTTAACAGAAGAACAGACTGCTGTGATTGAAAGCAAATACGAAGAGACCTTTGGTGAAGACTTACCAACAGCAGAATACTTAGTCGACCCAAAACTTGTGGAGGCCAATGCCAGAAGAAAAGAAAAGTTAGAGCTGATTGAACAGGTCAGCAATTTAAAACAACAGTTAGAAGAAACCCGCGCTCTTCCTGTTTCAGACGATGGTGATGACGTTCCTGAAGTAAAAACCTATGATGTCATCCTTCGTGTCAAACCAGAAAAGGTCGGACAGATTCACTCCGAAACAATCAACGGTCAGAAATGTCTTGTTATTCCAATGGATGAAAACGAGCATGCAGCCGTCAACGGAGTAAACACAACCGTATAAAAGCGTCGCCATGCGGCGCTTTTTTTATACCTAAAAACTAGGCTGTCCCCATAAACATTTTTTAACTTATATTATGTCATAATTTGCATTATCCGGAGTTTATGCCATTTGCATGGATTCTTTCGACAATAAAAAGTTTTAAGAACGGTGAAAAAAAAAGCTTGAAATTCTACTGCTTTTTCCGATGAAATCGCTATCTTTTATGTCCGCTCAAGGTCTTTACACCCACAAAAAGTGTTCGCATGGAACAAGGAAATTTGCGTTTCTCAGGTTTCTTAGTACATCTGCAGGGAAGCTTTGGCAAAACGGAATCCGGTGGACGCAGGAGAACAAAACGTATCTTAATTAGATAACGTAACGCCCTCCTTTGCGGTAACCGGATTCCTATATCGACTTTGTCAAAGCTTCCCTGCTAGATGTACTTGAAAGCTGTAGTCCGAAATTTCCGTTCCATGCGGACACTTTTGATTGTGGGTGTAAAACGCAATGAGCGGACACAAAACGTTTATTCATCGGAAAAAGCAGAGAATTTCTAAGTTTTTATCCAACGTTCTTAAAACTTTTCCTTGCAAAAGAATCCATGCGAATGTTTAAAGTTTCTGATAATGCAAATTATGATACCATAAAATGCTACAAAATGTTTATGGGGACAACCCAGTCTTTTATAAATCGGAAAATAGGGACGCAGCCTAAATTTCAAAATTTAGGCTACGTCCCCATTTTTTGAAATTTAGGCTGCGTCCCTATTTTTCAGTTTTATTTTAATGGATATTTGTCTGTTAATGATTTAACAATTGCTTTTGCTTTGTCAACTGCAGATTCTCCTTCTTTGATTAACATAGCGATAGCTTCTGCAACCTGGTCCATATCCTCTGTGTTTAAACCACGAGATGTTACTGCTGGTGTACCAAGACGAATACCGCTTGTTACGAAAGCAGATTTTGGGTCGTTAGGAATTGTATTCTTGTTACAGGTAATGTTTGCTGCGTCTAATAATTTCTCTACTTCTTTTCCTGTTAAATCGTAGTTTGTAAGGTCAACTAACATTAAGTGGTTGTCTGTTCCACCAGAAACAATCTTGATTCCTCTGTTCATAAGACCTTTGCAAAGTGCCTGTGCATTGTCAATGATGTTCTGCTGATACTGTTTAAATTCTGGCTGGAGAGCCTCTTTAAAGCAGACTGCCTTTGCTGCGATTACGTGCATTAAAGGACCACCCTGGATACCTGGGAAGATTGCTTTATTGAAGTTGTATTTGTCTGCTGCTTCCTGATTGCAGAGAATCATACCACCACGTGGTCCACGAAGTGTTTTGTGTGTTGTTGTTGTCACAACATCTGCATAAGGAATTGGGCTTGGATGAAGTCCTGCTGCAACAAGACCTGCAATGTGAGCCATATCTACCATTAATACTGCGCCGCAAGCATCTGCGATTTCGCGGAATTTCTTAAAGTCGATTGTTCTAGCATATGCAGAAGCACCTGCAATAATCATCTTTGGCTTGCATTCCATAGCGATTTTCATAACTTCATCATAATCGATGAATCCGTCGTCATTTACTCCGTAAGGAACGATATTGAAATATTTTCCTGAGAAGTTAACTGGTGAACCATGTGTTAAATGTCCGCCGTGGTCTAAGTTCATACCCATAACAGTATCGCCTGGCTCTAAAATAGCAAACTGAACTGCCATATTTGCCTGTGCGCCTGAATGTGGCTGTACATTTACATAATCACATCCAAATACTTCTTTTGCTCTTTCTCTTGCTAATTCTTCTACTACGTCTACGCAGTCACATCCACCATAATATCTTTTTCCTGGATAACCCTCTGCGTATTTATTGGTCATAACACTACCCATTGCTGACATAACTGCTGGGCTTACCCAGTTCTCAGATGCAATCAGCTCAATGTGGCTGTTCTGTCTTTCAAATTCGTCTGTAATGGCGTTAGCCACTTCCATATCAACTGCCTGAATATCTTCTAATGTGTACATCTTATCCTCCTATTCGCGCTGTCTTTCTACGAAAAACATCTGTCTTTCTAAGCATTATTGTTTTCATTATATATGACTTTCCTAATGAAATCAATTCTAAATTCATAATTAGCTATAATAAATATTTATGCCATATATAAGCATTACAGATAACCCCGCAAAATAAATACTGCTGCCGCTATCTGCCCGAAGAAAATAAGGGGCATTCCAACCACAAAATACCAATGTTTTGTCTTATGACGGAATACATACATCCCTGCCCAGGTGCCAATACTTCCACCGAGCAAACTGCAGAAAAATAATATCTTCTCCGGAATACGCCATGCATGACGTTTTGCCTTTGCTTTATCTATTCCCATCACTGCAAAGCCCACAATATTGATAACTATCAGATACAAATAAATATATTTCATTTTTGCTCCAAACAAAAGTCCATCAGGCAATACCCGATGGACTTTTTTATAAATTACGCTTCTTCTTTTTTACCAAAACGAACCTTTAATACATACCAAAGCTGAGTTGCAATACATACAGATGAATATGAACCGCAAACAAGACCTGCCATTAATGGAAGGGCAAATTCACGAATTGATGTAACACCTAAAATATAAAGCATTGCTACCATAACGAAGGTTGTAACAGATGTATTAATTGTTCTTGATAAAGTCTGTGTCAGGCTTCGGTTTGCAACCTCTGCAAGCACCTCTGGAGTCTGTTTCACTGCAAGCTTGCCAAGGTTTTCACGGATACGGTCAAAAATAACGATGGTATCATTGATAGAATAACCAATGATAGTAAGCATACAAGCGATAAATGTACCACCTACAGAAATTCTTACTAACGCATATACACCAAGTACGACTAATACATCGTGTGCTAATGCTGCAATGGCACTTGTTGCAAAACGAATATCATTAAATCGGAACCAGATATAAATTAACATACAGATACAAGCCACAACAACTGCAATAATTGCATCTGAACGCATTTCTCCACTGATGGTTGAACTGATACTCTGTGAAGTAATATCTTTTTCTGCAATACCAAAGCTGTCTGTTAACATGGTATTCACTGCTTCACGCTGCTCTAAATCTAATGTACGTGTCTTAATTGTAATCTGTGTTGTTCCTTCTACTTTATTTGTCTGGATATTGTTATCACCTATAATTTCTGCTACAAGTGGAACAATCTCACTTTCGATTTCTTCGATAGTATATTCTTTACCAAAGTCTGCTGTCGTAGATGTACCACCTACGAAATCAAGTCCGTAATTTAAAGGACTTCCGGTAGAAGCATTATAAGCACCCATTCCAATTAAGCCTGCTGCAATCATCACACCCGAAATGGCAAAGAAAACAGCTTTTCTTCCAATAAAATTGATGCTCTTTCTCTCTTTTGCACGACCATAGAATTTCTCGTTTTTCAGACCAAGTGCATATAAAGAATAAAGAATCCATCTTGTTACAAATAACGCACTAAACATAGAAAGGAGAATACCAATCATTAAGGTATAAGCAAATCCTTTTACCGTACCGGAACCTAATGCCATAAGCACAACGGATGCAATTAAGGTTGTAATGTTACCATCTAAAATTGCTGACATTGCTTTCTGGAAACCAATCTTCATAGAAGACTGAATTGTTTTTCCAGTTGCAATTTCTTCGCGGATACGTGAGAATACGATAACATTTGCATCCACCGCCATACCAATACCAAGGATAATACCTGCGATACCCGGTAAGGTAAGTGTAATTTCGAACAAATATAATGTTGCAATTACAAGCTCTGTATAAATAGCAAGCGCAACTGATGCTGCAACACCAGGAACACCATACATTACAATCATGAAAATCATAACGATGACAAGACCAATGGCTGCTGCTTTTAAGCTGGTAGAAATAGCTTCACTACCTAACTGTGCACCTACTACAGATGATTCTAACTCCTGTAACTCTAAAGAAAGAGAACCGATACGAATCTGTGTAGCAAGTGTTTCTGCTTCTTCATAAGAAGCCATTCCGGAAATCTGAGCATTTCCTCCTGTAATTGCTTCATTTACAGTTGGATAGCTGATGATTTCACCATCGTATACGATTGGAAGTGCATTTCCAACGTTTGCTGCTGTAACCTCTGCAAAAATCTCTGCACCTTCCTCTGTTAAAACTAAATCAACAACCTGCATCTTGTTTCCAAATTCATCTGAGGTAGTTGCTGGCTGCGCATCTGCAACCATATCACCAGTCATAAATACAGTTCCATCTTCTGTCTGGAACTCTAAAGAACCAGGATTACCAAGTTCACTTAAAATTTTATTTGCATCTGTAACACCTGGAATTTCAACAGTGATTCTGTCGTCACCAACCAGATATACTGCTGATTCTGTACTGTACCCTTCCACACGTTTCTGAAGCTTGTATTTTGTGTCATTTACGTCTTCACTGCTTGGATTCTCATCCATAATCTGATATGTGATAGAAACACCACCTGATAAGTCAAGTCCAAGTGGAATTGACATTTCTTCCCCAATACCAGTGGATGAAAGAATGATGGATGCATAATAGCCAAGTCCAACTAAACAAGCTAAAACAAATGCCATTATGACTGCTGCTTTACTTTTCTTCATTGTTTCTTCCTTCCTCTTCCTAGTTATTTTCGGCTTCTGCTGCCTTTATCATAATTGCGCATTCTACGCGCTTTTTCTGGAGCGCACATCCAATGTCGTAGGCATTGTGAATGTCTCCATGAAAATTGTAAGAATTTGCTGCACATCCGCCGCTGCAATAGAATTTTGCGAAACAGTTGCGGCATTTTTCTTTTGCATAGACGTTACAGCATTTAAATTCGTCGCAGATATCCTGACGTTTGATTCCCTCATCCACATTTCCAAGTAAAAATGCTTCATTACCAACAAACTGATGGCATGGGTATAAATCTCCCCAAGGAGTTACTGCCAGATATTCTGTTCCCGAACCACATCCAGAGAGACGTTTTGCAACACATGGTCCGCCCTCTAAATCTATCATAAAATGGAAAAAGTTAAAATCATCTCCATTATTATGTCGTTTTACCATTTCTGCAGCAAGCTTATCATATTCTTCATAAAGCTGTGGTAAGTCTTCCTCGCGAATCGCGTAGTCCTCTGTTGGCTGTGCCACAACTGGCTCTACGGAAATCTGTTTAAATCCAAGGTCTGCTAAATGAAGCACATCCTGTGAAAAATCAAGATTGTGATGTGTAAAAGTTCCTCTTACATAATATTTATCCTGATTTCTGCTTTCCGCAAATTTCTGGAATTTTGGCACGATTAAGTCATAGCTTCCAGCACCTTTACGGAATGGACGCATATGGTCATGTACTTCTTTTCTTCCATCGATACTTAATACAACGTTTGCCATCTCTTTATTGGCAAATTCCATAATTTCATCGTTTAATAAAACTCCGTTTGTTGTCAATGTAAAACGGAAATTCTTGTCGTGAATTTTTTCCTGCTCTCTTCCGTAAGCAACTAAATCTTTCACCACCTGCCAGTTCATTAAAGGCTCTCCACCAAAGAAGTCTACCTCTAAATTTCTTCTCTGACCGGAATTTGCAATCAGAAAATCAAGTGCTTTCTTTCCTGTTTCAAAAGACATCAATGCTCTTCTTCCATGATATTCGCCTTCTTCTGCAAAGCAGTAACGACAGGCAAGGTTACAATCATGTGCAATGTGTAAGCAGAGTGCTTTTACAACAGTTGGACGCTTTTTGAAATCCATCATGTAATTCTCGTAAGCATCCTTTGTAAATAACACTTCGTCTTTGATTAACTGCTCTACCTCTTCAATTGCTTCTTCCACTTCGTTTTGACTATATTTCTCAGCTAACGTATTTTTAATTTCTTCTGTGGAAACATTTGCTGTCTCATCATCCTTTGCCTGTGCAGCATACATTTCAATCACATCATATGTCACATCATCCACAAGATGAATCGCTCCACTGTTCACATCCAGAACAATATCATAGCCGTTGTTCTTATACTGATGAACCACTATAATATTTCCTCTCTTTCTATCTAATCCATAACGTACAAATGACCGCGCGCTGTGCGAACGGTCGTTTGTTAAGGTTCTTATTCACTTTGTAACAAGCTGTTTCTAATTAGTTGTTTTTGTTTTCGCAGCTCTGATTTCCTACAGTACAAGATGTCTTACAAGCAGACTGGCAGGATGTCTGACATTCGCCACATCCACCTTTTTTTACTGTATTCTGTAATCTCTTAGTATTTAATGTCTTTACGTGTTTCATTGTTTTAATCTCCTTTTCGTCCATTTCACCTAATGGTAAAATTATTTATTGCTATCGTTGAGTATAACACAAGAATAGCCATAAGAAAAGCGTTTTTTTAACTTATCATTCCACCAGCCATTGCAGAAGCCCCACAAATAATCCATGTAGTAATCACTTTATCTGCTTCTATCTGAAATCCCTGCTGCATCAATGCCGAAATAATAACCAACAGTAAAAAATAAATACTGCCGGTTAAAAGCCCCCACAAAAACTTGCGGTCTTTTAATCGTTTTCCTACAAAAATCCCGCCAACAAGCCCTGTCACGATATAAATCACGATGACAGCCGCCTTGATAAACATTTCGCTCAGCTCCATTTTAAACAATAAAAATGCCAGCAAAAGCAGCAGAATGCCGCTTAATATATACATAATCAGTAATGCCGCAACAATAGCAATCGTCGGATTTTCTTTTTCATTTCTGGATTTAAATTTATTCTGCAGGCTCATAATTTCCTCGTTTCACACTTGTTATATGATAAATATATGAGCCTCATTTTCTTTTTATTCTATGAGAATGTGATGGTGTATGAAGCTTCGAAGGTTTCCTTTCCCTCTAAGCGGTTATTATATTCGCGTTCTTCTAAAGTTCCTGCGAAATCTTCTGCGTCGCATCTTCCATACCAAGGCTCGATGCAGACAAATGGTGCATTTTTGCCTTCCGGCGACCACACTGCAAACAGTGGTGTATCAAAGCTTACGTTGACATAGCGTCTGCCCTCCGGTGTCACAAGTCCGACAGCACCTGTCTGCTTTCCTTCAACGATGTATGCGCAGCGGTCAAAAAATTCCGGTGTCAGTGCAATCTTTTCCTCGTTTAAAGGAAGCACCAACTCTTCTTTTAAGGATAATCCTGTATCACCTGTGATTCCATGATAATGAACCTCTTTTAAGCCGTCAAAGCAAAGGCTGTAGCCTGTCTTATCCTTTTCTCCGTTAAATGGGCATAAGAATGCAGGATGTGCACCAATAGAAAAATGCATTTCTTTCTCAGAAGGATTCGTCACTTTCCATAATACTTTTACTTCGTTTCCTTTTAATTCGTAACCGATTTCTAATACAAAATCAAATGGATATTTCGCATTAGTCTCCTCATTTGATTTTAAGCAAAACCAAATACTGTTTTCCTCTTTACGCACCAGCGTATGCTCCATATCTCTTGCAAAGCCATGCTGTCCCATTGCGTAAGTATTTCCCTGATACTGGTACTCTTTATTCTTTAAGCTTCCAACAAATGGAAAAAGTACTGGCGATGTTCTTCCCCAGTATTTGCTGTCTGCATACCACATGTATTCTTTATCTTCTGCTTTGGAATAAACTGATTTTAACTCTGCACCAAAGGATTCCACTTCCACTTTTAATGTTTCATTTTCTAAAATATAACGCATATTTTCTTCTCTCCTAGTTTATTTTCATACTGTCACTGTGATTTAATACAGTTGTGCTGTATAAAAATAATACGTTATCGTACCCTGTCGTGTCTAGTACTTCGGGCAAAGTTTTCTCCGAAATATATCGAAAATCCACAAGTGTAATTTCTTCGTATTTTTCCAAGAAAAGAGGGGCAATACTGCTGCCAAAGGAATCTCGAAAAACTAACAGCTTTTTGCCGTTTTGATTATCTGGATTTTGGATGGTTAGCAGTGCCCTTGCACCACCTAAATAAAAGTCATACGCATCCATTCCTTCGAGTTTATCCTTTTGATAAATCGTGGTTTCCTGCTTTGTCTCATAATCATACACAATGGCACATTCAAGGGTGTCATTCGTCAGATATTGCATTTCTTCCGGTTCGACTGCAAAGGCGGATGCACCGGCATAGCCGCCGGAAAAATCAGATACTGCCGTTTGACTGGTATACGCTGCCTTATCCCCAGACAACTGTATCTTTTCACTCATCTGTGAAAGCAGCTCCTCTGCCACATCCACAATGCATTCCTGTTTCCAGTGCAAATCCGTCCGGTAATAATCCTCTAACTCAAGTAAGTGGTAAATATCAATATACGAAATATCTTTCATTTCATTTTGCATAAGCTCCTGCAGCCGCCCGTAATCGTAGGACGGATAGCCATTCTCTTCTGCCACAAAATAATTCTTATCGGGAATAACTGCATAATAAGCTTCTGCATCTGGAAACAACTCGGATTTTACTCTTGAAAAAGCTTCTGCTGCGTGCACAATATTTTTCTCATTCAACTGCTCATCCAGTTTATAAACAGAATCTCCAATCTGATAATAGCCGTTGCTGTCTGTTTTCCCAAAAACAGTCGTTTCCGTTTCCGCTTTTAAAGTACGGAAAAATTCTCTTCCTGCAAACTGCTCTAATAAATAGGTTTCCAGCTTTTCCACATAACTTCCATTTTGCACAGTTTCTATGGAAAGCTTGGGCTTTTGTGCAAGCGTTCTTCGCTCCGTTTTCGAAACAGTCACATCCGGCAAAAAAACTGCTGCAATGCCAAAGCCAGCCAAAACAAGAAAAAATACAATCATATTGATTTTCTTCCAAATATCTGATTTTTGTTCCATTACAGCGTCTTTCTCCTTTCTTTTTGTCTCCAGGTAAAATGTCTTTTCACAATTTTAAAAACGGAAATATAAAAACGGATGCACCGAGCTTTGAATCAGGAAAGCCGTCACAAGAAGCAACATTCCACAGATAAATACCGGCGTTAAAATGCTTATTATCATACTGCCGTTTCTATTTTCCTTTAATCTTTTCACAATATTTTTGCAAAGCGGCGTTGCACCAAGCATCGCAATGATTATCATCCACAGGTAACTTTTTATCTGATAAATGCCTGCAGCATCAAGCACATTACTGCTTCCAATTCCAAACATTCCTGCAAGGTAAGTACCAGCCTTTGACAAATCTTCCAAGCGGAAAATAACAAAGCCGGTTATCACCCAAAACAAGGTATATATGTGTGCGAATACTGCCGGAAGATTGTCTGTTATTTTTTTCACAAATAGTTTTTCTAAAAATAGCAATACGCCGTAATACAAGCCCCACAAGATAAAATTTATGCCTGCGCCATGCCACAGACCACTTAAAAGCCACACCACAAATACGTTTCTTATCAAGCGTCCCAAGCCTGCCCTGCTGCCGCCTAACGGAATATACAGATAGTCGCGAAACCAACCGCCCAAGGTCATATGCCAGCGCCGCCAAAACTCTGTGACTGATTTTGCAATATAGGGATAATTGAAATTCTCCGGGAAATGAAACCCAAGCATTCTGCCTAACCCGATTGCCATATCACTGTAGCCGGAAAAATCATAATAAATCTGAAGTGTATACACAACCGCAATCACCCAGTAAATCAGGGTATGTTTTTCTGTGATGTCATCTAACTTTATCACCAGTTCTCCAAGCACATCCGCAATCAAAACCTTTTTGGAAAGCCCGATACAAAAACGGATAATTCCATCCGACACGTCTGAAATACTTATTTTTCTACCTTTTAATTCTGCCTGAATGTCCGAAAAACGAACAATCGGGCCTGCAATTAACTGCGGAAACATCACTACATAACAGGCGAAATCAATCAGATTTTTCTCTGGCGCAATTCTTCCCCAGCAGACATCCAACAGATAACTGATAATCTGAAACGAATAAAAGCTGATTCCAATCGGAAGTGCCAGATTTAATAATGCAAGCTCCCTTCCTGCCACCTTAGAAACTGTTTCAATTGCAAAATCTGCATATTTAAAAATTCCAAGAAATAAGAGAATGATTCCCACAAAACAGGCAGCAAGCCCCTTTGTATATGCTTTCTCGTTCTGCCTGCTCTTCTCAACGAAAATGCCGCCTGCATATCCCACCAGAATGGATACTGCCATCAAAATGCAGTATTTCGGCTCTCCCCAGAAATAAAAAAAGAAGCTTGCTACAAGCAGCACGCAGTTCTTTCCTTTTTGGGGCGTCACAAAGTAAAGCAGCATTGTGACCGGCAAAAAATAGTATAAGAACGTAATACTTGAAAATAGCAAGCTTCCCACCACCTTTTCTCTTTTATTTCAGTGCAAGAAATGCTGTTTTTAAAGCTTCTGCTGTCTCGTTGTCAGCCATAACGTACAAAATCACGTCACCAACATTCTCCACAACAACGCTTTCTGCTTCCACACATACCCATTTTGCCGGGTCTGTGTGCTGTTCTAGCAGTTGTTTCGCTTCCTCAACACCCATGCCATCATCCACACGTAAAACGATACACTGGTATGCAACAGAGCTCATCATTGGTGCAGAATAAACAGAATCCTCATATGGAATTTCTGTTGTTCCCAAAATATATTCCGCATTTTCTAATGGAATTTCTGTCTTTTCAAAATAGGCAAGAGAATCTCTAAAGTCCTGTGTCAATTCTGCATTTTCATAAACCTTATCTAAAATTTCTACACAGGTTTCATCTAACGTTACTGTCTCCTCCTGCTTAGTGCTTCCACAGCCAAGCATTCCGATACACATTGTTCCCAATAATAACAGCGTCATTATTTTCTTCATCATGTTACCTCCAAATCTAGCAGTGTTTATATGTGTCTGTTTATTTTGGCAAAAAAACAATTATTTTGCCTCTTTATTTATTATAACATAGGTCTGATATGATAGCTACGCGGGATGCACTGGTAATTATTCATATTATACCCAACAGCTGGAAAACAATTCAATCCCGAATATATGCGCACATTTACGCTAATTCCTAGGAATTAAAAAATGCCCCTCTGACACTGTCAGAAGGGCATCCTGTTTTTGGATTATAGCATTTTATAATTCACAGTTATTTACTGTTCTTGGGAATGGAATAACGTCGCGGATATTTGTCATACCTGTTAAATACATAACGCAGCGTTCAAAACCAAGTCCAAAGCCTGCATGTCTTGCAGAACCATATTTACGAAGGTCAAGATAGAAGCTGTAATCTTCTTCTTTTAATCCTAACTCGTTAATTCTTGCAAGGAGCTTGTCATAATCGTCCTCTCTCTGGCTTCCACCGATGATTTCACCGATGCCAGGTACGAGACAGTCTACAGCTGCAACTGTTTTTCCGTCTGGATTTAACTTCATATAGAAAGCTTTGATTTCCTTTGGATAATCAGTAACAAATACAGGACGTTTGAATACTTCTTCTGTTAAATAACGCTCATGCTCTGTCTGTAAGTCGCATCCCCAGGATACTTTGTAATCGAACTTATCGTTGTTTTTCTCTAAGATTTCGATTGCTTCTGTATAAGTAACACGTGCAAAATCAGAGTTTGCTACATGATTCAGACGCTCTAATAAGCCCTTATCAATAAAGTTGTTAAAGAATGCCATCTCTTCTGGAGCGTTTTCTAATACATAGTTAATTACATATTTTAACATGCTCTCTGCAAGAATCATATCATCCTCTAAATCAGCAAATGCGATTTCCGGCTCAATCATCCAGAACTCTGCTGCATGACGTGTTGTGTTAGAATTTTCGGCGCGGAATGTTGGACCAAAAGTATAGATATTCTTAAATGCCATTGCGTATGTCTCACCATTCAACTGACCGCTAACAGTAAGGTTTGTTGGCTTATTAAAGAAATCCTGTTTAAAATCTACTTTTCCATCCTCTGTCATTGGGAGATTATTCATGTCCATAGTTGTAACCTGGAACATTTCACCTGCACCTTCACAGTCGCTTCCTGTGATAATTGGTGTATGCACATAAACAAAGTCTCTCTCCTGGAAGAATTTGTGAATTGCATATGCACATAAAGAACGTACGCGGAACACTGCTTCAAATGTATTTGTTCTTGCTCTTAAATGAGAAATAGTTCTTAAATATTCAAAGCTGTGTTTCTTTTTCTGTAAAGGATAATCCGGTGTAGATACACCTTCAATCTCAACCTGCTCTGCCTGAATTTCGAATGGCTGCTTTGTGCCAGGTGTAGCAACTAATTTACCTGTTACGATAATCGCTGCACCTACGTTTAATTTCTCTACGTCTTCAAAATTGGCAAGAACATCCGAATATACTACCTGTACCGGCTCAAAAAATGTTCCATCGTTTACCACGATAAATCCAAAATTCTTGGAACTACGGATATTTCTAACCCAACCGCCAATTGTTACGGTCTGGTCAATATAACTTTCCTGATTACGGAATAAATCTCTGACATTTATTAATTCCATGTCTACTCCTCCTAGTTTTCATCAATCTTCCTTCTATCTTAGCTTTCCCGGAAGAAAAAATCAATCTTTTCCTTAGTATTTACATCATTATTCTGCAACTGTTTCTGTACTGTCAACAGCTTCTGTTGCTTCTACTGTCTCTTCTGATGGTGCTTCTACAGTAATCTGTGCTGTTTCTTTTACTTTTTCCATTGCAAGATTTGCAAGATAGATACCCTGCATGTATTTCTCACCATAAGCTGCATCGCCATAGCCGTAATTTTCGTAAATATCATCTACAGAGCTTGCTCCATTGTAGCTTACAAGGTTTTCCATGTATGTGTTAAAGCCTTCTTCGTCTAATTCAATGCCTTCTTTTGCCGCAATTGCACGCATGATAAACTCAATCTGTGTATCCTGTGTAAGTCCTTCTCTCCACATCTCTTCAGCTTCTTCTGCTGTGTATCCGTAGTAAGTGCTGATAGTTGTTTCATACTGGGAAGCATCTCCGCTGCAGTATGCAGTGATGAAAGAATTCTTGAATGCTGTAAGCTTATCTTCGATAAATTCTTCTGGAATTTCTACTTCACAATTTTCAAGCAGATAGTTCTGTAATGCTTCATAAGTATCACTAGATTTTGTGCTTTCTGCAGACTGCTCTAAATATGTGCGAAGCTGCTCGAACATTTCCTCTTTTGTCTCTGTCTGGAACTGTTCTTTTGCAAAATCATCATCAACTTCTTCTAAAGTAATTTCTTTTTCAATTGCTTTGATTGTAAAAGTAAATACAACATCTTTTCCTGCAAGGTCTGCATTCTGATATTCTTCTGGGAAAGTCACATCACAATCAACCTCTTCCCCTACAGAATGTCCCATTAAACCTGCTGTAAAGCCTTCAATATAACCTGTTCCATCTACAGAACTGTTATTTGTAACATCGATAATCTGGTCTTCTGCAGAGCCGCCTTCAAAAGCTTCTCCATCAAGCTTTCCAACATAATCTACTTTTACAATGCTGCCTTCTTCAATTGTTGTCTTTGTTTCATCATCTGTGTAAAATGGACCATATGCATTGAATATCTGTGAAAAATAATCCTGCACATCCTGTTCTGTTACATCGTAATCTCCTGTGATTGTCAATGGAACTGCACTATAATCACATAAAGTAACCATTTCTTCCACATTGTAATCGTACTTAGCTAAATCTACTGCTGGAAGTTCTGCAACTTTGCTTTCTGTACCAGCTGTGCTTTCTGTGCCTTCTACAATTTCAGTTCCCTCTACAGAACCGTCTTTCTCCCCGCATGCAGTCAAAGAAACTGCTGTCATCATGCATAACATTAATGCTAAAACTCTCTTTTTCATTTAAAAATATACTCCTTTCAATGTCTGAACCCTTCTTCAAGACAAAAACTGTTGAAAAGAATCCCTCTTCCCAACTCTTACCTAAAAAATGCAGTCAGCTCTACTACAATAGCACAATTCCTTGTAAAATAAAAGGGGAATAAAAGGAAAAACGTTGATTTTTAATATTTATAGTGCTACAATGAAACTCGTATTTGATTTATTAAGGAGGATTTTATTGTGAGTCCAGTTGCAATTGTTTTATTAGTCATTTTAGTAATTCTTATTATTGCCATGATTGTTTTATATTTCCTTGGCAAAAAAGCTCAGAAAAAGAAAGAAGAGCAGGATGCACAGCTTGCAGCTGCTGCGCAGACCGTTTCTATGTTAATTATAGATAAGAAGAGAATGCGCATCACTGAATCTGGTCTGCCACAGGCAGTTATCGACCAGACTCCAAAGCTTATGCGTCGTTCCAAGCTTCCAATTGTAAAAGCAAAAGTTGGTCCAAGAGTAATGTCCTTAATCGCAGACGAAGCAGTTTTTGATTTAATTCCTGTGAAAAAGGAAGTAAAAGCTACTGTAAGCGGTATCTACATTACAAAAGTTACCGGTGTTCGTGGTCCTCTTGAGAAACCACAGCAGAAGTTAAGCTGGAGAGCAAAGCTTAAGAAAAAAGCAGAACAAGCAAATGCAGAGCTTGAAAAAGAAAAGAAAGCTTTAGCAGAAGAAAAAGCGAAAAAGAAATCAAAAAAGAAATAAGACATTTAAAAATGAGGCACACCGCTATGCGGTATGCCTCATTTTTTTGGAGTGTGTGAAGAAAAGTCTGTAAATACTGACCTTCTATGATAATGATTGGGCTGGAAACTCCTAGGTGAGCTTTCAGCCCTTGTTTTATATATAACAGTCCATGCTGGTGCATGTCAAGAGCAGGCGAAGTATCCGCCT
>JBGVHB010000099.1:0-85628 GCA_045121975.1 Roseburia sp.
AGCCATCCTAAACCAAAACAAAAAACTACATAAACAACGTCATGGCGAATCCTACATTCGCTCTTTTGTCATGTCATTTTTTATTTCTAGTCCATTATACACTATTTCTGACGATTTGAGAAATTTCCTATAAAGTAAAAATAGCGTAGCAGCCATTATAACTGCTACGCTTAAAAAGTCTAACTTTTTGGGGTCACCTCACTCATAGAGGTTTGTTCTTTGTCTTTATTTTATTTTTTACATTATCTCTCGACATCTTTTTCTGAAATATCTATCAGGACCTCCCATTTTCCATCGCGTTTGCCATTTAAACGTCTGATATATCCTTTTTCCTTCAAATCAGTCATTTCTCGCTTAATTGTGCGTAGGGATTTACCTGTCTGCTCAGATAACTGCGCCTGCGTAATCATTGGATTATGGATAATTCTATTTAATATGGCAAACTCATCTAAAGTAATTTTCAAAGTGCCATTTTGGCACTTTGAATGGCACTTTGAAATTCTTTTTCTGTATTAAAACCATAATCCAAGGTTTCTTTGATATTGTTCCATGATGCATAAATTACTGTGTCGCCTTTTAATACCCATTCTTTCTTCGTAATGTTATAGTTTCTAATCTGCCCCGCGTTCAAAGCTGTCTTCACTACCAGAAATTACAGAATCAAAAATTCTTCCTACTAATCCAGACATGCCCTCTCGCCTCCTTTCCATAATTTGAGCATAAAAATAGAGCCATTTAACGACATGCTCAGGTCGATTTTTGCATTTATAATGGTAAGTGTTTCCACGTAATACCTTTTATGGCATTACCAATTGTATTCCATGGATAACCATACCTTTCAACCATTTCTTCTCTTATGTGTTCCTTTACATATATAATTGGAATTCCACAATACTTACAGCAGATTTTCCCATTTATCTCATCTTTGTACTGCTTTAAATTAATAATACCAGCACCATAGCGTGCTTCAAACATTTTTACACCCATATTTTTCATCTCCTAGAATTGTATACAAAAATAGAGCCTTTTTAAGACATGCTCAGGTCTGTGATTCTCAGCTACTCAAATCAATGGTACTTCGCCTTGTGATTAGCCAATGTCTTTCCAGCTTTACTCTTAGTACTCTTGCTGGTTGACTTGCTGGCTAATTTCTTAGCTGCACCACCGACTTTGCCGCCATGATGTACTGCCATATCACAATACCTCCTTTGCAAAATCTCCTTGCACAAGAAGGTTTTCTTTGGTATTATTAGTTTGCGAGAAAAATAAGTCCAAAGACCTTCTTTGGCAAGGGAATCAGTCAGAGTTAACCTCTGGCTTTTTCTATGTAAAGAGCTATGCTCTTACATGTCAATCATTATTCAATTTTTGTCTACACCAAGAGCCTTATACAAAGGATTCAGCTGGTCTTTCACTGCATTTGCAATCTTATCAATATCCAAACGGCTTACCATACCATTACTTTTCATTCCTTTATAGTACATCTTGTTTGCCTGCTTATACAAACGCTTCAGTTTATCATATCCATCCTTACCAGTTACCTTTGTTTTCTTATTCAACCGAAGGAACGAAATAATTCCCTCAGCATCATATAAAAACCAATCTTCAATCGAATGTCTTGCTTCTACATGAATAACATCAGCTGCACCATTGGCACGCAAGTCTCTTTCTACTTCATTCCATTTAATCGGCGGTTTAGGTGACAATTCAAAAACATCAGTATCCCTACATAAAACAACAGTAAATACACAATCTTCTTCATACTTCGTCTTGATTTCTTTTACGAATTTCCTAAGTACGATATTCTTGAAGCCACCGACACCATTAATGCTTTTACATTCTATACTTGTATCAAACATTCCGTTCGGACGTAGTTTTCTGGCATTGGCGATTACCTGTTTGTAAAATTCAACCTCGGTATCACCCTCAACGAACAATACAAGGCATTTACTCATTCACATCACACTCCAAGTAATCATCTAAATTATTCTCAGAATCCGCCAATAACGAGAATAGATAATCTCCCATACTCATATTGAACTCTTCTGCATCCTGCTGTAATTGCTTCTGTCCAGACTTCTTAAACGTAAAGAACTCTGCCACTCCAGGCTTTCTATTCATACCTACATGAATCCATGATGGCTCCAAATAGCTGACAATATAAGGTGAATGGCTAGTAATGATTATCTTACAATCATCAAGAAGCTGGCTAATAATACGAATATACGACTGGAAAAGTCTTGGATGAACAGAGTTCTCTGGCTCTTCAATCGCAATCAGTGACACATTGCTTGCACTGGATAAGATAATCTTGGTGAGAATCATAAATACTCTCTTAGCTCCATCCGACATCATCGCAAAATCAATTGGATGTGCAAGGTTTCTGTCCTTTACATATAAAACGTAGATAGAATTTGTTAATACAAACGGTGCATCATCTGGAAGCTTATCATTATCAGCCCCATTGATTTTGTACTGTTTTACAATAAGGTCCTCTACATCAGGAAACAGCTGTGCATATACATCTTTTAAAAGCTCATACTTATCATTGAACTTATTCTTAAGCTGATAAATAATACGCGGTAAATTCTCAGCATCAATCATCATATCTCCAATTCCCTTACGGATAATTGGGTCCGGTCTGTAGAAGCTCTTGGCATCCAAGTTGTTCTCCATATAGAATTTCATGTTGTTTAATTTTCTGATGATATCAGCATAGTATATCTCATCATAAGCACGAAGCTTATTGACAACCAGCTCCGAAGGCTCCACCTTTATCTTTGATGAACAACGACCAGTCTCAGAACTCTTATATAATACCGCCTCTTTAGTTCTGTTGATAAGCTGCGTATATTTCTGACCCTTCTCGTCCAGTTTAATTCTCAGATACTCCTGAACAATCTCAGGAACCTCGTCCTCATCACACTGCCAAGCAAACTCATATCCGTACTGTACACGGAACTCCTGTCCAGCATCCTCGGTTAATACTTCCACCTCAAACCTGTAATTTCTGCCCTGCATACTCTGGTTAATCGGAATAAGATTAGAATTAGCCATCATTTCCATCTTATCATCGATAGATGCCTTTATAAAAGCCAATCCAAAATCAATGCCGGAAAGTACGTTGGACTTACCAAAATTATTAAGTGCTACCAAAGCTGTAATATTATCAAAAGTTATTTTTACATCAAATAGATTCTTAAAACCATCTATCAACACGGCCTGTATCTTCATAGTGACACACTCCTTCTTCTTTATCATACCCAAACTGTACCACCTTCTCCTCTAAAATGCAATATTTTTTTGCAGATTTTATAAATATTTTATTATTATTCACCCTTTTTTATTCGTTCATGTTATCTTTTTTTGCTTTTCGCTTAAAGCAAGAACACTCTAAACATTTTTCAGAAATACCTTATCTGTCTTCTTCAAATCATCAATTTAAGCAAAAAAATTCCACTACCTACATTTCTATAGATAGTGGGATGAAAATCTTATATCAGCATACCTGCGGCATAACTTTTTCTATATTTGCTTTCTCAAAATCAAGTTTTACGCTAAATAAATAGCATTCTCCTACTTTTGATTGATAGCTGCCTGTGTGGCTGTCGTACAGTGGTGAGTCATGAATTTAAAGATTCACTTTTACCCTTCGATATGTTCCTCTAATTCCAGCAAAAACTTATCGTAGTCCGCCATAAACAATTTATCCTGAATCACACGATACTTTTTCAAATTCCGTCTCAGCATGAAGTTTTGCAATTTCAGCAGTTAATTTACCTACATCCTGCAACAAACCAACTGCTATAATCATTTGTAAACTATAATGTAATGCATCATATGTTTTACCATCACTGGCAGTTATTCGAAATTTTCGAATAACTGAATCTCTCTCCAACTCTGCATCTTCAAATATTTTATTAATCGAGTGTCCAACTTAAAGAATCTTCGCACTTTAAGCTATTCTTTCATCAATATATTTTTATGTTCTATTAATAACATTCCGGTCTGCGGTCACGAAACAGTCCCCATGACAAACGGTCTTTTTCCATTTCTGTCAAATCAAACTCTGCTGTTATCACTGTTTCCTCTTCACGACCTGCCTGTACCAATAATTCTCCAGTATTGTCAATGATAAAGGATGAACCATAAAATGTCAATGCTGACTGCTGCCCGCCATTTTCCTCACATGGCACAACCTCCTCAGTTCCGATTCGATTGGCTGCAACCACAGGCATCAGATTGCAGGCTGCGTGTCCCTGCATACAGCGTCTCCAATGAGGCATACTGTCACATCCTAAAATCGGTTCACTTCCGATTGCTGTTGGATAAAATAAAATCTCTGCCCCCTGTACCGCCATGCCTCTTGCTGTCTCCGGAAACCACTGGTCCCAACAGATACCGACTCCAATTTTTGCGTAGGCAGTTTCAAATACTTTAAATCCGGTGTCTCCCGGTGTAAAATAAAATTTTTCCTGATAATAATGGTCGTCCGGAATATGTGTTTTCCGGTAAATGCCAAGATTTGTTCCGTCTGCGTCTATGATTGCAACGGAATTAAAGAGACGGTTTACATCCCTCTCATAGAAGCTGACAGGAATTACTACTGACAATTCCTTCGCAAGCTTTGAAAAATGAAGTACTGCATCATTTTCTGCCACACTTTTTGCAAAGGAGTAATATTCATAACGTCTTTCCTGACAAAAATACTGACGCTCAAACAACTCTGGAAGTAAAATAATCTGTGCTCCCTTTGCAGCTGCTCTGCGCACCAGCTCCTCTGCTTTTTTTATATTTTCCTCGACGTTTTGGCTGCACTTCATCTGTACAGCCGCCACTGTTACTTTTCTATTCTCGCCCATATGCTCCTCTTATTTTTTCTCAAAATTCTTTATCTTCTAACCGGAATCTGCTGTGTAATACAATGAATATTTCCACCACCGATAATAATTTCTCTTGCCGCCACCGGGACAATTTTACGCTCCGGGAAAACCGCGCTTAAAACCTCTACCGCTTTGCCATCGTGCTCATCCCCAAACTGCGGCACTAATACTACCTGATTTCCAATATAAAAATTCACATAGCTTGCCGCAAGGCGTTCGCCAAGTTCTCTTGTATCTTCGCCCTCTTCAAACACATAGCCGCCTAAATCCTCTTCCGTAATACATACCGGATTCTTTGGAATCAAAAGCTTATGCACTTTAAAGTGTCTTCCCTTTGCATCTATTTCCCGCTCTAATGTTTCTAAACAGGAGGCTGATAATTCATACTGCGGGTCGTTTTTATCCTCTGTCCATGCTAATACTACTTCACCCGGTCTTACAAATGCACAGACATTGTCTACGTGCTCATTTGTTTCATCCTGAAAGATGCCGCGTTTTAGCCAGATTATTTTCTCTGCACCAAGATATTCTTTTAATTTTTCTTCAATCTGTGCTTTGGAAAGCTCTGGATTCCTTCCTTTGCTTAAAAGACAGGCTTCTGTCACAATCACAGTTCCTTCGCCATCTGAATGAATCGAACCGCCCTCTAACACAAAAGGTGCTGCATCATAATAATCATATCCAGTCTGATTACAAAATTCGCCTGCCACCTTATCATCTTTTTCCCAATTCTGATAAAGTCCGTCATAAGTGCCGCCCCAGGCATTAAAACTCCAATTGATGCCACGAACCTCTTTTCCATTTGTCACAAAGGTCGGTGCAACATCTCTTGCCCAGGCATCGTCTGTTTCTATGTCTAAAAGAATTACTTTTTCGGAAAGCAGCTCTTCTGCAGAAGCTTTTGTTTCCTTGTCAACAATCATATATACTTTTTCATAGTCCACAAGCGTATTTGCAAGCTCTGCAAACACCTTTCTTGCCGCCTTCGCTTCATACGGCCAGGAACCCGGACGCTTTGGCCAGATAAAAATACAGCCGTCCTGTGGTTCGAACTCTCCCGGCATATAAAAGCCATCCTCGCGGGGTGTTCTGTCACTTATTTTCATAAAATTTATGCCTTTCTTTCATTCAACCATCTATCATAATCATTTTTATTAAGATAATATTTTCTATGACAAGCGGTTCTTAAAATCCTCATAACCGAAATGTTTTACCACCTTACAGTCTCCATTTTTATCCATAACTGCAATATCCGGCAGCGGGATTCCATTAAATGTATTATTTTTTACCATCGAATAAATCGCCATATCTTCAAAATACAATCTGTCACCGATTTTGATTTCCTTATCAAAGGAATAATCTCCAATAATATCTCCTGCAAGACAGGTAAACGAAGATAAACGGTAACGATATTCTTTTTCTTCCGCTTCGCCCGAATCCTTCAAAGGCGGACGATATGGCATCTCTAACACATCCGGCATATGACACGCCGCTGAAGCATCTAAAATCAACGTTGAAATGCCATTTTCCACCACATCCAGCACCGTCGTGGCAAGATAACCTGCATTTAATGCAACTGCCTCTCCCGGCTCTAAATAGATTTCCAAATCATATTTTTCTTTCATGCGAAGAATGCATTTTTTCAGGCAGTTGATGTCATAATCTGCTCTTGTGATATGATGTCCACCGCCAAAATTTAACCACTTCATCTGGTACAGATATTTCCCAAATTTTTCTTCCACAGCATCTAATGTCGTTTCTAAATCATCTGCATTCTGCTCACAAAGGGTATGAAAATGAAGTCCCTCAATGTAAGGAAGCAAATCCTCTCTAAAATGCTCGATTGTTACACCAAGTCTTGAACCCGGTGCACATGGGTCATAAATTGCATGGTCGCCCTGTGTGGAGCATTCCGGGTTAATGCGGATGCCAAGGCTTACACCCTTGCAGACATCCTTATATTTTTCCAACTGGGAAAAGGAATTAAATACGATATGGTCACAGATTTTTACCAGCTCTGCCATATCCTCTTCCTTATAAGCAGGAGAAAAGACGTGATTCTCTTTTTTCATTTCCTCGTATCCAAGACGCGCCTCATATAAACCACTGGCAGTTGTTCCGCTAATATAAGAACCAATCAGCGGATATTCACAAAAACCGGAAAAACATTTCTGCGCCAATAAAATTTTGCAGCCAGTTTCATCCTCTACGCTCTTTAATATTTCCAGATTTTTTATTAACTGTCCCTCATCAATCACATAGCAGGGTGTCTTTAATTCTTCCAGTTTCATGTTCTGCCTCCGTATCTCGTTTGGTCTTTGGCCATCATTTTCAAGATTTCACCTTTTCCTCTTAAAACTTACTTCAAATACTCCATAAGCTCGTAAACTCTTTCTCTTGTAAGCTCTGCCGCTTTATCTGATTCTAATAACGGCTGCATACTGCCGCCTTCTGCTTCTTCACCGGCAAGCTTCACTGCTTCCTCTTTTTCTGCAATCCAGTTACGCTCTTCCTCTGTGAGCTTCTTCATTGTTTCCTCATCCAGATTATCCTTTAAAACTCCCCATATTAGATTCAAAGTCTCATCCCAAGCCATATAAATCTGGTAAGAAATATCGTTCATTTCCATCTGTGTTGATGCGTTCTGTAATTTTTCTTCCAATTCGGCAACCGTATCTTCGGTCAGAGATATTTCATATTCCATCCATTCCGCATCACTAATCTTATCGTAGCTGGAAAATCCTTCTTCTTCTGTCACATTATACAGACCATAGAAAGAAAGCTCTGTTTCTTCCATACTTTCTATATCATAATAGCCAACCCAGCCTCTATAAGCTTCCGGCAAATCTGCGATTTTTGCACCCGGAAGATACATATAAAGCTCCTTTGCACCATCTAATCCGTAGGCAGTTCCATAAACGTAAAGATAGCCATCCTTAACTTCTTCCTCAAAGCCACATGGATATTCAATGGATGCAATCTCAAAGGCATAGGTGGTATCGTCTACTTTTTTTGGTTCTGTAAAAGTACCCTTAAAATCACTATAATAAATAGTGCCGTTTGGATAATCTGTGCCGGTTACCCCCATCTCACTATCATGAAAATTTCCCTCAAATGTTCCATCTTCATTAATATAAAGCACAGTAGCCCAGCCGCCTGCGCCACTGCTGAAATAAAATTCCTTATCTGCCACATCAGCAAAGGAAAATGTTTCCTCAGAAACATTTTCCTGCTGCAGCTTATCGGTTTCTGTTTGTGCTTCTGATGCGTCGTTTTCTGACTCTGTATTCTCAGTGTCCTGCATCTGAGCATCATTTTGCTCTGTGTCTTTTTCTTTTTCTGTTTCGGCTTTTGCCGCTTCCTCTGACACTTCCCCCTGGGTCTGCTTAGCATCGTTTTTGTCATCCGCCTGATTACATCCTGCGAGCATACCAACGCTTAACATCATTGTAAGTAATAAAATTTTCTTTTTCATTTCTCATTTCCCCTTTTCAGCTCTTATTACTGTTTTGCTTATCACATTTTACTGCCAAATAAAAGTTTACTCTACAATAACAGGATTTTCCTCTACTACCCATGGAAGTCCCCATTTGTTTAATGCATCCATAAATGGGTCCGGGTCAAATTCTTCAACGTTAAATACACCCGGCTGTTTCCATAAGCCGCTTACTACCATCATTGTTCCAATCATAGCTGGAACGCCTGTGGTATAGGAAATTGCCTGAGAACCTACTTCTTTATAGCATTCCTGATGGTCACATACATTGTAAATGTAGATTGTTTTTTCTTTTCCATCTTTTACACCGGTAAAAATACAGCCAATGTTTGTTTTACCCACAGTTCTTGGACCAAGGCTTGCAGGGTCTGGTAATAATGCTTTTAAAAACTGAATAGGAACGATTTCTTTTCCCTCAAAATTAATTGGTGTTGTAGAAAGCATTCCAACGTTTTCTAAACAATTCATATGTGTTAAATAGCTCTGTCCAAAAGTCATAAAGAAACGGATTCTTTTGATTCCCGGAATATTTTTTGCAAGGGATTCAATTTCCTCATGGTGAAGTAAATACATATCCTTCTTTCCAACCTCTGCAAAATCATATTCACGCTTGATTGACATTGCATCTACCTCTACCCAGTGACCGTCTTCCCAATAAGAGCCCGGTGCAGATACTTCACGAAGGTTAATTTCAGGATTGAAGTTGGTCGCAAATGGATAACCATGGTCGCCGCCGTTACAATCTAAAATATCAATGTAGTGGATTTCATCAAAATAATGCTTTAATGCATATGCTGAAAATACGCTGGTAACACCCGGGTCAAAACCGCTTCCAAGAAGTGCTGTAATTCCTGCTTCTTTGAATTTGTCCTGATATGCCCACTGCCATGAATAATCAAAATATGCAGAGAAGCCTTCTTTTTCACATCTTGCTTCGTAAATTGCTCGCCATTCCGGGTCATCTGTGTTTTCTGCTTCGTAATTCGCTGTATCAATGTAATCAACGCCTGTCGCCAGACACGCGTCCATAATTGTTAAATCCTGGTATGGAAGTGCTACGTTTAAAACTGCATCCGGCTGATATTCTTTAATTAATGCGATTAATTCGTCCACATTGTCTGCATCCACCTGTGCAGTTGTAATATTTGTTTTTGTTGTGCCCTGTAATTTTTCTTTTACTGCATCACATTTCGCCTTTGTACGGCTCGCAATCATAATATCTGTGAAAATCTCACTATTCTGGCAGCATTTTGCAATTGCTACAGAAGCAACACCACCACATCCAATAATCATAACTTTACTCATTTTATCCTCTTTTCTTCGCATCTATCTATTATTTTTTCCTAACAGTCTCACGTATGCGCCCGATAAGCCTGCCTTTTTATATCTTTTATTTCTCAAATCTGTCTTCTTCCTCTTCGAGCATTTCTTCCACATATTTTGGAAGCATAAATGCACCCTTGTGAAGATTAGTTGTATAATATCTGGTTTTGATTTTTAATTTTTTCCATTCCTTTGGTGAAAAATCTTCGATTGGATGATACTTCTTCGAAGCAAATCCAAAGAGCCAATAACCTGAGGAACAGGTTGGAATGTGTGCCTGATAAACGCGGCTGATTGGAAACGCTTTAAAAGCCTTACGATGCATTTTCACACATTCGCTTTTGTCTTCTCCATAAAAAGGACTTCCATGCTGATATACCATGATTCCGTCCTCACGAAGCGCTTTATAACAGCTTCCGTAGAATTCCTTTGTAAAAAGACCTTCGGTATGTCCAAACGGGTCAGTCGCATCATTAATAATCAAATCATATTCCTCAGTTTTGTTTCTTAGGAAACGAAGTCCGTCCTGATAGTAAATATTAACTCTCTTATCCTCTAAGCCCTCTGCAAGCTCCGGGAAATGCTCCTTACAGACTTCCACCAATGTTTCATCCGGCTCTACCACATCGATTTTCTCGATGGAATCGTACTGTGTCAGCTCTTTGGCAACACCACCGTCACCACCACCGATAATCAATACGTGGCGCACCTTTGGGTGCACCGCCATCGGCACATGTGTAACCATTTCGTCATAGATAAATTCGTCTTTTTCAGAAAAAAGAATCTCGCCATCTAATGCGATAAATTTTCCAAATTCCACAGACTCCATAACATCAATTCGCTGACAATCACTATTTCCACTAAATAACTGCTTTTCAATTCTCAAATCGAGTTTCACATTTGTTGTGTGATACTCGGAAAACCACATTTCCATAAACATTCTCCTTCTTCGTACATCCCGTCACAAAACAATACACACCGCTTCGCGCGTGGAACAAAAGCTGGGCTATTTCAGAAACTGGAACGCGGAGTGTGCGAAGCACACTTTTGTTCTGAAACGGCATCTCTTATACAAGCACCATCAAGTGCTCTACATCCGGGTCTTCTGTTCCCTGCATCGAACAGCCCTTTTCTTTGGCATAAATAATGTACTCGATAATTTCCTCGGTAATCTGCTCACCCGGTGCTAAAATCGGGATTCCCGGCGGATAACACATCACAAATTCCCCGGAAATGCAATTCTTTGTCTCTCTGATTGGAAGAGATTTCTTCTCTGCATAAAATGCTTCCTGTGGCGATTTTACCACCTTTGGCGCAATATACTCACCGGATAAAAGTCCGGCTTTGTCTTTTTTGTAAAGTCTTGCAATATCTGCAAGTGCTCCTACTAAACGCTCGATATCCTGTGTTCTGTCTCCAATGGAAATATAAGCTAAAATATTACAGATATCTCCAAACTCAATCTGAATATCGTATTCATCACGAAGCAGGTCATATACTTCGATTCCCGCTAAACCGATTCCTAATGTGTAAATAGAAAGCTTTGTTACATCATAGTCATAGATACTGGTATGATTTACCAAATCCTTTCCATACGCATAGTAGCCGCCAATGTTGTTTATCTCATTTCTTGCATATTCTGCCATCTGGGATACCTTTGCAAAGGATTCCTCTCCGCGCAGTGCCAAATTTCGTCTTGAAATATCAAGACTTGATAACAACAAATATGACGCACTCGTAGTCTGTGTCAGGTTAATAATCTGTCTCACATAATCTGCATTTACGCCTTTGTTTGTCAAAAGAATCGAGCTTTGTGTCAGACTTCCTCCTGATTTGTGCATGGAAATCGCAGACATATCTGCACCCGCATCCATAGCTGAAATCGGAAGATTTTTTCCAAAGTATAAATGTGTTCCATGTGCCTCATCTGCTAAAACTTTCATGCCATGCAGATGTGCTAATTTTACAATCGACTGAATATCCGAACAGATTCCATAATAGGTTGGATTGTTTACCAATACGGCAACCGCATCCGGGTTTTCTTTAATTGCCTGCTCCACACAAGGCACTTCCATTCCAAGGGAAATGCCAAGCGTTGGATTCACCTCCGGATTTACATAAACCGGAATAGCTCCACAAAGCACTAATGCATTAATTGCACTTTTATGTACGTTACGCGGCATAATGATTTTATCTCCTCTTTTACAAGCGGATAAAATCATACTCTGCACCGCCGATGTTGTTCCACCTACCATTAAGAATGCATTTTCTGCATGAAATGCTTCTGCTGTCAATCGCTCTGCTTCTCTGATGACAGAAACCGGATGACACAGGTTATCCAATGGCTTCATGGAATTTACATCAATTCCTACACATTTATCTCCAAGCAGCTCCACCAGCTCTGGGTTTCCTCTTCCCCTTTTATGCCCCGGCACATCAAATGGCACAACACGCTGCTTTCTAAATTTCTCCAGTGCCTCATAAATTGGAGCTCTTTTTTGTTCTTCTCTGTCCATCTTTCTCTTCCTCTAATCCCTTTTTCGAAAATTCCTATAAAGTAAAAAACAGGTGACTGCAAAACTGCAATCACCTGCAAATATGTCAATTATATTTTCTTCTGATAGTATGTTCTAGTATGCTCATTCTGTTTCCGACTCTCACTACTGATATCTCTTTTTCAGAAATCTACGCTGTTTTGTCTCTTCTAAGAACTGTCTTCTCTGAATACAGACCACTGACAAATTCTATCCTGCCAGCTTCGACATAAACAGCTGCAAATATACTGTCACTCTTATTGACCGTTTCACAAGATGATGTGCATTTCGCACTGATTATAAAGTAATCAACTTATAAAATTTGAGCTTCTAACTCAATCAATAATGTGGGGTCAACCCACCCGGCAACCGACCCGCCTGTCCGTTAGGCTGCCTCCATACGGAGTGGTCGTACATTTGCATGAAAAAAAAGATATTCAGTTTTTCATACGTTAAGAGATTAACACACTAAAACATAACTGTCAATGAGGACTTTTGTACCAAATTATAATTTTATGCATCACTCTTCAGTCTTGGCTATTCGCTTGGGTGTAATAGCAAGACAAAAAAATAACCGCCTAGTCCGGAATACTAGCGGTTATTTTCACAACTAATATATTCTGGCTAACCATCTATCGGCAGCACCTTTTATATGTTCATATTAGCATTAAGCATTATCTATATCAATAATTCTATAGAAAATAGAAAAAAGGTGCAATCACGAATGACTACACCTTGCTTAAGAATGAAATAGGTGGGTGACAATCCACATCTCCTAACAAGGGTGACGGCCGCCTGTTCCGTCCTCAGATTTCATTCATTAAAGCCTCTACTTTTTTATATTCTTTTTTATATTCTTAATTATGCTGTTATTAATGTGCCCTCTTTGTAACATGTTGCAATATACTCTCTTGACTGATAGTACATATCTGAATTAAAATTCAATATTTTATCTGCTATCCATGAAGAATATACAAGTTGAATCCCTAAAAAAACTTCCTGCTCTTCGTAACAATCCTCTATCAATCTTGCAAACACTTCCCCTATATCCCAATAATCCGGAACTAAATATTTACACGTCGAAATATTATCGTATGTTCCATTTTTAATATTATTTCTCTGTATAAAGTCATCTGCTACTTTTTCAATAGTTTCACAATGAAAAACATCAGCATACTTATAAATCCTTTTTACATCATCACTCAAACTTTTAACTACGTCCGACCTCTTATTATAAGTCTTTCTGGAAATATATTCAATCAAACTGCACGTAAAAAATAGTGCATTATTATTTTTCTCCATAAACCATTACTCCTTCCACATAATGAAGAGTTTTTAATGCTTCTTCTGTATGGAAACTAATCTGATGTGTCGGATGTTTAAATTTTGCCAGTTCCCAAAATACAGTTCTTGAATACTTTCCATCAATATATCCCTGTACATAATTATATATTGTATCATCAGCCATCGGTCCTTCTACAATATCGTAATCATGCGAATGACCCGAACGACACGCAACAATAAAATCCAACCAATCCTCTGTCATTGTTTCAAACTTTAATACATTCAATTTATCATTTGGAGCATAGTCATACACATTGATATATCCATTTTCTCCAAATCGTGTTGCCCAGCGTTCTGCTTGATGTTTCATTATTGTACAATAAAATCCAAAATAAAAATCTTTATTGAATTTTGCTTCTCGTATTTCTGGTTTTTTCACTATCTGCGTACTGCCATGATATACCAACATTTTTTCTCTCCTCCTAAGCAAAATCTTTTTTCATAATCTAACAAATAATAATTGTATTTTGTCTAAAGTCTTCTAAACCGCGGATTTTAATTGTCCATTATTTTGTACACCCTTTAAAATTTAAGAAAAAGCCATCTCTTTAGAAATTAGTTTACTACCCTTATCACAATTCAACAACAAAAAATTTTAATATTTCAAATTTTATCCATTAAATATTCCCATAAAAGCTAAGCCTTCCATATTTTCTATCTACCTGAATCCTTACTCTTTAAAGGCGAAAAAAGAAGCTACCGTACATACGGTAGCTTCAAGTGCATTAATTATATTTTCTTTTTCTTGCTGCTTCAGATTTCTTTTTACGTCTTACGCTTGGTTTCTCGTAATGTTCTCTCTTACGAATCTCCTGCTGGATACCTGCTTTTGCGCAGTTTCTCTTGAAACGACGTAAAGCGCTATCTAAAGTCTCGTTCTCTTTTACAATTACACTAGACATTATCTCACACCTAACCTCCCTCCAGTTGCGTATTGTGCATATTCAACTGTAAGGTATTATTTTTGCACTAGACTATATTATAACAGAAAAATTTATTTCGTCAACCACTTTGAGAAAAAAATATATTTAATTTCATATTTTTTTCAAAGCAAAAGAGGGATTACGCCCTCTTTCGCCAAATTTATTTTCCTTACTGAATCTGTCCCTCTAATGCTGCTTTTGCTTCTGCAATTGCATCTGGAATGCCTGCTGGATTCTTACCACCAGCCTGAGCCATATTTGGACGACCACCGCCGCCACCGCCAACTTTTCCTGCAATGGCTTTGATTAAGTTACCTGCGTGTGCTCCCTGCTTCATTGCGCCATCTGTTGCCATAGCAATTAAGTTTACCTTGCCATCAGCCGCAGATGCAAGAACAACAACACCTTCGCCTAATTTTTCTTTTAACTGGTCTCCTAAATCACGAAGTCCATTCATATCTACGCCGTCTACGCTTGCTGCTAATAATTTCACACCTTTTACTTCTGTTACCTGGTCCATAACATCACCAAGGGCTTCTTTTGCAGCCTTGCTCTTTAAGGATTCCAGTTCACCAGAAAGTGACTTAATTTCAGCCATCATATGATTGATTTTCTCAACTAATGTTGCTGGAGTCGCTTTTGCAGCCTTTGCAGCCTCTTCTAATTCTTTCTCAATGTTCTGATAGTATGCAAATACATTCTCGCCTGTTAAAGCTTCGATACGACGTACACCGGCAGCTACACCGCTTTCAGATACAATCTTAAATGCTGTGATTTCTGCTGTATTCTTTACATGAGTACCACCACATAATTCTTTAGAGAAGTCTCCCATGGAAACAACACGAACGCTTTCGCCGTATTTCTCGCCGAATAATGCCATAGCTCCGGATTTTTTCGCTTCATCTACTGTCATAACATCTGTTACAACCGGAATGCTTTCTGCAATCTTAGCATTTACCATTGCTTCAACTTTTGCAAGTTCTTCTGCTGTCATTGCCTGGAAATGAGAAAAGTCGAAACGTGTTCTCTCGCTATCCTGGAAAGAGCCTGCCTGCTCTACGTGTGTACCAAGTACTTCACGAAGTGCTTTCTGAAGCAAGTGTGTTGCAGAATGGTTTTTGCAGGTCTTGCTTCTTAAAGCTGCATCTACGATTAACTCAACTTCATCACCGGATTTAATCATACCATTTACCATCTTACCAACGTGGCCTACCTTGCCGCCGGATAACTTGATGGTATCTTCTACTTTAAATTCTCCATCGGCAGTTTTGATAATACCTTTATCGCCCTGCTGACCACCCATGGTTGCATAGAATGGTGTCTTTTCTACGATAATTGTTCCTACTTCGCCATCAGATAATGCTTCTACGATTTCTGTATCACTTGTAAGTACGGATACTTTGGAAGTAAGCTGTAATTTATCGTATCCATCGAATTCTGTTGTAATTGCAGCATCAATTTCATCGTATACAGTTGCATCTGCACCCATGTAGTTTGTCACTTTACGTGCATTACGTGCAGTTGTTCTCTGTACTTCCATTGCCTCTTTAAAGCCTTCTTCATCAATTGTGAAGCCTTTTTCTTCTAAGATTTCCTGTGTTAAATCCATAGGGAATCCGTAAGTATCGTAAAGCTTGAATGCTTCTGCACCAGCTAATACTTTTTCGCCTTTTGCCTGCATCTGGCTTGCCATATCCTCTAAGATTGCAAGTCCCTGGTCGATTGTCTTGTTAAACTTCTCTTCTTCCTGTGTTAATACTTTTAAGATGAAGTCTTTCTTTTCTTCTAATTCTGGGTATCCGTCCTTGCTTTCTGCAATAACAGTTAAGGATAACTGTGCAAGGAATGTTCCGTTAATACCAAGCATTCTTCCATGACGTGCAGCACGACGAATGATACGGCGTAATACATAGCCACGTCCTTCGTTGGAAGGCATAATACCATCAGAAACCATAAATGTTGAGGAACGGATATGGTCTGTAATCAGACGGATAGAAACGTCATCCATTGCATCCTGTTTATATGTTTTGCCGGATAATTCACAAACCTTATCGCGGATTGCTTTCATGGTATCAATATCAAATACAGAATCTACATCCTGCATTACAACTGCAAGACGCTCTAATCCCATACCAGTATCAATGTTTTTATTTTCAAGTTCTTCGTAATTGCCTTTGCCGTCACCGTTAAACTGTGTAAATACGTTGTTCCATACTTCCATGAAACGGTCACAGTCACAGCCTACTTTACAATCTGGTTTGCCACAGCCATATTTCTCACCGCGGTCATAATAAATCTCTGAACATGGACCACAAGGACCTGCACCATGCTCCCAGAAGTTATCACATTCCCCTGTTACTGGGTCACGATAAAATCTTGTAATTTTCTCTGCTGGAACACCAACTTCTTTTGTCCAGATATCAAACGCTTCATCATCTTCTCCATAGATAGATGGATAAAGTCTGTCTGCTTCTAATCCTAATACTTCTGTTAAAAATTCCCAAGACCATGCAATTGCTTCATGCTTGAAGTAATCACCAAATGAAAAGTTACCTAACATTTCGAAAAATGTTAAATGTCTTGCTGTCTTACCAACGTTTTCAATATCACCGGTACGGATACATTTCTGACAAGTGGTCACTCTTTTACGAGGTGGAATCTCCTGTCCTGTAAAATATGGTTTTAAAGGTGCCATACCAGCATTGATTAATAATAAACTGTTATCATTGTGTGGTACTAATGAAAAACTGTTCATTTTTAAATGTTCCTTGCTTTCAAAAAATTCAAGGTACATTCTTCGTAATTCGTTTTCTCCGTAAAACTTACTCACAACTAATTCCTCCAAAAATGCATTTTGGCACAAAGATACCCCTTGGTATGCTTTGTGCTTTTTTCTTTATCATATTTTTAAGAAAAAAACAGTGCTATTCTCTTAAAATCATAACTACTGTTCATCTGTCTCTGCCATATCAGAATCCGCATAAAACTCCGCATTCTTCGCTTCCTTGCGGTCACGCAGCTTCTTACCTGTAAAAAAACCTAAAATTGCAATTCCAACTAAAATAATTAAAACAACTGCATACTGAATAAAAGAAGCAATAAATGTCATTATCTTATCCTGCCTTTCTCATCTGACAGACATTCATATTCACAACGGATGTCCGCCGTTTCATAATTAACTTATTATATCTCAAATACCGATTTATCGTCAAGTACCTTGCCCTGACAGCCAATATTTTCTTTTTACGTGATAGAAAATTGCTCGCACGTAGTGTACGCCAAGTGAAAACGCGAAGCTTTTTTACTCTTCTAAAATGTCAAAAACCTGATTCTCATGTGAAATTTCTACCACACGTTCTTCTAATTTCCGCTCTGGCAATGTTCTCATATATCTTTGGATACCGGAATAATCCTGCCACATATGCATCGGGAAAACATATTCTGCAGTCGTATTTTTCAAAAAGTAATCAAATCCCACAAATTGGCGTTCCTTTTGCCTTGAGTCCATTGGTACAAATGCAATGTTAATATTTTTACCGGCAATCCGTTTAATCTGCGAGCGGTATTCCATCTGCATTTTCGCATTTGTAAGGCCTCCAGCACCTTCCCACTGCCAGTCATTTAAGTCACCCGCATGGAAAATTCCAGCACCATTTGTCTGTACATAAAAAGCTACCCCAGCATCTGTAGAACGAAGCGTTTCTACCTGTACATTTCCCGGAAGTTCATATTTTGCGCCTGCTGATACATAGGTGATTTTCTCGCTGATGTCTTTTGGGAAACCATGCTTTGTCAGGAAATGCGATGTCATTTTACAATCCTTTGAAAAAATGTAATGAATGTTTGTATATTTTTCTGCCCAATGAAGCACGTCCATGTCAAAATGGTCACGATGCTTATGGCTTGCAAATACATAAATTGGGGTATCCGGCTCATATTCCGGAATCACTCCACGAAACTGAAATCCACTCACTCTGTCTCCTGCAAACCAGTCAAAAATCATGACCTTCTCATCTACTTCTACAAGAAAACAGCTGTGATGTATAAAAATTACCTGCATTGATGCCTCTCCTTTATTTCTTTATTCTGCCTATAATCTCATTTGCCTTGGCATAAATCTCCTCAGGCGCAAATCCAATCGAAAACCGGTTGTCTTCATAAAGAATCTTTCCATTTACCATCGTCATTTTCACATTCTGCTTGCTGCCGCTGTATACAAGATTCTTTACTAAATTATTTTCCGGCTGCATATTCGGCTGCTTTAAATCTATCATGATAATATCTGCCTTTTTTCCAACAGTCAGACTGTCACATTCAGGCAGATTCATTGCTTTTGCACCGCCGGTAACTGCCATATATAAAATCTCTTCTGCACCGACGCAGGCGGCATCGTTTTCAGAAAGCTTTGCAAGCCCTGAAGTTAAAAACATCTCGCGGAACATATCAAGGCAGTTATTGCTTGCCGGGCCATCTGTTCCAATCGCAACATTAATTCCTTCCTCTACGAATCGTTTGAGGGGAAAAATCCCGGACGCAAGCTTTAAATTCGATGCCGAATTTGTAACTGCTGTCATGTCATGCTTTTTAAAGATTTCAAAATCCTTATCATCAAACCAGATGCAGTGATAACCACCGCCGCCATACTGATACATTCCCAGACTGTCCGTTATCTGCGTTGGTGTCTTTCCCCAGCGCGCCTTACATTCTTCCACTTCGCGCTTTGTCTCTGAATTGTGCGTCCAGACAGGCGCTTTGTATTTTTCTGCAAGCTTTACCAAGCCCTCCATTAATTCTTTGGAAGTGGTATATTCCGCATGAAATCCCAGCCTGTAATTCGTCAGCTCGCTCATTTCATTGATTTTTAAATAATTCTCTTCTAACGCCGCAAGACTATCGGTAAAATTATTCAAACCGCTGACCATGACCGTTCGAAATCCAGTATCCACATATGCCTTTGCATGATGCTGCTGTAAAAAATACATATCGAAATTCGTGGTAATTCCACTGGTCAAATATTCCATAATTCCCAAAATTGCAAGCCAATAGGTATCCTCACCCGCTAATTTTGCTTCATTTGGAAATACCTGCTCATTTAACCATGCCTGCAAAGGAAGGTCGTCCGCATAAGAACGCAAAAAAGTCATTGGCGTATGTGTATGCGCATTTTTAAAGCCCGGCATTAAAAGATTTCTTTTTACATCAATCTCACGTTCCCAGACAATCACATCCTGCGAGCCGCACATATCTGAAATTTTATTCTGCTCATAAATATCAGTACCATCCCCGATGTAACAGATAGTATCACCTTTTACCCAAAGTTCGCCCTCTATCACCTGAAACTTATGATGTTTAGCCGGAATAAGAATCCTTGCGTTATAAAATCGAATATTCATAAACCACCTTGTCTTTCTACCATCCTGTGAAAACTATGATAAACACGTTTTACCAATGTTTATAATGGTTTCTGTTACCAATTTCTTAAACATTGGTGCAACTCTATCTGCTGCTTCCTGCACCTCTTCATGACAAAGCGGTTTTGGGGAAATGCCTGCTGCCGGATTGGTTACACAGGAAATCCCAAGCACCTTCATACCCATATGCTTTGCAGCAATGGCTTCACAGGCGGTACTCATGCCAACTGCATCTGCGCCTAGCATACGACACATTCCGATTTCCTGCGGTGTCTCGTACTGTGGTCCTGTCAACTGCATATAAGTGCCCTCTCTTAATGGAATATCTAAATCCATTGCAGCTTTTCTTACTACTTTCTGCAAATCAAGGTCATAAATCTGGCTCATATCCGGGAATCGGACACCAAGCTCGTCGATATTCGCCCCAATCAGAGGTGATGGAACAAAGCTTGCAATCTGCCCGGTTATCATCATCAAAGAGCCAGGCTGCATTCCCTGTTGGATTCCGCCTGCCGCATTTGTTAAAAACAAAACCTCTGCTCCCATCATCTTCATAAGTCTGGTTGGAAGCACCACATCAGACATCTCATAGCCTTCATAATAATGCACACGTCCCTGCATACATACTACAGGAACATCACCTACATAACCAAAAATAAATCTTCCCTTATGTCCCGGAACTGTTGACACCGGAAATCCCTCTATATCATGATAATCTAATGTTGACACCACTCTAATGCCCTCTGCATAATCTCCAAGGCCAGAGCCTAAAATCAACGCCACCTTTGGTTTAAAATCAATGTTTGCTTTGCAGCTTTCATAACATTTTAATAATTTCTCATATACCGGATTCATTCTATGCCCTCCATTCTATTCGTTTTCATTCTATTCCTTAAAATCAAACTTCTCACTCATAACCTTGCCAACCCACGCAATAACAGGACCAAGTGCAAGTGCCATAAGAACTGTCACAATTCCAAGACCTCCGCCACACAATAGTCCAACTGCTATCACAGAAAAATCAAAAATCATTCGTATCACGCGAAAGGATACCTTTGATATTTTCTTAGAAATAATCAATGGAATTGCATCATATGGTGCAGTTCCCATGTCCACATTCATATAAACCGCAGCCGCCAGAACAAAAATCACAAGTGCAGGAATAAGAACCAAAATTCGTACCATCCATGATTCAAATAAGCCTTCCGGCAGCACCATTCCCCATAACCATGAAAAGAAGTCAATGCTGTAGCCTACCAAAAACATATTTGCCAATGTTCCAAAGCCTAAATTTCTTCCGCCAAAAATAATAACAATCACAAGCAGAATGACATTTAATAACGCCTGCCAGTTGCCAAGAGACATTCCGATTTTTTCTGCAATCGCACAATTCATAAAAGTACATGGGTCAGTCCCCAAATCTACAAGCAGCAGCCACGATAAGGCAAATCCCATCACAATCACTGCAATTACTACGGTAACAAGTCTTGTCCAAAAATGCTTTTTCTGATAAAAACCTCTGATGATTTCTTTCATCTTCTGCTGCTCCTTTGTATCACATCTCATAAATTTATTTTAGTCACTTTGTAAGAAACTTTCAACAAAAAAAGTGCTATACCCCATCTATTTCATAAGGGTATAGCATACGGCTCTTTTTCACATCTAGATAATAATGCAGACCATACCGCCATTATTATCATTTACAATTTTCTGCATCGTATCCTGTAACTTCATCTGGCACTCATCATCCATCATGGAAATCTTGTTTCGGATGCCATCTTCCATTAATTCACCAATGGATTTTCCAAAAATATTTGTCTCCCAGACACCTTCACTGCTCTGCTGTCCCTCTCTGATATAGCGGATTAAATCATTTGCCTGTTCTTCACTTCCTACAATTGGTGCAATTTCTGTTTCAATATTTGCCCGAATCATGTGGACTGATGGAGAAACTGCCTTAATTTTCACACCAAATTTATTGCCATGACGGATTAACACCGGCTCTTCCATTTTAATATCGCGAAGTTCCGGATTAACCACACCATAGCCTTTCATCTGAACTGCTTCAAATGCACTGCCAACCTTATCATAAGCCTCCTTCTGTGCAGAAAGCTCCTTAATCAAGGATATCAGCTCGTATTCTCCCTTTACTTCGACACCGGAAAGCTCACTCATATTTTCATAATAATACTGCTCTGCAACGTCCATATAAATCCGCACACAGCCAGTGGATAAATCCAGTTCATCCATCTTCACTTTGGAAATATACTCATTCTCATCAAAGGACAATGCATAAACATCTCTTGCCCTCTCAAGCTGTTTTAAGACGTTTCCAGCCATTTGAATCATCTCAGCCTTCACCGGGTGCTCTGCGGATAACATCTCCGTCCATTTCGGTATATAAAACGCTACCTGCTCTACCGGAAATTCATATAAAATACTTTCTAAAATGCGGATAATGTCTTCTCTTCGCAGCTGCTCGCAATTTACCGGAAGAACAGTCGTCTGATATTTTTCCTGCAGCGTTTCTGCAAGCTTTGCTGTTTCATCACTGTATGGAAGCTCGGAATTTAATAAAATCACAAACGGCTTTCCGATTTCCTGAAGTTCCTTGACTGTTTTTTCTTCTGCATCTATGTAACTATTCCGCTCTAACTCCCCAATCGAGCCATCCGTTGTTACTACAACACCAATCGTTGCATGGTCTCGGATAACCTTTTCCGTTCCAATGGAGGCAGCTTCTGAAAATGGAATTTCATAATCAAACCAAGGCGTTTTTACCATGCGTTTCTCATTTCCTTCCATATGGCCGACAGCACCATCTGCCATAAACCCAACACAGTCAATTAGACGGATTTTGATTGGAATCTCTTCTGCCGCCATTGTCTGGTCAGACAGACGGATTTCTGCTGCCTGCTGTGGGATAAATTTCGGCTCTGTTGTCATAATGGTTTTTCCGGCTGCCGCCTGCGGAAGCTCATCTAAGGCACGCTCCTTCGCATTAACATCCTCCATATATGGCAGCACCATAAGCTCCATAAAACGTCTGATAAACGTTGATTTTCCTGTCCGCACCGGCCCAACCACACCGAGATAAATTTCACCAGAGCATCTTTCGTTTATATCTTTGTATAAATCGTATTCTTTTCTATTATTAATCTCCATAAAAAAACACCCTTTCCATACTTACTTAAATGTATGAAAAGGATGTTTCCATTATGACTATAAAACAAGTTTTTTACTGAACCTTAGCATTTGGATAAATACGCTGCATGCGCTCATCATCAAAGTGCTCATCCATAATCTGCTCCCAGGAAGAATCTGCCGCTTCTCCTTTTCCACGTGTATCATAACGTGCCAGTGCAAGGCAGGACACTCCCATATTCACAATCATAAAAACTGCCAGAATTGTCGTCACATAACGCTTTGTATGTGCCAAAATCCAGTTTACCACGCCAATCATCTTTGGATAACATTTTTTCAGCCAGACAACAGCTGCAATGCCCCAGAAAAAGCAGTATAAAAGATTGATGCGTCCCCCTAAGTTAAATGGAATCTCGCTGTAATCCCAGAACACTTTTCCAAAAACAATCTCAGTAAAAACGCTGCAGGCATACTCATACGCGCCGCCTAAAAATGTTCCAATTACAAAAATATGTCCGTCCGGCTTATGAATATCTCTATGTAACAATGCCGTTGAAAAAGCAATTGCAATTCCCCAGACCACGCTAAATTGCCCCCAGACAAGGCTGCTTCGGCTCATCCACACTCCGGCAGTAATACGGCAGAATATCGTTTCTACAATATCTCCTAAAAATGCACCAATCACAAACAGCCAGAACAGCTGCACCATCGTACATTTATCCGCTTCTTTTTCTTCTTCTTCGACCTCATTCGTACGCTCCATCGCAGGATACGCATTTTCCATACGTTTTGTGATGTAATTAGCAAACTTTGTCACAACCCCTGCAAGACGTTTCTGTAACAAACAATTCCATACACGCAGTCTTCTGACATATCCATTTTTCTGATGAACCGCAAATACGGAGGCGAGCATATCAAGCGCACCTGTTCCTAACAGTATCAGTATAAGAATTTTTCCTAAAATTTCTGGTAAAAAATCATAAGCAATCCAGAACCAGTCATTCAGATACTTCACTGTCAGCCATCCAAGTACCGCCCAGATAAGTGAATTCTGTAAACAGATATAACCATCAAAATTCCACTTTCTATCTGAATAATCCCACCAGCGTTTACGGTTCATATGCTCTAATAATTTTCCTGTGAACCACTCTACTGTCGAGGTAATAATAAGACTTCCTAAAAACAGAAAGAACCAGTTATCACGAAGTTCATAAAGCATGACCGTAACAATTACACCAGACACACCATAAATATAACAAAATGGACCGGATGCGAAACCGCGGTTTCTGAATTTCTTATTTTTTATTGTTGCATAACTTGTTTCTCCAATCCATCCTAAAAAGGAATACAGAAAAAAGAAAACTGTAAGCTGATAATATGTATATGCCAAATCAATTCACCGTCCTAACTCTCTTATTATCTGCTACATCATTACTTTTAATTTGGCTGGGAGACAGCGAAATTCCACATCTGTGACATCACCACAATATTCACCGTCTGCATGAAGTACCACAGGCTCTTTCATATGAAGCTTACATTCTTTACAATTAATGACTTCAAAGCCTTTGATTCCTTCATGTTTTGCCATCACTAATGGAATCAGACAGAAAAACGTTCTCCACTTTGGAATTCCATATGCCCAGCAGATAGACAATTTTCCATCATTGGAAACTGCGCGTGGTGCCATTGGGACACCGCCGCCTTCTGCACGCAGATTCATTGCCGCAGAAAAAATAACTTTTTTCATATTACGAGAGCCTTTACCGTCAATCACCGCTGACACGTCTTCCGTTTTCATGCTGAATAAAGTCTGTACTGTCAACAAAATATAGGTAAGCTTTCCAAGATGAATTTTATTTAATGCTTTTTTCAGTTTGGAGGTTAATGCTTTTTTACAAACGATTGCATCTAAACCGACACCTGCACTGATTGCAAACAGTCTTGGTCTCTTTCCACCTTTCCAGCGCACTTCTCCTAAATCCATCCGATAATCTGCGTCACTTCCTGCTTCTATTGCTTTTAAAATTCTATTCAGATTCTCCTTTGGTGTTCCTGTAATTCCAAGCCCTCTTGCCATATCATTACCAGAGCCTGTTGGAATCAGTCCAAAACGCACCTTTTCAAAATTCTTGATACCATTAATGACTTCATTCATTGTACCGTCACCGCCAAGAACTACAAGTGGAATCTCTTCATCTGAAAGACTCGAAATCTCTTCTGCTAAAAGAAATGCATGTTCCGGATATTCTGTCACATATGCTTTATATGCGATTTTTCTCTCTTTCAGCTCTGCTTCTACTTCTTTCCAGATACCTGTTCCTTCTCCAGTTCTTGAATGTTCGTTTATAATAAAATATATCATTTGCTTTACCTTCTATCATTTTATGATAAGCACTATTCTACTAGATTTTTCGACAAAAAGAAACATTTATCTCCATTATCATATAGAAAAATCTTTCCATGATAACTAAAACACTGCACAAAAAAAGAGAACGAACAAAAAGTTCATTCTCTTTTTAGAATTTATTTCTTTTCTTTTACAGTTTCAACTTCTTCTGTTTCTGCTTCTTCGTCTTTTTCTACTACATTTAAACGACCATACATTTCCATGTATTTGTAAACACGTTTTGCAAGCTTGTTGTCAATCTGACCGTCAAGTGCTCTCCACTCCCAGTTACCGCCTAAAGTAGAAGGTGTATTCATACGACCTGCAGAACCAATACCAAGTAAATCCTGCATTGGAACGATTGCAAGTTCACCAACAGAGCTCCATGCACCACGCATCATACCCCAGTTGTATCCCTCTTCCTGTGTAAGATTTAAGTATTCTTTTGCGAACTTCACGCTCTGCTTTGGAGCTGTTTTCATCCAGCCCATAATTGTATCGTTATCATGTGTTCCGGTATAAACAACACAGTGCTCTGGATATGTATGTGGTAAGTAATCGCTTCCTTCTCTGGAATCGAATGCAAACTGGATAACCTTCATTCCCGGGAATCCTGAATCAGATACAAGCTTTAATACGGAAGGTGTTAAATATCCTAAATCTTCTACGATAATATTTAACTTGCCAAGCTTCTTTTCTAATGTTGTGAAAAGGTCCATTCCAGGTCCTTCTCTCCATTCACCATTTTTCGCTGTATCATCTTTTGCAGGAATTGCATAATAAGAATCAAATCCGCGGAAATGGTCAATTCTTACGATGTCATATAATTTAGACATTGCTTTGATACGTTTTGTCCACCATGTATAACCGTCTTTTTTCATTACATCCCAACGGAATAATGGGTTGCCCCACAGCTGTCCATCTTCTGAGAATGCATCTGGAGGACATCCAGCAACATCGATTGGGTCTAAGTTTTTATCTAAATAGAACTGGCCCGGATTTGCCCATACATCGGCAGAGTCACCTGCAACATAAATTGGAACGTCACCGATAATCTCAATTCCTTTTTCGTTGACATATTCTTTTAATGACCACCACTGTTTGAAAAACAGATACTGCAGCATCTGATAGAATGTAATGTCATCAGCATATGTATCTTTGGCTTTTGCTAAAGCTGCTGCATCTCTTGTCTTTAAATCTTTTTCCCACTCGAACCATGCTACTCCGTCATGTGCATCTTTTAATGCCATGAAAAGGGAGTAATCATCTAACCAGTCTGCTTCTTCTTTACAGAAGGTTTTGAAATCTGCTGGCTCATTTTTCATGAAACGTTCAAATGCTTTACGAAGCAGTTTGTAACGTGATTCGTACATTACTCCAAAATCAACATAACCTGGGTTTGTTCCCCAAGGAAAAGATTCGCATTCTTTCTTAGTAAGAAGCTTTTCTTTACACAGAGTCTCTAAATCTATAAAATATGGATTTCCAGCAAAGCTTGAAAATGACTGATATGGTGAATCACCATAACTTGTTGGACAGATTGGAAGAATCTGCCAGTATTTCTGTCCTGCTTTCACCAGAAAATCTACAAACTTTCTTGCTTCTTTTCCCATTGTACCAATTCCGTATGGAGATGGAAGGGAAGAAATGTGCATTAATACACCGCTACTTCTCATAACAAACGTTCCTCCTAGTTGACTTTCAACAGAATCATGTAACAATTGTTCATGATTCTTATTTTTTGATATTTTGAATACTTTCACCGCTTACAAACTCAAAAGGAACGATTTCATGAACCGGGTCCTTTTTTAATTCAATCTGACCAAATAGTATTTCTACGCTTCTGGTCGCAAGGGTTTTGTATTGCTGTTTTATTGAGGCAAGCTTCGGATTATAATATTCTGCCAGCTCCGTTCCATCAAAACCAATTACGGAAATATCTTCCGGAACACGATAGTTCATATCACGAAGTGCCCGAATCGCGCCTATCGCCATCACATCAGACATCGCAAACACAGATGTGATGTCCGGGTATTTCTTTATCAGACGCTGCATCGCCCGATAAGCACTGTCAAAAGAGAATCTTGCCTTTTCATAACAAAGGTCTAAATCCAACTCTTTATTATGCTCTTTAAAGCTCTCTAAACATCCTCGAAAACGCTGGCGGCTGGTGTGAGATTTCTCTACATTACCACCAAGAATTCCGATTTCTGTATGTCCTGCTTCAAAAAGTGTATCCACTGCACGTTTTGCTGCAGCAATATCATCTGTTGCCACACTCGAAAGATTATCAAAACTTACCTCATGTGCCCGGTTTGTTACCAGAACACAAGGTACATCCACTTTTGCAAATCCTTCATTAAAATATGCAGGATTACCGCCTAAGAATAATAAGCCTAACGGCTTGCGCTCTGCACAAAGATGTACTGCGTGGTCAACCTCATTTTCATCTTCATCAATATAGGAAACCACCAGTGTATAATCGGTTTTCTCAATCATCTGCTGGATTTCCTCCACGATGCTTGAAAAAAGCATATTGGAAATACCTTTTACCAAAATCCCGATTGCCTTTGTATTATTCTGCTTTAAATGCTTTGCATTGTTGTTCGGCACAAAATGAAAATGCTCAACAACTTCTTCTATTCTCTTTTTTGCTTCGGGGCTAACATCGTTTCTGTGGTTTAGAACTCTGGAAACTGTACTAATAGAATATCCTGACTCCCTGGCTATATCCTTTATCGTAACCATATTTTTCGTTCCTGTCTACTATTTTTTCGTTTTTTTTCGTAATTTTTGCATTTTTGTAAATTTTCAACAAATATTATATCACAAATTCCACTTCTCTGAAAGCATATTCACATAGTCTTTTGGTCACTCTTCTTCTATCAGATAATAGAAATTTTTATCCTCGTTTACACAAGTGGCAAGGGTTAAACCCTTGCCAACAAGTACATTATTATCCTTTTACTGCTCCGGCAACAACACCCTCGATAATATATTTCTGACATGCTGCGTAGAAAATAATAATTGGGATAATTGCCAATACAAGCATTGCCATCATTGTTCCCCAGTCAACAGCACCATAGCCGCCTTTTAAGTACTGAACAACGATTGGAATTGTTTTGTATTTTTTCAAATCAAGTACCAGATATGGAAGAAGGTAATCGTTCCAAATCCACATTGCTTCTAAGATTGCAACCGTAATTGTGGTTGGCTTCATAATTGGAAATACAACCTGGAAGAATGTCTGTATTGGTGTACAGCCATCAATCATGGCAGCTTCTTCGATTTCAAGTGGAATACTCTTTACGAAACCACAGAACATAAATACCGCCATTCCTGCTCCAAATCCTAAGTATACAAGGATGATTCCAACTGGATTGCTTAAATGAAGCATATTTGCAATTTTTGATAATGAGAACATTACCATCTGGAATGGTACAATCATAGAAAACAGACAAAGCATATAAATACCATTTGTCAGTTTATTTTTTACTCGTGTAATGTACCATGCACACATTGAAGTACAAATAATAATTACTGCTACAGAGCCTACTGTAATAATTACAGAGTTTCCTGCTGCTGAAAAGAAGTTTGTTTTTTCAATACCATTGGCAAAGTTTGTCAATCCAAAGAACGACTTTGCATCCGGAAGAGCAAATGGTTCTCTTGTAATGAATGCCTTTTTCTTTACAGAGTTAATTACAACAAGGAAAATTGGATAAAGCCATGCAATTGCAAGAATACTGAAAAATAAAGTTAAAATCCAGCCATGTTTTGCTTTACGTGCAGCATTTACCTGACTTTCTACATTTTTTTCTTTTGCCATTACTGCTGCACCTCCTTGCTTCTTGTCAACTTATTCTGTGCAATAGCAATAACTGCTACAATAAGGAAGAAGATTACTGCTTTTGCCTGACCTGCACCTTCCCATCCGGTTCTGGTGTAGAATGTTTCATAAATATTAAGAGCTAACATCTGTGAACTATTAGATGGTTCACCTGCTGTTAATGCTAAGTTCTGGTCGAACAATTTAAATGAGTTTGTTAATGTTAAGAAAGAACAAATTGTAATAGATGGCATTACCATTGGAATGGTAACTTTTCTTAATAACTGCCAGTTTGTAGCACCATCAATTTTGGCTGCTTCAATTAATTCACCTGGAATATTCTGAATACCTGCAATGTAGATAATCATCATATAACCAATCTGCTGCCAGCACATTAAGATAATTAATCCCCAAAAACCATATGTACCAGAATATGTTAATGTTCTTCCGAAGTTTGCTAAAATACCATTTAATAAAATCTGCCAGATATAACCTAATACGATACCACCGATTAAGTTTGGCATGAAGAATACAGTACGGAACAGGTTTGTTCCTTTAATTCCCTTTGTTAAAAGCATCGCAATTGCAAATGCAAGTACATTGATTGCAATTACAGACACAATTGTGAATAATGCTGTGAACCACAATGCGTGTGTAAATGTTGAATCTTCAAAGATTCTAATGTAATTTTTTAGTCCTACAAATCTTGCATCAGTAACCGTTGTAAATTCACAAAATGATAAATAGATACCCATAATAAAAGGAATTATAAATCCAATTGTAAATGCAACTAAAGTTGGGAGTGCAAAAATAGGAAAATATTTTTTAATAGCTTTCTCCATAATTTTTCATCCTCTCATATGATTCAGATACATCTGATATGGAAAACGGGCGGGTTAAAAGTGCCCACCCGTTTTCTATTATTATTGTTTCTTTACTTTTTAAAAATTAGTGTGTTGCTGCGTATTCTGTAGCCCATCCTTCAACGAATGCACTTTCAACGCCAGCCCAGTCACCTGTTCCCTGAGCGTACTCAAGTAATGCAGAACCTACGCCATCTTTCCATGTTTCAGATGGGATTGTAGAGAAGTTCCATGTTACAGGTGTTTTTCCAGCTGCTGTGTAAGCTGCGTCAGCCTGGATTAAGCAGTTGTCTGCTGTGTAACCATCAGCGAATGTATCAAATGGTGTTGTGAATCCCATAACGTTTGCCATAGAATCACGACCTTCATCAGATGTGATAACCCACTCTAAGAAGTCAAGTGTTGCCTGCTGGTCTTCTGCAGAAGCCTGGCTGTTTACACACCAGTAGTTCTCAGAACCTGTACAAAGTCCCTGGTTCTCTTCGCCTTCAACACCGATGTAGATTGGCATCATGCTGAAATCATCTGCTGTTACAAGATATCCGTTGTCTGGGTTTGTAAGGTTACCATATTCCCATGTACCATTCTGGTAGAATACTGCTTCCATCATACCGAATTCAGATTCAGCTTCGTCACCTGTTTTGCTTGAAAGTAATCCAGCTTCACAAGTAGAGTCTGTGATGTATAAGTCCCAAATCTGTTTGTAGTTGTCAAGGTATGTTCCTTCGATAGCGTCTGTAGAACCAATTCCTTTGTCTTTGTATTCATAGTAAATTGGAAGGTTTGCTAAGTGAGTTTTAAATCTCCAGTCAGAAGAACCATCCATACCAGCTGATGTAAATGCACCTTTTAAGTCATAATTAAATGTGCTGTTGATTTCATCTAATCTTCCCTGAATGTCATCTGCTACTGCTTTTAATGTTGCGAAGTTGTTGATTTCATCTACAGAAGAAACAACTGCTCCGTCCATTGTGCAATAGTTCTCTAAAATTGTTTTGTTGTAGATGATACCGTATGTTTCAATAACGTATGCGATACCAGAAACTGCACTGCCATCTTTTAATGCATAATCTTCACTTGTTAAGTGAGAATAAATTGCACTGTCAGATAAATCTAAGCAGTAATCTTTCCAGTTTGCAAGACCAACTGGTCCGTTTACCTGGAATAATGTTGGAGCATCTGTTTTAGCAATTTCAGATTTTAATGTCTGCTCATATGTACCATCTGCTGCTGTAATAACAGTTACTTCAACACCTGTCTGCTCGTTGTATGTTGCTGCTAAATCCTGCCAAGCCTGGTCCTGTTCTGGTTTGAAGTTTAAGTAGTAAACAGAACCGCCAGCTGCTGCTGCGTCATCACCAGATGCATCATCTGCTGCATCATCTGCTGTAGCCTCTGTATTTGTGTTTGTGTTAGATGCGTCAGCAGCTCCACCTTCATCTGTTCCCCCACAACCTGCAAATAAGGTTGCTGTCATGGCTGTAGCCAACATTACTGACAATACTTTTCTTTTCATATTCTTCCATCCTCCTGAATATTTGTTTCCAGTTATTTTAACTGGTTTGCTTCATTTGAAAACATTCCCGGAAATGTTTGCGGTAACGTTTTCAGTTGATGATTTAATTATACAAAAAATTTCCAGAATTACAACCCCTATCCGTCGTTTTCTATATTTTCAACAGTTTTCGCATGCCGTTTTTGTGTAATTCGCACAAGTTATGTGTGTTTTCTGATGGTATCCGCCCGTTTTTTCCTCCATATAGATGCCGTAAATGCTTCTTACGAATCGCAGGGCTTCTCTATTGTAAAAACATTTACAAAATGATAGTATTTTATTGGATATGTATTTACTTTAGGAGATTACTTATGAGAAAACTAATAAAACACAAGATTATACACAATCTGACAAGATTAAAAACCTCTATTAAATGGGTTATCTTCTCGATTCTTGCCGGTGTTGTTGTCGGCTCGGTTGGTACACTCTTTTATTTTGGGATGTCACTTGTTACACTGCTTCGTGAGAAAAACCCTTGGCTGATTCTTCTGCTGCCAATCGGTGGTCTGTTAATTGTAGGAAGCTACCGACTGTTACATGATGAAAAAGATACCGGAACGAATCTTGTCCTTTCTGCGATTCATTCAAATGACGAGCTTCCGCTTCGTATGGCACCGCTTATTTTTATTTCTACTTTAATTACGCATTTATTCGGTGGTTCTGCCGGACGTGAAGGTGCTGCGTTACAGCTGGGCGGAAGTCTTGGAAATGGTCTTGGAAGGCTGTTCCGATTTGATGAAAAGGATAAACATGTGATGATTATGTGCGGCATGAGTGCTGCATTCTCCACGCTCTTTGGAACGCCAATGGCTGCTGCTATTTTTTCTATGGAGGTCGTCACTGTCGGGATTATGCACTACTCTGCATTAGTTCCATGTGTCGTTTCTTCTCTGGTTGCCTTTGGCTTCGCACAGTCATTTGGTGTTGGACAGGAGTCTTTCCTGCTTCAGAAAATTCCTGCTTTTACTGTTTCTTCTGCAGTAACCATATCAGGACTTGCAATTTTATGTGCACTGGTAAGTATTTTCTTTTGTGTGGTGCTTCATCAGACAGAACATTTGTACAAACATATTTTTAAAAATCCATATGCACGCATTTTTGCAGGCGGATGCATTATTATTGTACTGACAATGCTTGTCGGCGACCAGACTTATAATGGTGCAGGCATGAATGTCATTGCACGCTGTATGGAAGGCACTGTCCGTCCGGAAGCCTTTTTGTTAAAAATTATCTTTACTGCATTAACGATTGGTGCAGGCTTTAAGGGCGGCGAAATCGTTCCTTCTTTCTTTGTTGGTGCGGCTTTTGGCTGTCTCTTTGGAAATATTATCGGTTTCTCGCCATCCTTATGCGCAGCCATTGGAATGACTTCTGTTTTCTGTGGCGTTACCAACTGCCCAATCACTTCACTGCTTATCAGCTTTGAGCTGTTCGGCTATGAAGGAATGCCATACTTTTTACTTGCAATCGCATTCAGCTACATGCTCTCCGGCTACTTCGGACTATACAGCAGCCAGAAAATCATGTACTCCAAATACAAAACAAATTACATCAATAAAAAAACTCACTAAAAAAGCTGTCACAAAATCTTTTCACAGCTTTTATTACGCCATATTTAGCAGTATCAGAACCTTTAAACATTCGCATTGATTCTTTTGCAAGGAAAAGTTTGGAGAACGTTGGATAAAAACTTAGAAATTCTCTGCGTTTTCCGATGAATAAACGTTTTGTGTCCGCTCACGCGTTTTACACCCACAATCAAAAAGTGTCCGCATTGGAACGGAAATTTCGGTCTACAGCTTTCAAGTACATCTAGCAGGGCAGCTTTGGCAAAGTCGATATTAGAATCCGGCTACCGCAAAGGAGGGCGTTACGTTATTTTTTAATTCACGTAATGTTCTCCTGCGTCCGCCGGATTCCGTTTTGTCAAAGCTGCCCTGTAAGATGTACTAAGAAACCTGAGAAACGCAAATTTCCTTTTCCATGCGAACACTTTTTGTGGGCGTAAAGACCTTGAGCGGACATAAAAGAAAACGATTTCATCGGAAAACGCAGTAGAATTTCAGGTTTTTTGACACGTTCTCCAAACTTTTTATTGTCGAAAGAATCAAAGCGAATGGCATAATCTTTTGATACTGCTAATTATGGCGTGATACAATTCTAAATAAGATTTTGTGATTAGCATTTTCTATTTTTTCCAAAGATGACATCGTAGTTGATGCTCTTGTAAAAGGTATCTTCAATGGATTCTTTAGAAATTTCTTTGCTGCCAAGTATCCACATCGTTTTTGCAATAACGGATTCTAATGTCATATCGTAAGATTCTAGGAAGCGGCAGTATTTTTTCATGTCATGGCCAACCTCATAAACAGTCATATCACTGCCCTCATGCGCTACTTGTGTTGCCATAACAACAAGTTTATCCGGGTGTTCCTGACACAGACGATAGAAATCATCTGCGATTGATTTTGGAATACCACCCACGCCAAAGCTTTCCACAACGATACAGTCATAATTTTCAAAAATACTTTGTAATATCGCAGGCTTAATGCCCGGAATCAGCTTCATCAGGTAAATATTCTCATCCAGTTCCTCGTAGAAACGCACCTCTTCCTCAAATGGAAGCATTGGAATATAACGCATGATATTCATATCCTGTATCATTGCAAGGCATGGAAAATCAATGCTTGAAAAAGCATTATAGCTTTTGGAGCGTACCTTTTTGGCACGTGTTCCGGCAATGACTTTTCCATCAAAAACAATCTGTACGCCCTGCGACTTGTCATCCGACGCATATAAGAAACTGTCAATCAGATTTGATTTGGCATCTGTTATCTCCATATCAATCGGCTTTTGTGCCCCGGTAATTACAATCGGTTTTGCAGAATTCTGAATCATATAGGAAAGCGCTGCGGCTGTATATGCCATCGTATCTGTTCCATGTGCAAGGACAAAACCGTCATATTTCTCATAATTTTCACGAATGGTATGTACCATCAACTTCCAATGCTGCGGCTCCATATTGGAACTATCTATATTTAAAATCTGCACAACACTGACATCACAAAATTCCTGCACACTCGGAATGTAACCTAAAAGTTCTTCTGGTGTAATCTGAGGCTTTAACCCACTGTCTGACTTTTTGGATGCAATTGTCCCGCCAGTCGCAATCAGCAGTATTTTCTTTTTTTCTGCCATAAGTCTTCCACTCCTTTTATCAAACAAACGAAATCTAGGGACGCAGCCTTTTTTTCGAAATTTGGGGACGCAGCCTAAATTCCAAAATTTAGGTTGCGTCCCTATCTTATAACAATTTCTTTATATCTTCCAGCAGTAAGTCGACATTTTTTTCTTTTGTTGCCCAGCTGGTACAGATACGCACAATACTGTGTGTTTCATCTGCCTTTCCCTGATATTCAAATGCATATTTGTCCTTCAACTGCTCTAATACTGCATTCGATAAAATTGGGAACTGCTGGTTTGTCGGTGAATCTAATAAAAACGGAACATGAAGTGCCGTCAATTCGTCTTTGATTTTCTCTGCCATTTGGGCTGCATGTGCTGCAATCTCAAAATAACGGTTATTCTCAAATAAAGTTTCAAACTGTATTCCAAGCAGACGGCCTTTTGCAAGCATTCCGCCATGCTGTTTGATGTTATAACGAAAATCTGTTTTTAATTCCTCATTGGTAATCACGACTGCTTCTCCAAACAATGCGCCCACCTTAGTTCCTCCAATATAAAAAACATCGGAACAGGCTGCAATATCTGCAAGCGTCAAATCATTTTCCCTGCACATCAGTCCATAACCAAGACGCGCACCATCGATAAACAGATAGACGTTTCGTTCTTTACAAACGCGGTAAATTGCCTCTAATTCTGCCTTTTTATAAATCGTTCCAAGTTCTGTTGGATTAGAAATATAAACCATCTTTGGCTGTACCATATGCTCTGCGCTGCCATCTGCAAAATGACCATCTACATATGCTGCAATCTGCGCTGCACTTAGCTTTCCATCCGGGGATTCTATTGTTAAACACTTATGGCCACACGCTTCTAATGCACCTGTTTCATGAACATTGATATGTCCCGTTGCCGCTGTAATCACGCCCTGATAATGCTTTAATGCAGCCGAAATTACCGTAACATTTGTCTGTGTCCCTCCGACTAAAAAATGCACCTCTGCATGCTCCGCCTGACAAGCCTTTTTTATCAGTTCAGCCGCATGTTTACAATGCTCATCTGTCCCGTAACCGCTCGTCTGCTCCATATTAGTCTCTGCAAGTTTTTCTAAAATCGCCGGATGACATCCTTCTGTATAATCACAATTAAATCGAATCATATTTTCTCCATTCATTTGCCTGGCAAGCCTTACTGGATAATAATGCTTGCACAGCTTAAATCTTCCGCTAAATTATATATTTTTCCAGTGATAAGTCCTACTACCGTCGGGCGTAAAATATTATTACTATGATTTTCTACTACTTTCGCCTTTTCGCCATTGCTTAAGTTCACAATGCTGTCCACCGGATATAAAATGACACTTCCCAAAAAGCTTCGCATTACATCAATATCAAGTCCGCTCGTCATTGACATAATCATTTCTACTGCATCGCGCTGTGAAAAAGCATCCTTATACGGACGCACCGTTACAAGTGCATCATAAATATCTGCAATTGAAATCACTCTTGCAAAAGGACTGATTTCACCACCGCTTATGCCATGCGGATAGCCTGTACCATCGAGTTTTTCGTGATGCTGCAATACTCCCTGCAGTACGCATTCCGGGAGTTTTTCATCTTTTAGTAAATCAAAGCCAAACAGTGTATGCTGCTTCATCAATGCAAACTCTTCTTCTGTCAGCCGTCCCGGTTTGTTTAAAATCTCAGTTGGAATTTTGGATTTTCCGATATCATGCAACAACCCTGTAATTCCAAGCTCATAAACTTCTTTTTCCGTCATGCCATGCTTTTTCGCAATAATCATAGCAATTGTAGCAACATCCACACTATGTTTAAATGTATATTCGTCACTTACTTTCAATCTGCTGATATCTACTGCCACTGCATCATTTTCTGAAATTGCTTTCACTAAATCCGTTGTGATGCTGTTGGCTGCATTCATAAAATGCTCTGACTCTGTATTGCTGAATATATATTGGATTCCCTCTACAATACGTTCTTTTACACTTTCTGTCAGCTGTACTTTTGCACAGTCCTCCACACGATTCTTCTCAATCGTTTCCTGTATTGCTTCCGGAATGACTACTTCCTGCTCTTCGTAGTCCTCGTGTCCATTTATATAAACACCTGAAACCCCAAGCTTTGGTAATGCCTGAATCATAAAATCATCTAAAACCACGCCGTCTGCTAACAGCATCCTGCCACGCCTATCATAGACCATTTCACCAACTCTCATTCCGTTTTTTAAGGATTTCGTATCTATATATTTGCTCTTCTTCAAACCTTCACCGCCCAATGTATTCTAGTGTACTTTAATCTCACTTTTTATTGTAACGGAACTAGAAATATTAATCAAGACACGCAGTTGTAAAAAAAGCTTATTTTTTTTGCAAAATATTCTACTCTTTTGTATAATAAAAGAAAGAATATTTTTATATCAGACTATTTTATTAGTTTTGAGAATCGAGGCAGCATGCAGAACGAACACACAAAACAAATTTTAAAAGAACTAGAGCTTGGCAATATCACAGCAGATGAAGCTTATGATAAACTAAAGCTTTCTCCTTTTGAAGACTTAGGCTATGCAAAAGTCGACTATCACAGGGAAGTCCGTCAGGGCGCACCGGAAGTTATTTATGGTGCTTCTAAAACCAGTGAGCAGATGGAAGGCATTATTCAAAGTATGCTAAAGCACAGTCAGGAAAATATTCTCATTACAAGATTATCCGAGGAATCCGCAGAGTATCTTTCCAAGCGCTTTTCTCTTTTTTATGATAAAATCTCAAAAATCGGCATTGTAAACCGCGTAGAGCATGTAACAGCAAAAGGGCATATTGTTGTTGCAACAGGCGGAACAAGTGATATTCCGGTTGCTGAGGAAGCTGCACTAACCGCAGAAGTTCTTGGAAACGAGGTCATCCGCCTTTATGATGTAGGCGTTGCCGGAATCCACAGGCTTCTTTCCCATATGGAAGTATTAAGTACCGCGACTGCGATTGTTGCTGTTGCAGGAATGGAAGGTGCTCTTGCCAGTGTTATTGGCGGTTTAACAGACTGCCCGGTAATTGCTGTTCCAACCAGTGTCGGATATGGCGCAAGCTTTCATGGCGTATCCGCTCTGCTTTCTATGTTAAATTCCTGCGCAAGCGGTGTTTCTGTTGTCAATATTGACAATGGCTTCGGTGCAGGTTATCTTGCCAGTATGATTAACCATATCGGCGGCTGAATCATCCAAACTCAAAAGAAAGGCATGGTTATTTTTTATGAAAACGTTATACATCGAATGTAATATGGGTGCTTCCGGGGATATGTTAATGGGAGCTTTATATGAAATATGTGAACAGAAGGATTTATTTTTAGAAACAATGAACCGCGTTTTTGCAGATTATGATGTTTCCATTTCTGCCGAGTCAACGGAAAAATGCGGCATTCATGGAACAAAAATGCATGTACTGGTTCATGGCACAGAAGAAGAACATACACATGAACATCATCATTCTCACGATAGTGAGTCTGAACATCATCACTCACATGAGCACGCTTCCTACCCTGCCATCCTAGAAAAGATTGAAAGCTTTTCACTCCCGGAACAGGTAAAAAAAGATGCCTCTGCGATTTATCAATCCATTGGCCAAGCAGAAGCAAAAGTTCACAAAACCACATTAGAGCAGATTCATTTTCATGAGGTTGGCAGTTTAGATGCGATTGCAGATGTCTGCGGCTGTGCCCTGCTTTTTTATCTGATTGATGCAGAAAATATCTGCTGCTCTCCGCTGCATGTTGGAAATGGCTTTGTGAAATGTGCACATGGCGTGCTTCCTGTACCAGCTCCTGCAACCGCAGAGTTATTAAAAGGAATCCCGCACTACACAGGCTCTATTGCAAGTGAATTACTGACACCTACCGGTGCTGCTATTTTAAAATACTATGTCAAAAAATTCTCATCCATGCCTGTTCTTTCAACAGATGTCATCGGTTATGGTATGGGAACAAAGGATTTTCATATTGCAAACTGCGTCCGTATTTTTTCCGGCGACAGCTTTGAAGCAGACAGCTTTCCAAGTGACGACACCATTCTTGGCATCTCCTGCAACTTAGATGATATGACTGGTGAAGCAATTGGACTCGCGACTGAAATTTTAATTGCAGCTGGCGCACTTGATGTTTATGTCACTCCTATTCAAATGAAAAAAAATCGTCCCGGTATTTTACTCACCTGTTTATGCAATACCGCTGACCGGGAAAAATTCACCGGACTTTTGTTCTTACATACAACCACAAGAGGTGTCCGCTATCAGACCTATCAGCGTGCTAAGTTAGCATCGACCCTCGAATCGCATCCATCTCCATATGGTGAGGTGCGTGTGAAAAAAAGCTCCGGTTATGGTGTCGAAAAGGAAAAACCGGAATTTGAAGATTTAAAAACGCTTGTGTTAAAGCATGGATGCTCTATTGAAGAAATTCAAAAAAACATTGATTAATGTCAACCATACACAAACTGCCATTCTACGCAATGAAGAAACAATCGTTCCAACAACACAAAACAGCCGTATCTGTACTTCTCATACAGATACGGCTGTTCTTTTATCTTCTTTTAAATTATTTCACAATTCTTTTTTTGTAAGAAAATCCTACAAATGCTGCTCCTGCAAGTAAAATGATAATTCCTGCAAATGCAAAGCCTGCCATGTTATCAGATGTGTTTGGTGCACCACTGATTCCTTCCTGTGAAATGATGAAAGTACTGAAATGATTTGTCTCAAATGTGATAACTCCGTTGCTTACGGTTGTGTTACACTTAATTAACTCTCCATTATCAGCCAGACGGTATACAACAATCTGTTCTCCGTCATTTACAGTAAAGCCTGCTGGAATTGGAAGTGAAACCTGAACATAATCACTTAATTCGTGTACTTCCTGTTTATTTGCATCATATAAAGTAATCTCAATTACCTTAAACTGAATACACTGTTTCACACTCTTCATTGCTTCTGCTGCTTTTTTGTAAAGGTCCGAATCAGTCTTTGGAAGTTCTACCTCAAAGCTCATACCTTCTGTAATTACATCAATAGCACCTGTAATCACATAACCAGCTTCACTAATTAATTTACGAAGTTTCTGACCTGTTGCAGATTCAACAATTTCTTCGATGATATTTTCTGGTTTTACAACTGTTACTGTTGCTGTAACATCTTCTTTGTCATCATCTTTGTCATTATTGCTGTCTTTGTCATCATCTTTGCTGTCGCTATCGCTGTCTTTGTCATCATCCTTGCTGTCGTTATCACTGCTGTCTTTGTCATCATCACTGTCGCTATTATCGCTGTCGCCATCATCGCTGTCGCCATCATCCGGTTCTACTACATCATCATCGCCTTCTGATGCAGTTTTCGCTGTAAGAATTACTGTTCCACCGTCTTTTGCAGCAGGGATGCTGATTGTAATTGTCTGGTCAGCAGCAACAGTATACTGTGCTCCATCGTAAAGGTTTGTATATACGCTATCTGCATCACCACTTACCGGAATAACTACTTCTTTTGCTTCTGATTTGATGTTCATACCAACATATAATGTTGTTCCATCATAGCTTCTTGCAACGATATCGTATCCTTCTTCGTTGGATACTGCTACAGTACTTCTAGTTCCTTTTGCAAATACATCTGTATATTCATTACGGATAGAAAGTAATGTCTTGTAATGATTGTACATACTGCTGTTATCAGTCTGCTGTGCTTCCTGCTCACTCCAGTCGAAATCATAACGGTTTGTCTGGTATGGGTAGTTGTTTGCACCAGTCTGTCCAATCTCTTCACCATAATAAATGACTGGCTGTCCTTTTGCGGTAATCTGTAAGGTTGCTGCAACCTTCATCAGATTTAATGCTTCTTCTTCTGCAATTCCGTTTTCATTCATTAATTTATACTGAAGACCATCTTCGTCATGACTTCCGATAAATGAACCCATGGTTGCAGTATTGTTAATGCTTGTATTTCTCTTTACTAATGAGCTTTCTACTGTTGCAAGGTCACCACCTACGAACTTCTGAGCAAAATCGTTGAAGTCGAAGTCAAGAAGTGCATCCATTGTTCCTGTTCCAAGCTCGCCTGCTGTATTTGCATAACCAGCACCAGCATATTCACCAATCATCTTGAAATCTGGATTTACTGCTGCAAGGGAGTTTCTGAATGCTGCCCATGTTGTATAATCTACATGTTTTACAGTATCGATACGATAATAATCAATATCGAATTTATCCATCCAGTCTGTCTGCCATTCGATAAGCTGATTTCTTACTGCTTCGTCTTCTGTTACGAAGTCTGGTAAACCTGCTAAGGATGCGTAAACATCACTTCCGCTTACTGTATTGTCTGATGTACGAATCATTGTAACACCATCTAATACACTGTTAAAATATGATTCTGTGTCATATCCGGCATGGTTGATAACCACGTCTACCATGATTTTCATTCCTCTTTCGTGAGCTGCCTCAAGAAGAGCTGAAAATTCTGCTTCTGTTCCAAGATGGCTGTTTAATTTTGTAAAGTCACTTGCCCAGTATCCATGATAACCGGTAGACTCAATTGTTTCTCCATCTTTGGTTGTTGTTGTATCTGAGTTCTCTACAATCGGAGTAATCCAAATTGTATTAACACCAAGTTCATCTAAGTAATCTAATTTCTCATTTAATCCGGCAAAGTCGCCACCATGATAGCTTAAGCTTCCGTTTTTATCTACGCCGCTGTTATTTGCATCGCTTCCATCGAAGAAACGGTCTGTAACTGCAAAGTAGATAATTGCTTCATCCCAGTCAAAGTCATCTGCTGCTTTCACACGCTCTGTAACTTTTACTTCTGCGTTTGCTGTATAAACATTACCATAAGTATCTTTTACAGTAACTGGAATTGCTTTCTGACCTGCTGCTGTTGTTTCAAGGCAGGCAATTGTTGCTTTCATTAATTCTGGTTGAATATCAATTGTTCCAAGTCCAAGTGCAGATAAATCTGCCTGAATGCTTTCGATTTCTTCTGTTGTGATTGCAGAAGCTTCATCACCTGTAAAGCTTACGCTTAAAACATTGTTATCGTTATAATCCATAGAAGCATATAATACAGAAGCATTAATTCCTACTGAATACTTTTTGTAAGTAAGAATAGAATTCTTCTTATCATCTGTTACCTTTGCATTAAATGCATCTAATACATCTGTGCCATCTACGATGTAATGATACTGATAATCACCATTTACTAAGCCTTTGTAATCATAGAAGAAACGCTCATTTTCTGCATCATATGACATATCATAAGTTGTGCCATTGACAACAACCTGAACTTTTCCTTCTAAGGTATTTAAAGTACAAGCTTTAAATAATGTATCGTCACGATAGTAGAAATGAATTGCGTCATTTGCTCCATCCATTTCATATCCTGTGTTGTATGGAAGAATTTCTGTTACGCCTTCTCCCTGAACAAATTTTGCTTTTACTACTGTCTGGTCTGCTGGAACTTTAATATAGTGGTCACCACCATCTTTTTCAGCCCATGCATTCTCTTCGCTTTCTGTTCTTCTCATACAGAATTCTAATGTGAAATCAATATCATAATCAGCTACTGGAACTGTGATATAACGTTTTCCATTAATTTCTTCTGTATAAATTTCTGTTTCACTTGTGATACCTGTGTTCCATGAATAGATATTCCATCCATCATAGTCACCTGCTGTTCTATCATATTCAACAACGACATAGCGTTCTCTTAATTCCTTAATTTCAGGAAGTTCTGAATATGTCTTTGAATCACCATTTACAATATAAATATTGCATTCTTCTGCATCATTTGTGTTTTCAAAATAGTGGTCTGTTGTCTGCCAGCTCCACTCACCCTTTGAACGAGGAATTAAACCAAGAGATGCTGCAGATGTTGTTAAGTCTGCTTTTAACCACTGGTTTCCATCACTTAATGTCTCTAAAGAAGTGAATGCTACTGCTCCAATGTTTGCACCATCTTTTTCCCATGCCCAGATATCTGCCGCATCTGTTGCCATGTGGGAAGCTGTATGGTCAAAGTAATAAATATGATAAGTATATGTCTTATCTTTTACAGAAAGAGTTACTTTGGAAGTATATGTTCCATATGTTGCAACTAATACAACTGTTTCCACTGTAGAGCCTGCTGCAACTAATACATTTCCATCAGAAATTGTAACAGTATCTGCAAGTGAAGAATCCTCTAAAGAATAAGTTACTGCAACATCGGATGCGTTTCCATCTGCATCATAAAAGCTTAATGTTTCTGGAAGTGCAACGCTCTTTCCTCTTGCAACATCCATAGATTTATCTGCAAGACCGGAAATTACAACTATGCTGTTTGGGTCTGAACCTGAACCCACCTGTGAATTCAATGGGTCAATAATCCACTTGCTACCATCAATTTTAAATTTATATTCATATACACCTGGAGACTGTACCGGAGTTGTTACTGTAAATACATCTCCATTCTCTGTTGAAGTTTTTTCCATTGCAAGTCCAGTTGTCCAGTCTGTTCCATTTAATGTTCCCATTAAAAGAACCTCTGTTGCACTTGCATAAGTTCCTGTTGCGTCTAAAGTAACAGTTACTGTGTTATCACTATTTACAACAGGGCTTGTGAATGCGCTGTTTGCATTTGGGGCAATTGGCGCATTGCTTGTACCGCTAACCCAACCAGTTGGTGCTGTATCAGAAATTACTGTATCAGTTCCTAATGTTACCCATTTTTCTGTTGTTTCTGTTGTTGGTGTAAACTGAATATTACTTGTCTGTGAACCACTGTTATTGTTATAAATCAGATTAAACTGATTTACAGCCATTGTAATTGTAAAACTATACCAACCAGCATTTTGTGCATCAGCTTCTACTTCTGCCCCAGGCCATGTACCTGCATATGCATATCCGCTAATTGCATTCCAGCCTGAACCCTCTGAAATATATGCATATACTTCATCCCAGTCAGCCGGTTTTTCAAAATGCATCGTAATTGTTGCATTTGTAAAGGATAGTGCTTCTGGAGTTTCTCCTGGTGCTTCAGCATTTGTCCAAGAATCCGGTGCTTCTGTTAAAACAGTATCATTATCATACCAGATTTCTAATGTCTCACCAGTAATATCACTAGAAAGATTTCCTGTCTGACCACCACTACCATTGAAAATATAGTTTACTTTTGATATACCACTTGTTGGAACCTGTGTTGTATACCATCCTGCCTTTTCTGTATCTGCTGTCATCGCAGCTCCTGGCCAATCACCAAGCAGATTGTTTCCACTGCCGTCCCACATATACAGATTCACACTGCTCCAGTTGCTGCTATTGTTATAATGTAATGTGACTGTACAGTCACCTGTATATGTTCCTGCCGGTGCTGTTAATTCTGTTGTATAATCTGCATCTGTATACCATTTCCAAACTAATTCATCATCTGTGCCAGTTGGAACATAATATAAATCCTGTGCTGTTTCGCCATTATACTGCGCCATATAATCGTTTGATACAGTACCAGTCGCATTATGCGTTCCATTCGTATCTGCAGTCAAATCCAAAAACTGAAATCCTTCAAAATCACCAGTTAATGTTACAGAATATAAGCCATTTGCATTATCTGTATCTTCCTGGGTCAAGGCGTAACCCATATCGTTATCGCCCCATCCACTAATCTGCTGTGCCTCACTAGCTGCACCAGTAACTGTAGTGCTGCTTCCACCCCAGTACTGAATTGCTGGTGTTGTCCATCCCCAATAATTTTGGAAATGAAGTGTAATATTTGTGCTGCTATCATCCGCTTTAGCGACAATTCCGCCAAGCTGTGAAAATGCACCCATTGTTAAAACCATTGCAAAAGCAAGCACAAAGCTCAATGCTCTTTTTACAATGGATTTGTGGAAAAATTTCTTTTTTCTTTCCATTTTCGTTCCCTCTCTTTTTCTTAATGCTACTCTTTCCTCTTATGTGTTTTCGCATTTTTTCGTAATTTATTATATAACGGCTAGATTTTTTCATCAATTGTAACAAGCATAGAAAAAATTGCACAAACTTTATCTATTTTTACCATTTGACGCTGTTTATTATGTTTTGTTAGTGCCTTAGTACCACGAAACTTCACCAAAATTCATATGCTATTTTTTAGCAAAATGACGAAAATGCCTTTGTACGGAAAATTCCTCCCCAAAAACGCCAAAAAGCAGCCGTTTCAGGTTTCCCTAAAACAACTGCTTCGCATTGTTTTTATATGTATTTTCCATTAATCTTCGATAGTCAGTTTTCCTGCTGTTACTTCTAAATGAACACTCTCCGGGTCAGCCTTATACATTGCCATTAATAACTCCCAAAGCTTGTGTATCTGGTTTGCCAAAACACTCGATGCCTGCACACTGTATGGAAGAAGTGTATGCAGATTAAACAAACGAATTCCTAATGGCGGCAGGAAAATCAGATTGGTGGTTGCTGTCTTATCCCCGGCTGTTTTAATCATCTCATAAGTAATCATGCAGAAATCTTCCCCTTTGCGTTTACAGTAAAAGGATACATAACATTCGTCAATCACCCACTCAACATCATCCTCTACTTCTACAGGTTTTTCTGCTATATCATTATTTTCTGTGGTCTGTACCTCAATATTCCAATGAAGCTTTCCTTCTCTTGTTTCGCGATACATCTCAGTTAATAAACGTAATAATTCTTCCGGCTTTTTCATTCGCTGTTCCTCCATTTTCTATTCGGCTAAGGTATGTTCATCCACTCTGACTGCATGTACAACAAAACGGTTTCCTGTTGTCGAGCAGGTGGAAAGTGTTATGATTTTATCATTTTTCGTTGGTGTCACCTTTGTATTTTCATAAGAAGTGCGTATCATTTCATCAATAAATGCCTGGAATGTGTCATCATTTCCATAGCCGATGCTATAAATATTGCTTGTTTCCGGCACATCGCGGAAGGCAAAAATCTGATAACGATAAGCATAATCATTCGTATAAATTGTAAAATATTTATTCTCCTGATAAAAGCCCTCTTCTTTGTACTTTTTCAGGCTGCCAAACATGCTTAAATTACGCATGTTGTGTCCGTAAATAATCGTATGGTTATCGTTAAAATCTGAGGTATTTGCTCCTTCAAGGAAAATACAGCCTGCCGTTGTATGATTCCCATAAATATCTGTTCTTAAATACTTTTCATCATCCCCGGAATAAAGAATCGGGTAACTTAAAATTTCAATGTTATCAAATCGAATCCAGCCTACAACATCTGAATTCACCTGCTGGATGCCCGATAAATCAATATCTACATCTTCGTACCACCAGTTTGGATTTATCTCCTCTAGTGTAATGTCCGCACGTATATCTTCTGTCTCATCCACTTTTACATAGGTATCATTTAACTGCTCATAAGTATCATTTGACTTCTTATAATCTAATAACGTCGGAACAAGTAATGCAAGTGCTCCCACAATCAATCCAAGTCCAATTATCAAAAGTATTACAGAGGAAGCACTCCATTGTTTCTTCTTATTCATGTCCTATACATTCCTTCATCTCAAATTTATTGCGGTACATTCGCTCATCCGCAACCTTATATGCATAGCGCGAAGTTTTCACACCGCCCTCTGATGCCGCACAGACACCATACGCTACGCTAATTTTCCATTTATGATTTTCCTGATTTTTCTTATCAATCTGTTCATTCATTTTGTCAATCAGGTCTTTTACTTCTACTTTGGCAGCATCCTTTATCATGACGATAAATTCATCACCACCAATACGTCCTACCAAACCATGTTTTCCATAAACACTGTCTAAAACGTTTGCAAATTCTTTAATAAATATATCACCTTCATCATGGCCGAATGTGTCATTCACCACTTTCAGATTGTTCAAATCGAATCCAAACACAACATAGTTGTGTTCATTTTTATCGAGTTCATCAAAAAAGTCTTCGCAGCGTCTTCTATTTGCAAGCCCTGTCAATTCATCGGTGTATGCCATCTTTTCCAAGGCTTCGCTTGCAGCTGTGCTGTATAACGTTTTCGCAATTCCAAAACAGAAATCCACTATCAAAGACAATACAAAAATCAATGCCCCTAGGTATAATGTGCTCTTGAAATGTGTTTTTACCATGACATTGCCATATTTCTGCACATTATAGCGCACAATATCGTATATCATAAACACCACGAGAATCATAATGCCTGCAAACAAAACAGGATTCTCAAACTTGCGTTTTTTGATGTCATGAATAAACATATATATAAGAAAAGCCGCTAACAATGCATCTAACACATGGTTAATAATCAGCACCTCGCACAGATGAATCACATTCAATCCCTGCAGAATAAATGCAGTCGCCACAAACGCCAGCTGTACAAAAAACAGGACACGATAAACAATGCCTCTTCTTTTCCAGCCTCTCTTTTTGATATCGTCCCAGAAATATGCAAATAAAAATACAGGTGCAAGATATAATGATGCAAATCCCAGATATGCTTTTCTGGTTAAGTTATATGTAAAAATTGTAATGGTATCATAGCTGCACAAAGACCACATTCCGATGCACAATGAAAACAGCGCAATACAGACAAGTCTGTTCATTCCACGCTCTTTAATCATAAATACACCGCTAATCACTGCCAGACAGATACCAAACATCATCAGAAAAATATCAATGCAGAGTGCCAGACGGTTTTCAGAAATAAAATCTCGCATCATATAGCTGCCATTACATATCGTTGGAATCTCCAAAAATGAAAATGCACCATTTTCGGAAACACGCATGGTAATTTCGATATTTTTTCCTGTATAATCTGCCGGAAGGTCAACAAAATGATAGCCGTAACCGACTACTTTTCCTGCATCATAATCTTCCTGTCCATACCGATAGATTTCTTCCCCATCCAGACAGACCTTCATATCAGAATAAGTATTATAGATTCTTAAGACCGGATGCTCCATAAACTCACTCGGAAGGCTATTTGTCATAACAATTACATCGCCCCGATTGGTTAATGGAAACTTTAATTCCGACAAATCTGTATCCGCATACACGTCCTGATTGACCGTAACTGTCCATCCTTCGTCTAAATAGCTGTAATTTTCTTCTTTAATTTCCACCCCAGAATTTAAATAACCACATAAAGACACGAGCAAAAATAATATTGGAATTATTATAAACTGTGCCCTTGTACCACCTTTTTCCATTGCAAAACCCCATTCAACTACTTTTTTACCATCTTTTACTGTAGCATTTGTCCACTCCATTATCAAGTAAAACTTTCTTCTCCCAATTAAGCTCTGCCTGATAATCTTAAAAACTTCGAAGCTTATCCGTCCCGTCATCTACTGTATTTTCAATCTTGCGTATTTCCACAAAATAAGAATAATCTTCATTTACCTGCACTTCTACTCTATCCCCAACCTTATGACCTAAAAGTGCTTTGCCAAGCGGTGATTCGTTACTGATTAAATTTTTTAAGGAATTTCCGCGGACAGTCGTTACGATTTTGTAAACCTCTTCCTCGTCATCCTCCTCAAAATATACTGTAACCGTATTGTTCATTCCAACTTCATCTTCTGCCGAATCTGTGGAAATAATTTTTGCCGTTTTAATCATTTTCTCTAAGTAGCGGATACGGCTCTCATTTTGATTTTTATCTTTTTTCGCAGCATGATACTCAAAATTCTCACTTAAATCTCCATGCGCTCTTGCTTCTTTTACTGCCTCAAGTGCCTGCTTTCTGACAACCAGCTTGCGGTACTCGATTTCCTCCTCCATTTTCTTTATATCCTGTTCTGTCAACTCATCATACATAAACTTATCATTCCTTTCCCCATGTCTTTTTACTGCCAAGCATATCTGACATTATCTTTTTATTTTAGCAAAAAATGTTCCTTAAATCTATTTTTTCTATTGTAAAATCAGATTTCTTTCCTTTCGTGCAGACAGACAGCCAATATTCTGGAATCACATCATAGCTTTTCAGATAAAAATTATCGTCTGTCTCCGTCTGTTTTACCAGCTCTTCCACAGTGGAAAAAGAAGGAAATGATGTCTTTATCCCTGCTCCGGTTGCTTTTACATAGCTTTCTTTGCGCGTCCAGATTCTTGTAAACGAAGAACTATCCGGCTGTTTCTTTATCAGTGCCTGTTCTTCCTCTGAAAAAAATCGTGCTGCAATCTTTTCCCCCTGCTCTCTGAAATGCTCTAAATCAATCCCAACTTCCTCTGCCGCAAAAGCTGCTGCCGCGTAGTTTTCGGAATGTGTCAGGTTAAAATGAAGCCCCGGCTCTTCTAAAAGCCCGGGCTTTCCATTTTGGGTTGAAATAAAATGCACATTTTTCTGCGATAGCCCCTGCTGTCTTAATCCGTATTCCAAAAGAAGTCCTGCTGCAAGCCCACGCATCTTATCTTCCCTCTGTCTGCATTTTTTTATTTTTTCCATGCGCTCTTTGCACAAAATCTGCTCTGCCTTTGTCCATATGCCTTCCTCTGCAAAAGGCAATATGTCGGCATAATAAATTATGTTCATCATCAAGTCTACCTGTTACTAATTCTTTGCCATAATTTCTTTTAAATGTTCATTTGCCGCTATTAATTCTTCATAAATCGGCATTAAGTCCGTATCACTTCCGGCACGCAGCGGCTCTACTAACCGTATTACGATTTCATAAATCGGTGTCAGTCCCATATTTGCAAGAACGCCCTTTAAGGTATGTGCCTGCTCAAATGCTTCTTTGACATCGCCATTTTTCAATGCCTCACCTAAGCTTGCATACGCGGTATCCTGCACCATTGTATGAAGACAGGTAATATAAAAATCTTCATCATCTAAAAATCTTGTCATTGCGTCGTCGATATCGCAGCCCCAGCTTCTCAGTTCTTCTATCATCGCTAAACTTTCATCCTCCATTTACATGACAAATTGTATATTGATAATTGCCTTTTTCTTTTGCTTCTTCCATTGCATTTTGCGCATCATGAAGTAAATCACCTATCACACAGATGTGATTTTCTGTTATCATTGCGCCAATATTGCAGTACATGCTTCCTCTGCTATCTTTTTCTAACTGCTTTGCTTCTTCTAATATGCTTTCACAACGTCTTTCAAGAAAATCAACAGATGGTGTATCAACCATCAGAATCACAATTTTATTCTCGTCATAACGTGCTAAAACGTCACTCTTTCTAAAACACTTCTGAAGCATTTCCGCAAATGCAAACATCAGCTGATTCCTACGCTCTGTGCCGAAATTATCCGAAAATTCCATTCCAATCATAAGGAATGCCTGCATCTTATCTGACGTATCTAATACATGCTGCATAATTTTACCTGCAGCATAACGATTATATAAGCCTGTAATTTCGTCAAGCTCTTCCCTGTCTGCAATTTTCTCTTCGATTGTATTTGAAACCTCACGTAAAACCTGTCCATAACGGCGTTTTGAATTTAATACATTTGCAACACGACAGGTAACCACCTCTGGAATAAATGGCTTAATGACATAGTCATCTGCTCCCATCTGAATAGTTTCTACCTGCTGCTCCGCTGCTTCTTCTGCGGTAATAATGATAACCGGAATCTCTTCGATATCCGGGTTTTCTTTTTTACGTTTCAAGAACTCGATTCCATCCATCACCGGCATGGTCAAATCCAGTAAAATAATATCTACCTGATATGCATGCTTCTCTAAGACCTCTAACGCTTCCTGCCCGTTTGAAGCCTCTAATACCCGATAATTCCCCTCAAAAATGGCAGCTAATGATTCGCGGTTGATTTCCATATCATCTACCACTAAAATGGTTTCCTCAAGCGCTTCTGTTGCGGAAACGGCTGCGCGGTATTTTTTCAGTTCCTTATCAATCTCTTTCTGGTCGGAAACATCACTGATTGCACCATAAATCACGTGGTTTTCCCCAACCTTACGGATATATTTGAATTTGATATTAATCCAGATGGTTCGTCCATTCTCTAAATAACGCTTTCCTTCAAACTCCACCACATCTTCGTTTTCTACCACTGCTGCAAAAGCTTTCATCAGCTTGTCGTAGTCTGCCGGGTCGAAGGATTCTTTGATATTTTTCTGCAAATGGTCCACGTCACTATAACCGAACAAATTATAATACGCATCATTTACACGAATGATTTCTACATGGTTATCCTTATATTCATAAACACCGACAGCCTGCAGCATATTCGAAAACAAAATCTCCATCTGTGAAGTCGAAGTCCACAAGGTATCTGTACTGCCCTCGTCTGCATAATCCTTGTCCACAAAATGTGTATTTTCTGAAAATGCAAGCTTCTCATAATCCTCAACAGCCATTGGCTTTGCAAAATAGTACCCCTGCACGAATTCGCAGCCGATACTGCGTAAAAACAGCACCTGTTCTTTTTTCTCCACGCCCTCTGCTACAACTGGCATATTTAACCATTTCGCCATACGGACCACAGATGCAAGAATATTTTCTCCACGCCCTGCGGTATCGGAATCCGAAAGGAATTTCATATCAATTTTTAAAATATCTACTGCAATATCCTTTAACACATTTAAGGAAGAATAACCGCTTCCGAAATCATCCATTAAAATAGAAAACCCTCTCTCCTGAAACTCTGTCATCATTTCCTTAATGGTCTTAGGATTGCTCGTATAAGCACTTTCTGTCAGCTCTAACTGCAATAATCTTGGCGGTATCTGATATTTCTCAACTAATCCGCAGATGATATTTACCAGATTCGGATTATATAGGCTGACACGTGAAATATTTACAGAAACCGGGAATGGTGTTTTCCCTTCATCTAACCATTTACGAATCAGTGCGCACGTTTTATTCCAGACATAATAGTCTAACTTCATAATAAAACCGTTACGCTCAAATACCGGAATAAATTCTCCTGGTGAAATCATGCCCCGCTCCGGGTCCATCCAGCGTACTAATACCTCTGCGCCGTCCAAATTATTGGACTGCAGTGCATATTTCGGCTGTAAATAAAGAACAAACTGCTCTGTATCTAAGGCATGCTTCATGCTGTTTGCAATCCGCTGTTCCTTAAAGATTGCCTCACCCATTTCGTCTGAATAACAGGCGTGGCGTTTAATATAGTTACCCTTGCATTGTCTTGTTGCAAGGTTTGCTTTTACATACATCTCATTGACTGGCTGTGTCATATCATCCAGAAAATAAATTCCGATTGCAATGACAATATCGAATTCCAGCGGATAATTGCTTAACAGTTCTCTCATACGCTCAATAAATGTATTGATTTCTTTTCTTCTCGTATAAGAAGTACATACTGCAAAAATGTCGCCCTCCATCCGCGCATAGGTAATATGCTCCTGCTCTTTCGCATATTCGCGCAGATAATCTGCTAAAAATTTTAATAATTTCTTGCCCTCTTCCTCACCAAAAAAGGCATTGATTACTTTAAATTTCTGTACATCCAAAGAATATACAACATACTTTTCTTCCGGGAATTCGTCAAGCATTTCCCTTGTAACCTGAAAGAATTTTTCTTTATTATATAAATCTGTGGTTAAATCAAATTCCGCCCGATATTTTAATTCCTTGCTAATCTGCAGCTGGCTTCGTTCAATCGCATTCTTCATGCGGCAGCTGATAATCCCCGGATTATATGGTTTGCTGATAAAATCCCACGCACCAAGCTCTAAGCACGCCTGCTCCGTCTTCGGGCTATTATCCGCAGTTGCGATGACAACCGGTATTTCACTGAATTTTCCAGAGGCATGATATTCCTTCATAAAATCATAACCACTGAATTCCGGCATAATCAAATCCAAAATAATTGCAGAAATCTGTTCTCTATTCTCTTCTAAAACCTTTAACGCCATTCTTCCGTCAGAAGCTTCTAACAGTTCATAAGACGCGCCTAATATCTTTCTTAATGCCAGTCTGTTTAATTCTGCGTCATCAACAATTAATATGGTATTCTTTCTCGTCATTGCAAACTACCCCTTTTATACTTAGCAAGTACTAACCCATTCTTACTTCAATATATCAAAGTTAAAAAGTAATTTCAATATCTAGTACGAAATTCCTACCTTTTTTTGTTGTATTAAAAGTTCATATATGCTAAAAAATCTTCCTGAAACTCGCAATCTGCCGCAAGTACAAGCTCTTTTGCTATAGATATAATTTGTTCTAATTGTTCTTGTTGTTCACACAATAGATACTTTTTTGCACCCTCTAATGCTGTATTTCCCACTGTCTGAATACGTCTTTCTAATTCCGCTGGCAAAAGTCCGATTCCAATTGCTTTTTTCACAGGAATATGACATCCAAAGCTACCCGCAAGATAGATATTTGTCAATGCCTCCTTTGGAATCTGCGACCATGTTAAAAGCCGCTCCATTCCGGCGCGGACTGCTGCCTTTGCCATTTGAAATTCCCGCACATCCTGCTGTGAAAAAGAAATCCTACCTTTCACAAGCGGATAGCCTTCTTCTATAAACTGCTCTGCAAATGTTCCGTTTGCATCAATGATTCTGTTGCGTTTCAGCTCATATACTGTTTCTATTACGCCAGTTCCACAAATGCCAAGCGCAGCCTTTTCTTTTAAGGTATGCACCTTGGTATAAGGGAAGCAAATCTCTACTTTATCGACTGCCCCCGGCACACTTGCCATGCCACAGGAAAGATTTCCGCCCTCAAATGCCGGCCCTGCTGCTGTGGATGTCACAAATAAACCATGCTTATTGCCGACAGCCATCTCTCCGTTTGTTCCGATATCTAAAAACAGGGAATATTCTTCTTTTTCCTGCATGCCGCATGTAAAAATACCAGCAGTTATATCTGCGCCAATAAATGTAGATATTCCCGGCAGAATTGTCACCTCTGCCTGAAATTCTTCTGTCTCAAACACTTCTCTGCTGCTTCTTTTCTGCAGTCTGATGTCTACTGGTGTAAAGGGTGCTTTTCCCAAGGTATCGCAGGGATACCCTGACAACAGATGGCACATTGTTGTATTTGCTGCAATTACCATGCGCTTTAGCTGCTTTTTCTCTGCTTTGACATCCAACAATAACTCATTGATTATCTGTAGCAAATCTGTCTGTACAATTTGCTGTAATTTTCTGCCACTTCCTTCTACCGAAGCTTTGATTCGTGAAATAACATCTGCACCATACGCTCTCTGGTGATTGATGCCTGTTGCTGCTGCAAGCTCTTTTCCTGTTGAAAGCTCTACTAAAACTGCCGCAATTGTGGTCGTTCCAAGGTCAATTGCAATTCCAAGGTCATTTTTGCATAGCTGTGCATTTGGGGCAGCCTGTGTGGCTTTTCCCTGCTGCATGTCAGTAGAGAATTGACCGGATACATCCGGCACTGTGGCTGTGCTTTCTACTATCATTTCGTCTATGTTTTCTGGAAGCAAAACAATGCTATCCTGCATCAGTCTTGTCTGACATGCCAGACGCACACCACCTGCTAATTCTTCTTTGGTAAGCAGACGCATTTCCTGCTCTGTAGGCTCTGTAAGATTTTCTGTCAGCTGTACCTTGCATTTTCCACAGCTGCCATTTCCATTACAGGGAGCATCTAAATATTCATTTTTTTCTTTTAAAAGTGTAAGAAGACTTTTTTGCGTGCCGCCCTGCACCAAAATGCTTCGCTTCTTTTCACTGATGCTTTTTCCCTGTTCTTGTTTCATTCTTTTTCCCTTCTATTCATGACGAAGTGCATCAATAGGATTTAAATTTGCTGCTTTTACGGATGGCAGCATGCCAAATACAATTCCGATTATCATTGAAAACGCTACTGCTCCGACTGCCGCCGGGATGCTGATTGCCACTGGCATTGTGGTAATATACGATATCAATTGTGCTAATATCATTCCCACAATCACACCAATGATACCGCCTAAGCTCGTTAATACTGCTGCTTCTGTCAAAAACTGTCCTAATATTTTTGAACGTCTTGCACCAATTGCTTTCTTTAAACCGATTTCCTGTGTACGTTCTGTTACTGATACCAGCATAATATTCATAACACCGATACCGCCGACGATTAAGGATATTCCGGCAATCCAAATCAGCATCGTATTTGTCGAGCTGCTAAGTTCCTGTATCTGCTGTGCCTGCTCTAATAAATCCTTTGCCTTATACTTAATCGTCTCGTCTTTTGGAGAAAGATATGTATTTAAAACATTTGCACATGCTTTTCCTGCAATTGTCATGTTATCGGTACTGTCAATTTGTAAAATCACATTCTGCGGTTCATCATACTGAAAAATAATCGGCCATGTTGTATTCGGTATGTAAACAGAACCCACTGCTTCCTCTGCATAGGTGTAATAATCATCCACAGAGCTGATAACAGGCTCAAATACTTTTGTTTTGGTAACAACACCAATGACGGTATATGGCTCTTTTTTAATTTCTACTGTTTTTCCGATAGGATTTTCTCCTTCAAAAAGAGCACTTGAAGAATCGGTATCTAAGATTACAACCTTACGATATTCCTTAAAATCTTCTTCCGTAAAGCCGCGTCCCATTTTTACAACATAATTGCATACATCAAGATAATCCTTGTCGACACCTTTGATGTCACCTCCGGAAAGCTCTGTATTTAAGTAATATACAGTGCCATAGGCCTGTCTGCTTAAATAACAGGAAGCATTTTCTACATGCTCAATCTCTTTCACTTCTTCAAGAACTTCTTCTGTGATTAGTGGTACACCTGAAGGGATTCCACTGTAATCCATTTCGTATTCCCATTCGCCCTGATAAAGTGATACCTCTACCGTATTTTCTCCTGAACCAATCAGGTTTTCTTTTATCTGTTCATTTGTTCCCTTAATTGTTGAAACAATCGCAATAATTGCGGCAATTCCAATAATTATTCCAAGCATTGTCAGAAAGGAACGCATTTTATGTGACCAGATTCCCTGAAAGGATAATCTTATATTTTCAAACATTCCATTCCTCCCTAATAATACATTTCCTCTGCTTCTGTTGTCTGCGCACCTTCTACAGCACCTTCACCATATGGAAATGCAATCATGTCTTCTTCTGAAAGACCTGCTTTGATTTCAATTGCAGAACCATCATAGATAGTTTTTCCTGTAATCACATACTGTTTTTTCAAGCGTCCATCTGCACCTTTAATCATCACATAAGACTTACCGTCCTCCTGACGCACATATGCTTTTTCGATATACAGCGAATCCTCCTGCTCCGGCTCAATCAACAAGTCTACATACTCACCATTTTTCAATTCGGAACTATCCTCAATAAACGCAGTATACTGGTAGTAGGAAACATTGGGATTTCCTTCGCCCCATGCATTTTCGCTGGTCGGATACTCCGAAACCTCTGTTACAACCGCATCAAAGGTGCAGCCTGTTTCCCAGGAATTTGCAGTAACAACAGTTCCCGGCTGCACGCGCTCTAACAACAATTCGCTGACCGTTCCTTTTACATAAAGGCCTTCATCCTCTGTTACCACCATAAAAACTTCGCCAGTACCAGAAACCACGCTCGCATCTCCGACTGTTTTTACGAATCCATCGACTTTGGCATAAACAATCCCCTCAGCAGTTGCTTCTTTCAGAGAATTTAAAGTAAGCTCTAAGGTTCTTTTCTCGATATCAATTTTTTTCACTTCTTTTTCTTTTTCAGTAATTGCCTCGGCAAGCTCTTTGGCACTATAGCCTTCCGGCTCTTCCCACTCTTCTGCTTCCTGCACTTCCTCAATCCATTGCTCTAAGCTGCCTTCTTCGACCTCTTCCCCAGAAAAAATATACCATCTTCTGTCGTCGTCATATTCTGTTGGCAGTGAATTTCCATTAATATATATTTCGTTTTTGGAAAGAGAGCTGTCTAACTGTGGTACGTTTGTATGCATCGCTTCGGCGCGCATCTCATTAATTTCTTCTTCTGTTAAAGATTCCTGCTCATTTTCGATAATCTGCTCAACGTACTCAACTTCTTCTTGGGATGGGCCGAAAACCATTTTTCCATTTTCATCTTTTTGACAGATTGCTATGATAAAACATTTTCCTTCTTCTTCCTCGTCCCCGCGCATGGCATTATAAAAGCTTCCGTAAGCATATGCATCTTTATTGACATAAAAAATGTACGGGTCTTGTGATGAGCCATCTGCTTCACCTGCATTAAAAGGCACTGCATCCTCCGTCAGATAATTATAGATTCGCTCATCTTTCTCATCCTTTTCCGGCAGTTCGTCTTGTACAACTTCTGTTTCCGTCTCTTCGCTATTTTCTTCGGTATCTTCTTCCTCATAAAAGGAAGATACCTCCGGGCGTTCTTTATTAACAGGCGTTGTCTGCCGCAAAACCTCTAACTCATGCTTTGCCTTTTCTAAAGAAGTATTCATTGCCTCAAGCTCAATTTCTTTTTGTTGTATTTCTGACTCTACCGCAGAAGTATCGTATTTTAAAAGTGCATCGCCAACTGCGACTGTATCACCTTTTTGTACATAAACAGTTTCTACTTTTACTGAATCATCTAAATAGATTTCCTGTGCGGCATCGTTTGTAAGCATTCCATAGCTCGTTTCTGCTTCGCCGTCATATTCCCAGCAGATTTCAGACACAGACACCACACCTGCAATTGTTTTCTCTGTCTGATAATTCTTATAAACAGCCACACCGCCTACGGTTGCACCACAGACAAGTCCGACGGACACAAGAAAAATAAGTACTTTTTTTAATCGCATGACGCTGCCCCCTCTCCTTCTGAGATGACACCATCAATAATTTGTACTACACGTTTCGCATGTGCAGCAATTTTCGGGTCATGCGTAATCATAACAATGGTAACGCCCTCATCATTCAACTGTTTAAAAAGCTCCATAATCTGCTCACCGGATTTCGAATCCAATGCGCCGGTAGGCTCATCTGCTAATAAAAGCTTTGGATTATTTACCATTGCTCTTGCAATTGCTACTCTCTGCTTCTGCCCACCAGAAAGCTGTGTAGATTTGAAATTGATTCTGTCTCCTAAACCAACTTTTTCTAAGGTACGGACTGCACGCTCCTTACGCTCTTTTTTCTTCACACCCGCATAACTTAATGGAAGTGCTACGTTTTCTGCCGCAGTTTCTCTTGCCATAAGATAAAAACTTTGGAAAACAAATCCAATGCTCTTTAATCGCAAGTCTGCTAATTCTTTCTCTTTTAATTTCAGAATATCTTCTCCGGCAAATTCATAAGTTCCGCTTGTTGGCTTATCCAAGCATCCAATAATATTCATCAATGTTGTTTTTCCCGAACCGGAAGGTCCCATAATTGCAACATATTCCCCTTCCTCAACGGTAAGACTGACATCCTTTAATACTGGTACAACCAGTTTTTCCTGATTATAATCTTTATACACGTTCTGTAAATTCAGAATCATTCCTCATCCTCCGATTCTGCCTTATCATCGTATTCTGCTTCGTCGTCATAATTTTCGTCATCATAGTTCTCTTCATCATAACTCTCATCGTCATAGAATTCTTCCTCATCCCATGCATCTTCTGTTGTTTCGATGTTATATAATGGTGACTCATAATCAACTTCATCTATATTAGTAACAGCTGTCATGCCTTCTTCTAAACCAGACATGTTCCAGGCAATGTAATCCTTTTCACTTAAGCCGGAAAGCACTTCATATTCATCTAAGTCTTCATCGTATTCGCCAAGCTCTACGACGCACTTTTTCAGTTTCATATTTTCATCTGCAATCCACACATACGCACACTCGTCATCCTGTATAATGTAATCACTATAAAGCCAGATTCCTTTCTGTTCTTCCTCCTGCCCTTCGTCCATTTCAATATAAACATGCTGTCCTAAAAGCAGTCCTTCTGCCGAATCCAGTTCAACATAAAACGGATAATTTGTGCTTGATTCGCCGGACTCATCATAATAATCACTGTCGGATGAATCTGTCACAATGGTATTCGTATCAAGCTTTGTGATTTTTCCTACCCAGGTTTTTGTATCATCTACTCTGGAACGGATGATTACCTGCTGTCCTTCTTCTAACATCCAGACATTCTGCTCGTCAATCTTTCCTTTTACATGATACTCACCAGACTGCATGATTTTCATAAAAGACGCTGTATCACCATTGCTGTCATAACCGCTCTCATTAATTTCTTTTACAACACCTGCGTATTTGCTGACAACTTTAGATTCTTCAATCTGTTTTTTATAGTTTTCGATTTCTATCTGTTTTGCTGTTAAATCCAGTTCACTCTGTAAAATAGAATTTTCAGCAGTCTTAATGTCCATTTCATAGGAATATTTGTCTTCCTCGCTGGTACACTGGTTCATTTCTGCAGTAATATCTTCAATTTCTTTTTTGTCACTTTCAATTTCGTTGTTGATACTTTCTAATTCCAGTTCTGCAAGTTGTAATTGAAGTTCGATTTCGCCAGTATCATATTTGGCTACTTCCTGTCCTTCCGTAACAGTATCACCTTCCTGCACCAGAATCTCTTCAATAGTTCTGGAAGAATCAACAGTAATCTCATATGCACCCTTAGCTTCCACAATGCCATTGTAACGGCTGGTATTGCCTGTTGCATATCCCATGATTGCTGATATTTTTTCTACATAAACTTTATCTTCTGATTTTCCTGCCTGTAAGTTAGAAAAAAAATCCGAAATCTGATTTCTATAATAATATCCTCCACCGCAGACAGCACCAATCACTGCTAATACTGCGACGATTTTTATTATGCGTTTTTTCATCCCTGTCCTCTTTCCTGTATTGTATAGTTATCAATATCACTATGGTATTGTATCATATTTCACGAATTACGGAATAGATAATTTTGTGATTCCAATTCCAAAAAAGAGGCTGATTTTACAGCCCCTTTTTACTCACTGATTCCAAGCAGCAATCTGCTTTCTCTTAATGTTTTTGCAGAATCATAATCATATTCAATTGTCTGAATGCTTACCTCTGGATAAAGTGCACGCAGTTTTTTCAAGATGCCACGCTCACAAACATGACTGACAAGACAGCCAAATGGGTGAACAATCAAAATATGATTGTATCCTTTCTCAATCATATCTGCCGCCTCGGCAGCTATCAGCCAGCCGTCCCCAACATTACAGCCCTTATCTATCACAGGCTTTGCAAGCTGCTCTAAATGTGAAAAATCTGCATCTGCCAAAAAGTCTTTCTCCTGCAAAGTCTCATTCATGTCCTTCTGCAATTTTTTCAAATATGAAATCAAAACGTCTATCACTTTTAAAACGGCTGCATTTGCGCCATTTAAACGTTGATTTTCTTTCTCGCTGTCAACGATATAAATCAGGTAATTAACAAATCCGCTAAAATGATAATCACATCCCTGCTTCTGTAAAAAATCTTCCAGATGCTCATTTCCGATTTTGGAAAATTTGATATAGATTTCTCCGGTAACGCCTACTTTTGTGCGCTTCTCTTTCTGTATTGCAATCTTAGCAAAGCTTTCTGCAATTTCCCTGTAGCATTTTTTCCGCGCTCTTTTTGACAGCCTTTTTCCTGATGCAATATCAGAAACCAGTTGGTCTGTCCAATACTTCACACAAGCATCCGTCTCTCCTTTTTCCTTTTCATACGGACGTACCTGCTGCTGCAATGTCATTAAAAAGTCTCCATAACAGACAGCTGCCGCCGCTCCAAAAATAAGCGAAGGTGTAATCGTAAAGCCTTCATGCTTTTCTTCTCCAAAAGCATTTAAAGAAATCACCGGAATCCTGCCATATCCAGCCTTCTCTAAGCTTTCAATCATCGAAAGATAATAGTTGCCCGCCCGGCATGCACCGCCTGTCTGCGGCTCTATAAATGCTATTTTATTGACATCCCACTTTCCTGATTTTACTGTTGCTAACATCTGTCCTAAAATAAGTACTGCTGGCAGACAATAATCTCCACTGATATATGGGAGAGACTCATCTGCCAGCCGTATTTCTTCGCTCATGACTTCGAGCTGATAGCCGGCATGTTTAAACGCCGCCTTCAAAAAGTCATTATGATAGCCTAACATTTCCGGCAGCAAGATAGTATGCGTTTTTCTCATTGCTTTTGTAAATTCTGCCCCTCTTGTACGCTTCAAACTGCTGCCTCCAATTTTCTGTTCTTATATTTCTTTTAATATGACGCTTCGTTGCTGTTTAATTCCTCTAATTTTTCTTTTACGCTATGAGAAATATTTTTTACAACATCTGCTTCTGCCACAATTTCTTCGGTACTTGCGGCAAGATTGGTAAGTCTGTCATTAATGTCTGTGATGTCATGTGTTAATTCTACCGTCTCATCCATCAGATTCTTAATTGCTTTTACAATCTCGGTACGGTTCAAATCACTTTCATCTGCCATTGCATGACTAGACTCTGCTAAATTTCTGATTTCTTCTGCAACAACGGAAAATCCTCTTCCGGCTTCGCCGCTTCGGGAAGCCTCTACCGCTGCATTTAATGACAACAGATGTGTCTGTCTTGCTGTTCTTGTAATATGGTCGTTGTTGTTTTCTAAGCTCTGCAGCAAGGTTTCAATTCCTTCAAAGGAAGCATTCAAGGTATCACAGAATTCTGAAATCTTCACCATTGCATCACTGATTGCAGTGCTTTCTTCTGCATTGATGTTATTGCCGCGGAGCATCTCATCGATGGAACGATTGAGTGCTTCAAAATCCTCTGCAATAAACTGTGAAATTTCTTCGTTTTTTCTGATGATTTTACGATTCTGTTCCTCAATCTGGCTGGAGAACTGCTGCATCTCGTTTTTGATGTAGTGAATACAATTTTCCGGTGTATTGCATCCATTGTAAATTGCCATTGCCATCTCTTTACAATTGCTGTATCCACAAGCACCACAGTTAATCATGCGGTCTTCTCTCTTGATTTTGTTCATGCTTCTAAAGATGCTTTCAAGCTCCATTTCGCCCGGTGTACGGACAGAAACGGTGTCTGACTTATTTGTATAATTACGCACGAAATCATTAATATCAAGCTTTGAAAATTTCAAATTCAAAAGTCTTAAACGCATCTTCGGTGAAAGATATTTGGAAAATGGATGGAGTGCATGTTTCTTTTTGCATCTATTTTTAATTTCCTGCAGCTGGTAATAGGTCTCTTCGGAAGAAATCTTCTCCTCTTCCACACCAGTTCCATAAATACATCCCTTATCACAGTTTAAGATGTCTACCATAAATGGAAGCTTCTCATGCTTTGCAATACGCTCTTTATAATCCTGTAAAAAGTTATATGCATGTTTCTCGCCCTCTACCTGACGAATGAACACGTCTTCTCCACAGAACCAGTACACGTTTTCTTTTAAACCACCCGGCATTGGATAAATAGAGCCTAAGCCATATTCGATTTCATCACTGACATCCCGGCCTGATATCTGATGTTTTCTGACATAATCCATAAAATGCTCAAAAGTCAGATTGTAGGAAACATAACCATGAGTATTCGGGTCATTAATTTCGGATTTTTTCGCAATACATGGACTGATAAATGCCAGTTTGTCCGTAATCTTCATGTATTTTTTTGCATAAATTGCGGTACAAATTAAAGGACTCTGTATTGGAACTAATTTCGGAATCAATTCCGGTGTGTAATGTTCAATATAATTGACAACTGCCGGACATGGCTGTGAGATTCCACCATAAAACTTGTGTTTGGAAATATAATTAATATATCCCCATGTTGTGATGTCCGCGCCGAAGCTGACGCTTAAAATATGATTTACCCCTAATGATTTTAAACCGCCAAGTACGGACTTATATTCTCTTGGATAATTCGCTGCAAAAGCCGGTGCCAGCAGAATTGAGATTTTCTCTCCTCTTCGCAAGTCCTCAAAAAACCGTTCTGTATCGTCCTGAAAACTTCGCGCATCATGTTCACATGCATCGAAACACGCGCCACAGTTAATACAGTTTTCACTGTGAACTTCAATACGCTGCTTTCCCATATTTTTCACAGAATAGTTTGCTGTAAGAACCGGACAGACAGAAATGCAACGGTTACAGCCCTGACACTTTTCGTTTGTATACACTAAAGCTTTACTTTGCTCCCCAATCATTGTCTTTTCCTCCTGTGTACAATCTACCGTCTTTAGTACTTTACTACCATAATATAAAATTATATATGATTCCAGCTTAGATTGCAATCTTAGAAGTGATATGGATTCACTTTTTTAGACAATTATATCACAAAAAAATGGCTGATTTCTATACTGCCCTCGAGTTCAAAGACAAATTCCTCGTCCATGCTGCCTTGTAATGGTATTACAATTGTTTCAAAAGTTGTCTGCTGACCATTCCATTCGCCTAATTTTTCTGATTTCGAGTTCAAAATCCGTAAGCAGCCGCCTGCTTTGCTTCTTAAGAAAAGCTCTGCCTGCTTTTCTCTGCCGCTCCATGCAGCATCCTTGTATACAAGTTTTGCTTTCTGATTACTATGAAGCACTGCTGCACAGGTCTGTCCACCGCCTGCATGTTTTAATACAATATTCTCATAATCATCATAATGGTCTGCATTTGTCTGCTGTGTCAAATCACGCATTCCAAGCTTCTCTCCAGCAATTTGAATACGGCAGCTGCATTGCGAATCATCACTGCTGTCATTTCCGGCATAAATAAGATATTCACCCTCTTCCACCAGCTTGCGGCAGCTGATAACATCATAAATAGAAAGCTCTTTACTAGAAATCTGCATTGTCACCTGACGTTTCTCTGCTGCATCCATGTCTTTTAAACGTGCAAATCCGATTAACTGTTTCTTTGGATGCATGATTCTGGAACTGCTTAACCGCGCAGCGTATATCTGCACAACGCAGTCACTTTTTACTGTGCCAGAATTTTTTACTGTTAATCCGATAGAAAGGCTGTCTCCTTCTTGTGTTACCTGCAAAGCTTCATAGGCAAATGTTGTATAAGATTTTCCAAAACCAAATGGATACAGCACTTCTTTTTCAAAAAAGCGGTAGGTACGTTTTCCTTTGATTATGTCGTAATCGTCCATCTCTGGCAAATCTTTTACAGACTGATACCATGTCTGAGGCAGCTTTCCTGCCGGTGAAACAGAACCAAACAAAATATCAGCCACCACATTTCCCATTTCCTGACTGCCTGTTGCCATCTGTAAAATTGCAGGAAGCTTCTCCTGCTCCCAGTTGATTGCATACGGATAATTTGTAAGCAGCATCAACACCACATTCGGATTCACCGCGAAAATCTCCTGTACTAATTTTTCCTGTGCTGGCGGCAGAATCAAATCTGCTCTGTCAATTTCTTCTTTCGCATTAATCACCGGATTGCATCCGACTGCAAGAATGACTTTGTCAGCACTTTTGGCAAGTTCTTTTGCACATGCAATGCCATCTCTTGTACATTCCATAGAAAATGTCAGTGCATCTGCAATTTTTACTTCGCTTTTATCCCAGCCATAAATATGTAAACCATCTTCTTCCTGCTCCAACCGGAAATTTTCTTTTACAAACCAGCCAAATGCTGCTTTTTTATCAGCAAATAAGCTGCCATCCTCGCGCAGACTGACGAATTTTTCAATAGATGGAACATAAAGATTGATATTTCCAAATCCCCAGTCATGCACTTCAAGTTCTACTGCTTTGTCACGATTTTCTACTAAAATGACCTGATTTTCTTCACTTAACCCAACATAGCGTGTCCCTGTTTTTAAAAGGATTCGGTCTAAACCATTTTCAAAAGCCGCCTGTCTGCCTGTCAGATTTTCTATGCCCTGTTTCAATGTAACGCGGTAAGGCGGCTCTCCTCCATACCAGTCCTGATACCATGCGTCACCAACTGCCCCAATCACAACGAAATCATCTTCTTTGGAAAGTGGAAGAAAGTTTTTATCATTTTTGAGAAGCACAACACTTTCCTGTGCCATTTTCCGGCAAAGTTTTTGTGCTTCCTTTGTATTCATATGCTCTTTGCCAAGCTTCGCATATGGATTTTCTTTTGTATCACCAAATACACCTAAACGTATTTTGGTTGCAAAGCTGTTTCTTAATGCATTGTCAATATCTTTTTCTGTGATAAGCCCTCTCTCATAGGCTTCCCGCACCGCAGTTTCCACCATTTCGGCATCATCTGTAAAGCAGTCGATTCCTGCTTTTAAGCCCTCTGCAACCGTTTCTGCATGTGTTTCATAATAATGATGATGCTCTACGGTCTGTGACATATCGCCGCCGTCACAGACCACATGACCCCGCAAGCCCCATTTGCCTTTTACCAGCTCTTTTACTTCGTGATTTAAAATCGCAGGAACACCATTGATTTCATTATAGGCAGTCATCATTCCTTCGACATGCCCTTCTTCTATGGTACGTCGGAAAGGTTCTAAATAATACTCATATTTATTTCGCGGGTCTATAGAAGACGACTTCCAGGTACGTCCCTCTTCTACGTTATTCGCATAAAAATGTTTTACGGTTGCTGCCATGCGAAGATATTTTTCATCATTTCCCTGCAATCCCCTGATATAAGCAGATGCCATTTTTCCATTTAAAAGAGGTTCTTCTCCATATCCCTCTTCATTTCTGCCCCATCTTGGGTCGCGCTCCATGTCCACTGTAGGTGCCCAGCGGCTTAAGCCGCCGCCCGGCTGGCAGTTATATAATGCCCTCGCTTCTGTACCAACTGCTTCGCCGACTTTTTCTATCAGCTCCACATCCCAACTGGCACTCATGCCTATCGGCTGTGAAAAGAATGTTGTCTCCACAGCATCCCCAGTTGCATCGTTTCGCGCTTCTACCCCATGCGCAGCTTCTCCTCCAAACAAAAACGCCGGAATCGAAAGTCTCTCCAAGTTCGGATGTCTGGTCGCCAGAAAAGAAAACTTTTCTTCCAGCGTCATTTCGTTTAGTAAATAATCAATTCTTTCCTTTATCGACAGACTGCTGTCCCATAATAAGTTTTGACTTGTTTTCTCCATGATACCCCTCCCTGAAATTGAATGTATCTTATCATTTCTGGTCTTCTTTGGTTTTTGCATAGTTATAGGTATCTATGCTTTTTGACCATACTATTTTCATTATAAGGGAGGGAGTATTTTTTGATACCCGATTTTTCGGCGAGTTTTGCATGGAGAATTGGATGTTTTGAAAAAATGTTGTTGGACGATAGGTAGGTGCAGCTATGCACATCCTCGCGCCGAGCGCGGTCGCTTGCGACATACTACATCTTCACGCGAGTGCGCATCTGTGCACGAAGTGCTTTTTAATTCATAGGAATTTACGCATATTCCTATGAATTAAAAACATCCCGATGATGCTGTATCATCGGGATGTTCCTTTTTATGGCACTATATGCCCTTTTTCCAATTATTTGTTAGCGATAGCTGCCTGAGCTGCTGCTAATCTTGCGATTGGTACGCGGAATGGTGAGCAAGATACATAATCAAGACCAATCTTATGGCAGAATTCTACTGAAGATGGGTCTCCACCATGCTCTCCACAGATACCAACGTGAAGTTTGTTGTTTACTGGTTTACCAAGCTTAATAGCTGTTTCCATTAACTTACCAACACCTGTCTGGTCAAGTTTAGCAAATGGGTCGTTCTCGAAAATCTTTGTATCATAGTAAGCATCTAAGAACTTACCAGCGTCATCACGAGAGAATCCAAATGTCATCTGTGTTAAGTCGTTTGTACCGAAGCAGAAGAAGTCAGCTTCTTTAGCGATTTCATCAGCTGTAAGAGCAGCTCTTGGGATTTCAATCATAGTACCAACTTCGTACTCAAGATTTACACCAGCTGCTGCGATTTCAGCATCTGCTGTCTCAACAACTACTTTCTTAACATATTTTAACTCTTTGATTTCACAAACAAGTGGAATCATGATTTCTGGTTTAACTGTCCAGTCAGCGTGTGCTTTCTGTACATTGATAGCTGCACGAATAACAGCTTTTGTCTGCATCTTAGCAATTTCTGGATATGTAACAGCAAGACGGCATCCTCTGTGTCCCATCATTGGGTTGAACTCATGTAAGGATGTGATGATTGCTTTAATTTCATCTACAGATTTGCCCTGAGCATCTGCAAGTTTCTTAATATCAGCTTCTTCAGTTGGAACGAACTCATGAAGAGGTGGGTCTAAGAAACGAATTGTAACTGGGTTACCTTCAAGAGCTTCGTATAATGCTTCGAAGTCTCCCTGCTGATATGGAAGAATCTTCTCAAGAGCAGCTTCTCTTTCTTCTACTGTATCAGAACAAATCATTTCGCGGAATGCAGCAATTCTGTCTTCTTCGAAGAACATATGCTCTGTACGGCAAAGACCAATACCTTCTGCGCCAAGTTCGCGAGCTTTTTTAGCATCTGCTGGTGTATCAGCGTTTGTACGAACTTTTAATGTACGATATTTATCTGCCCAAGCCATGATTCTTCCGAATTCACCAGCGATTGTAGCATCAACTGTTGGGATAAGACCATCGTAGATGTTACCTGTTGTACCATCGATAGAGATTTCAGAACCTTCTGTGAATGTCTTACCAGCTAATGTAAATTTCTTGTTGTCTTCGTCCATGTTGATGTCTCCACAACCAGAAACACAGCATGTACCCATACCACGAGCTACTACAGCAGCGTGAGATGTCATACCACCACGAACTGTTAAGATACCCTGAGCAGCTTTCATACCAGTGATATCTTCTGGAGATGTCTCAAGACGTACTAATACGACTTTTTCTCCTCTTGCAGCCCATTCAACAGCATCGTCAGCTGTAAATACAACTTTACCACAAGCAGCACCTGGAGAAGCTCCAAGACCTTTGCCCATTGGTGTAGCAGCTTTTAATGCTTTAGCGTCGAACTGTGGATGTAATAATGTATCTAAGTTACGAGGGTCAATCATAGCAACAGCTTCTTCTTCTGTTCTCATTCCTTCGTCAACTAAATCACAAGCGATTTTTAAAGCAGCCTGAGCTGTTCTCTTACCGTTACGTGTCTGTAACATGTAGAGTTTTCTATTTTCAACAGTGAACTCCATATCCTGCATATCTCTGTAGTGTTTCTCAAGATTTTCGCAAACTGTTTTGAACTGAGCGAATGCTTCTGGGAATTTCTCTTCCATCTCAGCGATTGGCATTGGTGTACGAACACCAGCAACTACGTCTTCACCCTGAGCGTTTACAAGGAACTCACCCATAAGTTTCTTCTCACCTGTAGCTGGGTCACGAGTAAATGCAACACCTGTACCACAGTCATCACCCATGTTACCGAAAGCCATAGACTGTACGTTTACAGCTGTTCCCCAAGAATATGGGATATCGTTGTCACGACGGTATACATTTGCACGTGGGTTGTCCCATGAACGGAATACAGCTTTGATAGCGCCCATTAACTGTTCCTTAGGGTCATCTGGGAAGTCCTGTCCGATTTTTGCTTTATATTCAGCTTTGAACTGTGAAGCAAGTTCTTTTAAGTCTTCTGCTGTAAGTTCAACGTCAAATGTTACGCCTTTTTCAGCTTTCATTTTGTCGATAAGTTCTTCGAAGTATTTCTTACCAACTTCCATAACTACGTCAGAGTACATCTGGATAAATCTTCTGTAGCAGTCCCAAGCCCAACGTGGATTGCCAGATTTCTCAGCAAGTACGTTTACTACTGTCTCGTTAAGACCAAGGTTAAGGATTGTATCCATCATACCAGGCATAGATGCTCTAGCACCTGAACGTACAGATACTAATAATGGATTTTCTTTATCACCGAATTTCTTTCCTGTGATTTCTTCCATTTTTCCAATGTATTCATTGATCTGTGCCTGAATTTCATCGTTAATTTCTCTACCATCTTCATAATACTGAGTACAAGCCTCTGTTGTGATTGTGAAGCCCTGTGGTACTGGAAGTCCTAATCCTGTCATTTCAGCAAGGTTAGCACCTTTACCACCAAGAAGTTCACGCATGTTTGCGTTACCTTCTGTAAACAAATACACCCATTTGTTTGCCATTTTGTAATTCCTCCTAATTTTTACTCCTGATATGGAATCCCCTTGTTCTTCCATATCTTCTATCAATGTCCGTCCCTAAACGCACATACATATTCTACCACAATTTTACTAAATGGCAATAAGTTTTTTGCTGAATTTCCGCGATTTTTAGACACATTTCGCAAATTGGAATTTCATTTCATATTATGAAACTTTTTAAAATTTAGGGACGTAGCCTTTTTTTCGGAATTTAGGCTGCGTCCCTAAATTTCAGTTTTCAGTTTTTCTATTTCATTCATTATCTCTTTTTGTGTAACTCTTAGTTCCCTGCTCATCTGTCTGGTCGCCTCACTATATTTTACTTTTCCATTTCGATTTTCGAAAGCACGCAGGCTATTCAGCTCAGATAATTTCTTTAAAATCAGTGCACTCTTTTGCATCTTCATTTCTTCCTCTGTTCCAACAAACCAAGATGTCTGCTCATTTTTCAAGCTGAATTTTTCAAAATCCTCAATTGTACGAAACCTTTTATGAACCATTTTCAATGTTTTTGCAGTAATCAACTGTATTTTATCTGTATATTCAAGATAGCTGGACCACTCATATTTTTCAGGAGCATCAACAATTTCCGCCTTTACCGGATTGTTGTGTATATAGTTTATACAATTCCAAAAATATTTTTCATCTTCGATTGCCTCACTAAAGAAACGATTCTGAAACAGATGCCCATTTCGCTTTTTCTTATCATTGTACTGCATTGCATAAACAATCTCACATCTGCATAAAAACTTTGATATCTCTCCCAATTGACCATGAATCAACAGATGTATATGTGTCGGCATAATGCAGTACGCATAAATTTCCAATGAATATTCTTTCATTTTCTCTTGTAAAATCAGACGGATTTTTCGTTTTTCTGCATCTGTTTCAAACACCCTCTCGTGATTAACTCCTTTAAAAACTACATGATATAAACCGGTAGCAGATTCCTTACGGGCAATTCTACTCATCCGCATCCCCCTCTCTTTTGGTTGCATTATTGAATTTTATATTTTCATTTGGATTTTTATATGAAATGTTTAACGATTAAATAGATTAGAAATTTAGAATCTAGGGACGTAGCCTAAATTTCGGAATTTAGGCTACGTCCCTAGATTTTGAAATTTAGGCTACGTCCCCAGATTTCGAAATTTAGGCTACGTCCCCAAATTTCGAAATTTAGGCTGCGTCCCTAAAATTCAAATTTTTTGGCAAAATATGCATCTAACTCTTCAATTTTGATTCTTTCCTGTTCCATTGTGTCGCGGTCACGAACAGTTACTGCGCCGTCGTTTTCAGATTCGAAGTCGTAGGTTACACAGAATGGAGTTCCGATTTCGTCCTGTCTTCTGTAACGTTTTCCGATATTTCCTCTGTCATCGAATTCACAGTTGTATTTCTTAGAAAGCTGTGCAAATACTTTTTCTGCACCTTCGTTTAATTTCTTAGATAATGGAAGAACACCGATTTTTACTGGAGCAAGTGCTGGATGGAAATGAAGCACTGTTCTCATATCCGGTTTTTCTTCTGTTCCGATGTTTTCTTCATCGTAAGCTGCACATAAGAATGCTAATACAACGCGGTCAGCTCCTAAAGATGGCTCGATAACATATGGAACATATCTTTCGTTCTTTTCATCATCAAAATATGTAAGGTCCTGACCGGATGTATTCTGATGCTGTGTTAAGTCGTAGTCTGTTCTGTCAGCGATTCCCCATAATTCGCCCCATCCAAATGGGAATAAGAATTCGATGTCAGTTGTTCCTTTACTATAGAAGCAAAGTTCTTCTGGAGAATGGTCACGTAATCTCATTTCATCTTCTTTGATACCAAGGCTTAATAACCAGTCACGACAGAAGCCTCTCCAGTACTGAAACCACTCAAGGTCTGTACCTGGCTCACAGAAGAATTCTAATTCCATCTGCTCGAACTCACGAGTACGGAATGTAAAGTTACCCGGTGTGATTTCGTTACGGAAAGATTTACCAATCTGACCAATACCGAATGGAATTTTCTTTCTGGATGTTCTCTGAACATTTTTGAAGTTTACGAAAATACCCTGAGCTGTTTCAGGTCTTAAATATACTGTATTTTTAGCATCCTCAGTTACACCCTGGAATGTTTTAAACATTAAGTTGAACTGACGAATATCTGTAAAGTTATGTTTGCCACAAGTTGGACATGCAATCTGATGCTCTTCAATAAATGTTTTCATTTCTTCCTGAGACCATGCATCTACTGAGCCTTCGATTGTGATACCGTTTTCCTCTGCATAATCTTCAATTAACTTGTCCGCGCGGAAACGCTCGTGACATTCTTTACAATCCATAAGTGGGTCAGAGAAACCGCCTAAATGACCAGAAGCTACCCATGTCTGTGGGTTCATAAGAATCGCACAGTCAACACCTACGTTATATGGATTCTCCTGCACGAATTTCTGCCACCATGCTTTTTTTACATTGTTCTTTAATTCTACACCAAGATTACCATAATCCCATGTATTTGCCAGACCACCGTAAATTTCAGAGCCTGGGTAAACGAATCCTCTTGACTTCGCTAAAGCAACAATCTTATCCATTGTCTTTTCCATAATAAATTCCTCACATTTCTTTTATTATAATAAATACCTGTATTCCTCTCAGCCACGCACATCTGCTGGCACTAAAACAGGCTATTCTTATTTATAAACGATATAAGTATATACATCTGTTTCAAAAGAAGTATCGTCTTCATCCCCGCCATTTGAAATCTTAACGGTGTTTGTTCCTGTAACGGTAACATTTTCTGTTGAAACATAAAGGATTTCACCATCTACCTGAACGTTGGTGTTTGCCTTAATAATGACAACCTTTAAGTCATCCTGCTCATAAATTTCTTCTTTGTCTGATGAACCGGAAATCTGACCGTCTGTCACCTTAGCGAACTCCTCGTCAAAACGATACCCGGCTGCAAGTGCTTTGACTGCACTTCCCTGATAAAGTTCAATTCCATTAAATGCAGAATAATCTTCTACCGTTTTATATGTCATTTCCATCTTTGCAGAACCATCTTCTACTGTAAGCTTTGACAGTTTTACACTTCCTTTTCCATTATCTGCAGTATAAGCATCTACTTCTTCATTAATGAAATCGCGAAGTTCATCTTCACTGTAATAGCCTTCTTCAAAGTTTTCTACATCTACGGTAAGAACTTTTCCACTTTTTTCCACATAAACCGTATTTTCATCAGCAGTGAATGTTGTTCCACAGCCGGATAATAAACCGGCACATAAAACCATTATCATGCTGATACTTGCTAATTTTTTCATGTTATGCGCTCCATTCTTCCACGTTAATCTTTGATATTATACTATTTTCAGTTTATGATTTCAACCTGTAAAATAAACCTGAGGCTTCATCTAAAATTTTTAACGATTTAAAGGAGTGGTTCACATAGGTATTCATGTACTCTTTCACAACCTGTTGAAGCTGCCGCAACACTTCCTCCGATACGGAAAATGTATACAATTTTGCAATCGTGGAGGAAATAATATACTGCATGGTATACACTGTCGACTCCGACAATTTTCTTGCATCTGCCGCTTCTTTTCTGCATTCCGAGCACAAAATACCGCCTTTTTTTATGGAAAAATAATGCAGTTCTTCTCTTGTTCCACATTTTAAGCAGGAAAAAACATTCGGTGCTTCTCCATTAATGGCTAACGCCTTTAATTCAAAAATAAGACGTACTAACTGATTGTCAAAACTGCTGCTTTCTAATGCCCGAAGAGACTGATAAAGCAGCTTTAGCATTTCACGCTCGTCATTGTTTTCCTGACAGTAATAGTCTGCAAATTCCAAAAAATAGAATCCGTAATATGCCACATCAAAATCTGCTGCAAGCTCTCTGAAATAATTACTTATGGAAGCTTTTGCAACCGTATATGTAGAGCGTCCCTCAAAAAGCTCGAACTCTCCAAAGGAAAAGGGATTCGTTGCTGCTAAAAGCTGGCTGTTTGGCCGCTTTGCACCTTTGGCAAAAGCAGTAATTTTTCCCCGTTCCTTGGTCAATAACGTTATTCTTTTGTCATACTCGCCAATTGGCATCACATTTAAGACCATCCCGGTCACCACGAGGTTTGTTCCCATCCGGCTTTACTTCCCGTTCTTCCTTGTTTTCACAATATTTTAAATAGTCGTCTATTTTTCCTGTTGCAGTAAACGTATTCCAGGCTTTATCCATAAGTCTCTCCTCCTTCATTTCTACCTGAATAGGATTCCCCAAGATAAAGCCAATATGCACCATTTTAATAACCGTTAAAAATTGCCAGCTTCTTAAATCTCATCCTTGTTATAACCAAAGTTTTTGATTAAGAAATCGCTGTCTCTCCAATCCTTCTTTACCTTCACCCAAAGCTTTAAGTTGACCTTGGCATCTAGTAAACGTTCAATTTCGTATCTGGCGTTAGAGCCGATTTTCTTTAACATTGCTCCGCCTTTTCCAATGATAATTCCCTTATGAGAATCTCTTTCGCAGACAATCGTTGCATCAATATCGAAAAAGTCCTGTCCTTTTCTCTGCTTCATCTGGTCGATGTAAACAGCGATTCCATGAGGAATCTCGTCATCTAAGGCATGTAACGCCTTTTCGCGGACAATTTCTGCAACAATGGCACGCTCCGGCTGGTCGGTAATGGTATCTTCATCATAGAACTGTGGTCCATATGGAAGATATTTAAAAATCATATCAATGACCGTATCCAGATTCTGTGCACGAAGCGCAGATGCAGGAATAATTTCAGCAAAATCATAAACCTTGCGATAAGTATCAATATATTCAAGCACTTTTTCTTTTTCAATGGTATCCATCTTATTGATAATTAAAATAACCGGTGTTGTCACCTTTTTTAACTGCTCAACGATGTGCTGCTCGCCTGCTCCGATAAAGTTTGAAGGCTCTACTAACCATAAAATCACATCAACTTCATTTAATGTGTGCTCTGCCACATTTACCATGTACTCACCAAGCTTATTTTTTGCCTTATGAATACCCGGTGTGTCTAAGAAGACAATCTGTCCGCGCTCCATATCCGTATAAACGGTCTGGATGCGGTTTCTTGTTGTCTGTGGCTTATTTGATGTAATCGCAATTTTCTGTCCAATCAAATGATTCATCAAAGTTGACTTTCCAACATTTGGTCTTCCAATAATTGTAACAAATCCTGATTTAAAATTTTCCTGCATATATTTCCTTCCTTTTTCTTAATACAGATTCTTTAGTTCAAAGAACATGTCTTCTTTTTCTTTTAATGCTTCCTCATTACCAATGACGCAAAGATTCTCTTCTTCTAATACAGATGAAATCAAATCCTTTAAGTTACGGATATCCTCTGGTGCTGCACTAATTACCTCATTACGTTCTTTTTGTAAATCGTCAAACGTAATTCCCTGTAAATAAGCTGCTAAGGAACGCTCGCCCTTTGCACTTGGATTTAATGGCACATCCATATCACTGATTGTTCCGATAATATATTTTGTCATCTCATGTTCATCCGCATCAAAGCTTTCGATATATTCCGGAATCTTGTTGTAAATTTCATTTGTTTTCTCTAAGTTCGGGTCGCGGTAAGAAACAAAATAGGTATCTCCGTTTCTCATATAGCCATTCATGCAGCCATATGCGCCGCCCTTCACACGAATGTTAATCCACAGATAATCATAGCCCATGATAACCTTTAAAATCTTAAGCGCGCCATGATATTCAAAACCATGTTTACGGAAGTTTCCGGCTCTTGCAACATACTGCACCTGGGAAGCATCCATAAATCCTTCATTTTTCTTTGCAAGGGTAATTTCTGCCTTCTTTCCGGCTTTTGCTCCATGATAAAATTCGTTTTTCAGTTTTTCTAATTCCGGTACAAATAAATCATAGCCCTCTTTATCACAGGTGACACTGACAAATAATCTTTCCTCTGTAAAAATCTGATGCACAAGTGCATCTAATTTTGCAATTAAATCTGCCTTTTTCTCTTCAAAATTCGCTTCAAAATCTGCAACCGTCTGATAAAAGGTAATGCTGTCCTTATAAGCTGCTGCCTTTGAAAAATATGACATTGCGCGGTTCGAAGCAACCGAATGTCCGCTAGAGCTTAAGGATACCTGCAATCTTGATTTCAATTCGGCGATAATCTCGTATAAACGCTTCTCATCCGCAAGCTTTGAAGTAAGCAGCATTTCCTTGATTAAACGCATCGCCTCTGGCATTTTACTATATAATGCTTTGGCACGCACTTCAAATTTCGCCTGTAAATCCTCTGCATTGTTTACATTTGGATAAATTCCAACACTGCATCCGATTCCACCAGTATGCACATTTACTTCGTTTGCAAAATCTGCATAGCTGTAGGATTCTGTATCAATATAGCCTAACACCGCCTTTAAAATACCAAGATATGGGATGTCTTCCTGTGGAATATCCTCAACGTCAAATAAAAGGCTCATGTATACAATACCATTCGAATAAATGTCATGATAAAGAATGGTTGTATCACCTGTTTTTTCCACCTGATTGGAAAGTGGCATTGCCTCTTTTCGCATATCCTCTCTTTTTAACATCGGAATCTTATCTAAATCTTCCTTCGGCGACGGCTCTTCCTGATACTGTTTTAAATGCTTGGTATCTGCAATTAACTGCGCAATTTCTTCTGCAGAAAGTCCTGCCTTGTATTCTGCAAGTTTCTTTTCTAATTCTGCGTCATTTTTTGCATTTAAGCCTTTTTCCGGCTGAACCACAACGATAGATGCGTGAGTATTTTCTAACAGATACTTCTGAATTAACTGCTCAAAATAATCAGTTTCCACCTGCTCTTTTAAGAAACGATATGTCTCTAATGCCTCTAAATGCATAAATGGCTGATTGTCATCGTGCAGCCAGCTTTCCATACACTGAATGCCATATAAAAGTCCTTTTGGAAACTGTCCAAAATCCGCCTCACGATAACGGAATTCTGCACTGTTGATTCCAGCAATTAATGACTTTTTATTTAATCCGTTTTTCACTAAACCTTCTAAGGTTTCGCAGATAACGCTTAAGAAACGTTCTTTTTCTGAAACGTTAGTATTTTTTGCAATAATAGAAAAGCTTGGCTGTAATGTATTGCAATCATATCCTCCGGTAATCTCGCTTCCGATTCCTGCTTCAATCAACGCCTGCTTTAATGGCGCACCTGGTGCACTGATTAATGCATAATCTAAAATATCAAACGCATAGTAAAGCTCTTTATCCAAAACTGTTCCAACCGCCATATTATAAGAAAGATAAGTGTTATCTTCCTCTGACTCAGATGATGCAATCGAATATTTCTTTGTAATCTCTACTGCTTTTTCAAATGGCTTCTGAATCTTGATTTCTGAATTAATCTCAATCTTTTCGTATTTGCTTAAATATTCTTCATCCATCCACAAAAGCTTTTCTGCAATATCCATATCTCCATACAGATAAATATAGGAATTGCATGGATGATAATATCTGCGATGGAAATCCAGATAATCCTCATATGTCAAATCCGGAATATTAAGCGGGTCGCCGCCTGACTCGTTGCTATAGGAGGTATCCGGGAACAAAGAGTTCATAATCTGACGGTTTAACACATCATCCGGCGAAGAAAATGCCCCTTTCATCTCGTTGTATACAACACCGTTAATGGTAACAGGCGCATCGACATCCTCTAATTCATAATGCCAGCCTTCCTGCTTGAAGATTTCTTCATGTTTATAAATATTTGGATGGAAAACTGCATCCATATAAACACTCATTAAGTTCTGGAAATCCTTATCGTTGCAGCTTGCCACCGGATACATGGTCTTATCCGGATAAGTCATCGCATTTAAAAAGGTATTTAACGAACCCTTTACCAGCTCCACAAATGGGTCTTTTACCGGATATTTGTCCGAACCGCAAAGTACGGTATGCTCAATAATATGTGGCACACCGGTAGAATCTGATGGTGGTGTACGGAATGCGATGGAAAATACTTTGTTGTTATCATCATTTGCTACCGCTAACACTCTCGCACCGCTTTTTTTATGTCTTAAAAGGAATCCTTCGGAATGGATGTCCTCTAATGTTCTTTTCTCAATCAGCTCATATGCTGTTAATTCTGCTAAATTCATATTGTTTGTCTCCAATTCTCTTCCTTTTACTTCTTCCATCGTGAACAAAGCGTCGCCGCGCGACGCTTCCGAAAACGCTTTGCGTTTTCATCTGGTGCACACCACGTACGAGCACTTTCCTATCACTGAACAAAGCCCACAAACTTTATTATAGCACATATTTGCTGTTTTAAAAACAAAATTCAGGGACGCAGCCTATTTTTCGAAATTTAGGCTACGTCCCTAGATTTCGGAATTTAGGCTACGTCCCTAGATTTCGGAATTTAGGCTGCGTCCCTAAATTTCAAAAAGTCGCCTGACATTGTGTCAGACGACTTTTACTGGTTCGTATTCTTTAGATTATTCTATCTATTAAAATCATTAAGCGATACGGCTGACATTTGCTGCCTGAGGTCCTTTTTCACCATCAGTAACTTCAAATTCTACCTTCTCACCATCTTTTAATTCTTTGAATCCATCCATGTTCAGTGCTGAGAAATGAACGAAAACGTCTTTTCCTTCTGCATCTGAAATAAATCCGTAACCTTTTTTGGCATTAAACCATTTTACAGTTCCCTGCTGCATAACTCTAAATCCTCCTAATACATTAGAACACTTATTTGTGCATTTTTCATGCACTAATATATCTAAAGTTACCATAGTTTAACAGCCTTGTCAACGTTTTTTATAGTTTTTATAGTACTAATTTCACGTTTATTGTTTAATCTGCACATCAATCTGTTGGTATGGAATGGAAATCTTGTGTTCATCTAGTGCATATTTTACATTTTCTGTCAAACGCCACTTTGCACTCCAGTAATCCTCTGCTTTTACCCAGATACGGATTCCCATATCTACCGAAGAAGCCCCCAGATTATCTACAAACACAAGCGCATCTTCGTCCGTAAGACGAGCCGGGTCGTTCTGTGCCACCTCAAGCAGAATCTCTTTGGCAGTACGGATATCTGCTTCATAAGCAATGCCGACTGCTACGTCTACACGACGTCTTTCCATATGTGAAACATTCACAATGGTATTGTTGGAAAGCGTTCCATTCGGAATCACTACCACCTTATTATCTGCTGTATTGAGCTTTGTGTAAAAAAGCGAAATCTCATATACAGTTCCTTCATTTCCGCCCTGTATAATATAATCACCGACACGAAATGGTTTTAACAATAAAATCAGCACGCCACCTGCAAAATTTGACAAGCTGCCCTGCAATGCAAGACCAATGGCAACCCCTGCAGAACCTAATACTGCCACAACGGAAGTTGTTGCTATGCCAAATACATTTAAAATCGTCATAATCAATATGAAATATAGACCATATTTCACCATAGCGGTTAAAAACTGGATAACACCTGTATCCACATCGCGCCGCTCCATTGATTTCTTTAAGAACTTGACAATGGCACGAATCACTTTTCCACCAATAAAATATACTAATATTGCAATTACAACCTGTAACGCAAAATTCACAATATCAGGTAAAAGATTCTCAAAATAAGTGCGAATTACACCCGGATTTTCTTTCATCTCCTGTATTCCTGCCTCTACTTCTGCTAATGCTTCTGCTGCTTCTGTGGTTTCAATGCTTAATATCATTGCAATCCCTCCATTCCTTATCTGATTTCTTATTTTTCAATTTCGTGAATAAATAAGCCACTACGGAGCTTCGGTTCAAACCATGTTGATTTTGGCGGCATCAAAAGATTTGCATCTGCTACCGCAAAAAGCTCCTGAATGGAAGTTGGGTACATGGCAAAAGCTGCTGCGCAATCATCCTCACATCTGCGCACTAACTCTTCCATTCCGCGGATTCCGCCGACAAAGTCAATTCGACTGTCTGTCTTTGGGTCTTTGATTCCCAACACCGGATTTAAAAGAATATCCTGTAATAAAGATACATCCAATGCTTTTACCGGGTCATCTGCCGGAATATCCTCCGGTCTGATTTTACAATCGAACCAATGACCTTCCATATACATCGTAAAATGTCCTTTTTCTTTTGGCTTTTTCTCTTCATTTGCAGTAATTTCTACTACGTCGAAGCGTTTTTCTACCTCATGATAAAAGCTCTTAAAGGAATTTCCATTTAAATCCTTCACAACACGATTATAATCCATAATCATTAACTGGTCATCTGGAAATAATACGGAAAGAAAATAGTTAAATTCTTCCTCTCCAGTATAATTTGGATATTTCTCTCTACGTCTTAATCCGACTTTCACAGCAGAAGCACATCTGTGATGTCCGTCTGCGATATAGATTTCTTCGATGCCTGCAAATGTTTCTTCTAACACTTTAATCTGTGCATCGTCAGAAATAACAAATACACGATGTCTGATTCCATCCTCTGATGTAAAATCGTATTCTGCTTCACCTGCTTTTACCTGTTCTACAATCTGGTTAATTGTTTCATTTGAACGGTATGCAAGAAAAATCGGACCTGTCTGCGCACTACACTCATCAACGTGACGGATACGGTCAAGTTCCTTCTCTTCTCTTGTGTTTTCATGCTTTTTAATTACATTATTCTGATAATCATCAATGGAAGCACATGCAGTTATACCAGTCTGTACTCTTCCATTCATTGTCAATTCGTAAATATAGTAGCATTTTTTATTTTCACGAATAAAAGAACCATCTGCTACTTTTTCCCACAATAAATCATGCGCTTTTTTATAAACTCTGTCATCATAGGTATCAACAGAAATTGGGAAATTTGTTTCTGCGCGGTCAATTCTTAAAAAGCTCTCTGGATTGCCTGCTACTACATCTACTGCTTCTTCTCTGTTATAAACATCATAAGGGAGGGCAGCTATTTCTGCTGCCTTCCCTTTATTTGGTCTGATGCCTATAAATGGTTTGATTTTCGCCATTTTATTTCACCTTGCGTACTCTTAATACACCTTCTACACTTTCTAATTTACTGATTACTTCATCTGTTACAGGAGAATCTACATCTAATAATGCATATGCATAATCTCCTTTGGATTTGTTAGCCATACCAGAAATGTTAATTCCAGCTTCACCAAAAATATTTGTATACTGGCTAATCATACCGCTTACGTTTTTATGTAAAATTCCTACACGTCCAGCTGTTGTGCAAGCACCCATGCTGCAGTCTGGGAAGTTTACAGAATGAACGATATTACCGTTTTCCATGTAATCTCTGATTTCGCGAACTGCCATAATTGCACAGTTGTCTTCTGACTCTGCTGTAGATGCTCCAAGATGAGGAGTTACGATACAGCCCTTTGCACCAACTGTTGTTGGGTTTGGGAAGTCAGAAACATATTTTTTGATTTTGCCAGCAGATAAAGCTTCTACCATTGCTTCTTCATCTACAAGTAAATCTCTTGCGAAGTTTAAAACGATTGCAGTTGGTTTCATCATTGCGATAGCTTCTGCATTAATCATTTTCTTTGTAGAATCTAAAAGTGGCACATGAACTGTGATGTAATCACATTCACGATAAATATCTTCTACGTTGCTGATGTGTTTTACGTTTCTTGATAAGCTCCAAGCTGCATTTACAGAAATATATGGGTCATAACCATATACTTCCATGCCAAGGTGGCAGGCTGCATTTGCAACTAATACACCGATTGCTCCAAGACCGATAACGCCAAGCTTTTTGCCTGAGATTTCTGTTCCGGCATAGTTCTTTTTCTGTTTTTCAGCTGTTTTTGCAATGTTTTCGTCGTTCTGGTTATCTAAACACCAGTCAATACCACCTACGATATCACGTGATGCATAAAGCATACCTGCTAATACAAGTTCTTTTACACCGTTTGCATTTGCGCCTGGTGTGTTGAATACTACGATACCTTTTTCTGCACATTTATCAAGTGGAATATTGTTGACACCTGCACCTGCACGAGCTACTGCAAGTAATGTGTCTGGTAATTCCATATCATGCATGGAAGCACTTCTTACAAGTGCTGCCTCTGCGTCTTTTAAATCTTCTACTTTTTTATAATCCTCTGAAAAAAGGTTTAATCCTACGGATGCGATTGGGTTTAAGCAATTATACTGGTACATTATGCGTTTTCCTCCTCGAATTTCTTCATGAATGCAACTAATTTTTCAACGCCTTCCTTTGGCATAGCGTTGTAGATAGATGCTCTCATACCACCAACGGAACGATGTCCTTTTAAGTTTACGAAACCTGCTTCTGTTGCAGCTTTTACGAATTTAGCATCTAATTCATCATTTCCTGTTACAAATGGAACGTTCATTAATGAACGGTCTTTTGCTTCAACTGTTCCTTTGAACATTTTGCTCTGGTCTAAGAAATCGTAAAGAATTTTTGCTTTTTCTTCGTTACGTTTCTTCATTTCAGAAAGACCACCCATTTTCTTTAACCATTTGAATACTTTTCCACAGATATAGATACCATATGCTGGTGGTGTATTGTATAAAGAATCGTTGTCTGCATGAATTTTGTATTTTAACATAGTTGGTGTTCCTGGAAGTGTATCTTCTGTAATTAAATCCTCGCGAATAATTACAATAACAACACCTGCTGGTCCGATGTTCTTCTGAACACCACCGTAGATAACACCATATTTTGTTACATCTACTGGCTCTGATAAGAAGCAGGATGATACGTCTGCTACTAATGTATGTCCTTTTGTATTTGGAAGTTCTTTAAATTTTGTTCCATAAATTGTGTTGTTTTCACAGATATAAACGTAATCTACGTCTTCTGGAATATCTAAATCTGAGCAGTCTGGAATATAAGAGAATGTCTTATCCTCAGAAGATGCTAATTTCACTGCTTCACCATAAATAGAAGCTTCCTGATATGCTTTCTTTGCCCACTGTCCTGTTACGATATAACCTGCTTTTTTGTTTTTCATCAGGTTCATTGGAATCATAGCAAACTGCTGAGATGCTCCACCCTGTAAAAATAATACTTTGTAGTTGTCAGGAATATTCATTAAGTCTCTTAAATCCTGCTCTGCATCTTTGATGATTTTGTCATATACTTTGGAACGGTGGCTCATTTCCATAACGGACATTCCACTTCCCTGATAATCAAACATTTCATCTGCTGCTTCCTGTAATACTTCCTCTGGTAATACTGCTGGTCCTGCTGAAAAATTGTAAACTCTGCTCATAATTTTATCCTTTCTTTCCTTTATATCATGTGAAATTTATTTCTTTAAATCTTCTTCTGTAAATGCGGAGCTGATAGGTTCGCCCGGTGCTACCATTGGCCATACCTTATCATCACTGTCGATAATACAGTCAATTACAACTGGTGTTTTGGATGCTAATGCTTTCTTAAACACTTCGTTAAATTCTTCACGAGTTGTTGCGCGGTATCCTGTTGCGCCCATTGCCTCTGCCATTTTCACAAAGTCAACACCATCTTTTAAAACAGTTGCTGAATATCTCTGCTCATAGAATAAATCCTGCCACTGACGTACCATACCAAGTACATGGTTATTGATAACTACCTGAATCAGTGGAAGTTCCTGACGAACTGCTGTTGCAATTTCGTTCATATTCATACGGAAACATCCGTCACCTGCGATATTAATAACCTGTTTATCTGGATTTGCAACCTGTGCTCCAATTGCTGCACCAAGTCCATATCCCATTGTTCCAAGACCACCGGATGTTAAAAGTGTTCTTGGTTTTCTATATTTATAATACTGAGCTGCCCACATCTGATGCTGTCCTACTTCTGTTACCATGATAGCATCGCCTTTTGTCTCTTCATAAATCTGCTCAATAATGTATGGACAGGAAAGTCCTGTTTCTGCATATTTCATTGGGAAACGTACCTTAAAGTCCATAACGTGTGTAATCCATTCGTTATGATTTAACTGTGGTAATTTCTCATTTAAACGAGCTAAAATCTCTTTTACATCACCAATCACACATGCATGTGCTTTGATGTTTTTGTTGATTTCTGCCGGGTCAACATCGAACTGTAAGATTTTTGCATTGCTTGCAAATTTCTTAGCATTTCCAAGTACTCGGTCAGAAAAACGTGCACCAACTGTAATTAAAAGGTCACATTCGCTGACACCAAGGTTGGATGCCTTTGTTCCATGCATACCAAGCATTCCGGTGTAAAGGTCGTTTGTTCCGTCAAATGCACCTTTTCCCATTAAAGTATCGCAAACCGGTGCATCTACTTTTTTCACAAATGCACGAAGTTCTTCGCTTGCATCTGAAATAACAGCACCACCACCAACAAAGATAAATGGTTTCTTTGCTTTTTCAATCATGCGTACTGCTTTATCGAGTGCTTCTTCTGTAATATCAGCAGTAAGACGTGCGATTTCTACTGGCTCTGTATATGTATATTCTGTTTTTGCTGCGGTAATGTCTTTTGGAATATCCACAAGAACTGGTCCTGGTCTTCCTGTTTTCGCAATCTTAAACGCTCTGCGGATGGTATCAGCTAATTTTGTAACATCCTTTACAATAAAATTATGCTTTGTAATTGGTGTTGTGATACCCGCAATATCAATTTCCTGGAAACTGTCTTTACCAAGTAAAGGTACAGTAACATTACATGTAATTGCTACCATTGGAACAGAATCCATATATGCGGTTGCAATTCCTGTTACGAGGTTTGTTGCACCCGGACCGGAGGTTGCTAAACATACTCCGACTTTTCCTGTACTTCTTGCATAACCATCTGCCGCATGGGAAGCTCCCTGCTCATGTGAGGTTAATACATGTTTGATTTCATTCTGATGTTTATATAATTCGTCATATACATTTAAGATAGCTCCACCCGGATATCCAAAAACTGTATCGACACCCTGTTCTTTCAGGCATTCAATGACGACCTGAGCACCTGTCAACTGCATTTTAAATCCCCTTTCTATTCCCTTGTGGGATATTACCCAGGTGGCTTTCACACCACCCGGACGTATTTTTCTTATTTATCTTTTGGTAACTCCAAAATTGCTCCGCGATTGCCGGATGTTACTAAAGATGCATAACGTGTTAAGTATCCAGAAGTAACCTTTGGCTCTCTTGGCTGCCATTTTGCTTTTCTTGCTGCCATTTCTTCATCGGAAACTTCGATATTTAATGTCATTTCCGGAATATTAATCTTAATAATGTCGCCTTCTTCTACTAACGCGATTGGACCACCGACTGCTGCTTCTGGTGAAACGTGTCCGATAGAAGCTCCGCGGCTTGCTCCTGAGAAACGACCATCTGTAATTAAGGCTACAGATGAGCCTAAGCCCATACCTGCGATTGCTGAGGTAGGATTTAACATTTCTCTCATACCTGGGCCGCCTTTTGGTCCTTCGTAACGAATTACAACTACGTCGCCTGCTACGATTTTGCCACCTTTGATTGCTTCAATTGCATCTTCTTCACAGTCAAATACTCTTGCAGGTCCTTCATGTACCATCATCTCTTCTACGACTGCGGAACGTTTTACAACACCGCCGTCTGGAGCAAGATTTCCTTTTAATACTGCAAGGCCACCTGTTTTGCTGTATGGGTTATCAATTGGACGAATAACCTCTGGATTCTTGTTCACTGCGTTTTTAATATTTTCGCCAACAGTCTTGCCTGTTACTGTCATACATTCTGTATTTAATAAACCGACATCAGCAAGCTCTTTCATAACTGCATATACACCACCGGCTTCATTTAAATCTTCCATATAAGTTGGACCTGCTGGTGCTAAATGACAAAGGTTTGGTGTTTTCTCACTGATTGGGTTTGCAAATGCAATATCAAAATCAAATCCGATTTCATGTGCAATTGCTGGTAAATGTAACATACTGTTTGTGGAACATCCCAATGCCATATCTACTGTAAGTGCGTTTAAAATCGCATCCTTCGTCATAATATCTCTTGGACGGATGTTCTTCTCATACATTTCCATTACTTTCATACCTGCATGTTTTGCAAGCTTTAATCTCTCAGAGTAAACAGCCGGAATGGTTCCATTTCCAGGAAGTCCCATACCAAGTACCTCAGTTAAGCAGTTCATACTGTTTGCAGTATACATACCAGAACAAGAACCACAGGTTGGACATGCCTTGTTTACATACTCCTGCACGCCTTCTTCTGAAAGCTTTCCTGCTGCATGTTCACCAACTGCCTCAAACATGCTGGAAAGACTAGTCTTGTGTCCCTGTACATGACCGGCAAGCATTGGACCACCACTGACAAATACAGTAGGCACGTTCACTCTGGCTGCTGCCATCAAAAGTCCCGGTACATTTTTATCACAGTTTGGTACCATAACCAATGCATCAAATGCATGAGCCATTGCCATACACTCGGTAGAATCTGCGATCAAATCTCTTGTTACCAAAGAATATTTCATTCCTGTATGGCCCATGGCAATACCATCACATACTGCGATTGCCGGGAATACAACTGGTGTACCACCAGCCATGGCAACTCCCATCTTTACGGCATCTACGATCTTATCAATATTCATGTGCCCTGGTACGATCTCATTGTAAGAACTAACGATACCTACCAATGGTTTCTGTAATTCTTCCTCTGTCATTCCCAACGCATTAAACAATGAACGCTGAGGTGCTGTTGCAATCCCTTTTTTTACTGCATCACTTTTCATATTAAATACTTCCTTTCTATTAGATTGTATCTATTAAATCCTCTCACAGATCAAATCACCCATC
>JBGVHB010000100.1:0-4185 GCA_045121975.1 Roseburia sp.
TAAGCTTCGTATTTAAGGCTCGCAAGTAATCTTACAGATTAAATATCTACAGAACAGGGATGCACCGGCAGGTACATCCCTGTTTTTTTCATTGCTTGTTTCTCCCTAGAGAAGACTATACGTGCTTCACCGAATGCTTACTTTACAATTGTCCCGATCTTAAGTTCACTCATAAAATTTCCGGTTTATATCCACCGCGAAAGTAGATATAAACCGGAAATTCATCCTAAGTCTTTTTGGGTCTTGTAAAAAATAAACGGACCCCTATTATCTTTTACTTCGTTTCGATGACTTTGACTTCTCTACAGTCGTAATTTTTGATGCAAATAGATACACTGTCAAGCCTATATCATTCTTAAAAGTACGCACAAGTTCTAATTGTTTGACAATACCTACATGGTTTTCATTGATTACTTCAATAGTCTGTGTTATGGTCTCACCCTTTCCATTTTCTGTGGTGCGAATTACCATAGATGAATTGATTTTAGACTCATTAAAAAAACGACTGGTTTGAGCTGTTGCCTTAACAGAAGCCACCCTAGAAGCCGTACTGCCCAATTTCTCCTCATCTAACACAATAACAGACAACAAGTATGCCTCATCACCATTATCTATCACGCGAACACCCTCAAATGGCTGAGCCTCGTACATCCTCTGCACATAATTTGCCCATGCAGTTCTTTCTGAATTATAATCTTGTGAAAGCATGTTGTACTTCATGGAAAAGGACAATATTATGACAAGTAAATATTTTAAGATTTTCATTTTGCGTAGACTCACTTTGTTTTGATTTATCTAAATAGAATGAACGGAGCATCCGGATTTGCCCCAGATGAAGAACGTTTTTTCATATAACCGTTTTCTTGAATGGGAATCAAATATCATCTATATAGATATTCGTAAGATCTTGTAGTTGAGTCTCGTCTACTTTATACATCCATGAAACAGTTCCCACCAACCACTTTTGCGGATACCTAAACTTACATTCACCCGAAGGTAGGTAATGCTCACTTGTGAGCAGATTAAATTTCAAATTCGATGGAGTTTTTAAATAAACATATACTCTTTTGTTCCTTCCAAATGGAAAACGATGAACAACTGCCGGGCGTCCATATTGAAATGAATAGCTATTATCGTATTCGCTTTTACGGGCAGGAGCAACACTTCCTGTAGTTTCAACTCCATAACTCCGATCGATAGGTAAATAGGAGATATTGCTGCTCACTGAATAGTTATTTAACTTTTTACTTATCTTCTCGGCTATTACCTCTTCAAGGCCATTGTTTGAGTAGCGATTCCTGGTATATACAAGCACATAACCGCCTGCCTCATCCTTATAATAAAACTTATTCCGAAACACTTCTAATCCCATTTCTTCTCTAGCACGAACCGCATCCGTACTTAGACCTATTGCAGACAAAGTATTAAAAATCATTTCATTCAAAGTTTGCATATTCTTGTTAGCATAAATGCTCACTGTTACAGACACACCTCTAACACTAGCATTTTCAACTTTAAGCTTATAATCGAAGACATCCTGCATCAAATCGATGGTTTGAAACAAATTCTGCATAACCGCAACCTCGTTTTTCTCATATAAACGCTCCATTTTTATATTCGTAGCAATTAAAGAACCTGCCAATTCACATTTTGATCCAAGATTTCTCGCTACTTCTACCAACTCTGAAGTTGAAACACAAGCCTTTATATTTACCATATAGTGCCCATTATGCAGAACTGACTCAGAAACTACGGAATAGGTTTTTACTATACCCGATGATAATGTTACTGTTTGGTCTTTCATTAATTCATCATTAAGTACCGCTGTATTGGAAGAGACGAACACCCCATATGTTTGTTCAATAGCATTTCTTAAAGCATTACTGATGGCAATATCTCTAGATGATCCCGTAGCACTCACAGTCAATTCAACATTTTCTGCAAATAAACAAAAAGATGCACTAAGGCAGAATATACAAAGAGTTAAAACACGTTTCATAACCTAAAATATTCTTTTTAATTAAAACCACCCTCTGATTATGTTTGTTACTAGCATTCTTGGTTGAAAAACACCGAAAGCAATACCCACTGCCTTGGCAGCTCCTATTAATTGTTTCATCCCTTCAGAAGTCATTTCTGCTTCTTTCATGCGTTCTTCATAGGCTCTTTTTTCTGCCTCCAACTCAGCTAATTCATTCGCTCGAAGTCGTGATTCAATATCCTTCCACAAAACATCAACCTCAGACATCACACTGGCATACGGGTCTATCCCACTCAAAATCTCAGCAACCTGCTTTGCTCCATGAATATCACGAGTTGAACGCCACACAGCACATGCTCTATTATACAAAACCAAGCCTTCTTTATCTATTTTATGCCGGTAGGTATCCTCGATCTCTCTCTGACACAACTCAGTTGTAGTTTTATCAATCGCTGGAACTGTCATCAAATAGGCTATTGCTCTTTCGTATTCTCCTTGTTGAGAATACGACCGCGCCTTTGTCAGGAAAAATGTAGAATTTGAATACATCTTGACGATCTCTTGTTGAGCCTCATCAAACATTTGACTAATGAGGATATTCGAGGGTGATAATCGAGACAAGGCAGAAATATATGCTTTTGTATCATTTACTCCTACTCCTGCAAGCGTAACACAACAAGATGAAAAAACCATATTTTCCACAACATCTCCAATCATCAATGTCATATCGATAGATTTGGAAACGCGAGGAGGATTTGATGGAACAACATCATTACGCGTCACATCCATATTTGCCACCAAAACAAACCTCTCCACACCTCCTAATGAGCCATAACCAAACGATGATATCATTCTTGATAATTTGTTGGTCACATTCTTGGCTACCTCCTCAGAAATATCAGCATCACTGATTATGGGAAATATAGAAATCTGTTCTACATTCGTCTGTGCAAAAAGAATTGTTAAATTGCATAAAATTGCGACTAACATCACTAACGACCTTTTCATTTATTTCTCTCCTAATATTATTATCGATTGTCCTAATCCGCGCATCATAACCTTACAGTCTATACAATAAGGTGGTTTACTTAAATATTTACGCAGTTCGCCAGCAAACATTCTTGCATCCATCGGAACACCTTTGTTATTAACCAGAGGTATCATAACTTGCTCAAATTGTGCATGATTTTCTGTAAAATCGCTCAGATTAAACATTCCATAAACAGTATTCTTATGAAGCCAGTCTTGAATCACATCAATAAGTTCTTCTCCAGAATACTCCGTTTGCAAGTCATTTTCCCATAATCCCCACCTTCTAACTACAAGTGAAATTTCCCTTCCATTTTTAGCCATCGCATTAAAGTAAGTGGATAGTTGCTCATCAAATGTCTTAATCTGACGTTTGACCGCTGATGCTAAAATACGGGGCACAATATCCTGCGACGGCTTGCTAAGGCCTGTAGATGTGGCTATTCTTTTATTGGTATATGTATCAAAAGCCTCTATTGTAAAACTGACGGAACGACCCTTATTTTCTTTATGTGTCCACCATCCTATCTGAACAATTATGTCGGCTTTAGATTTCCGTTTCAGAATATCCAGCGAACTCTCAGCCAACATATCTCCCGAACGGCTAAATGTCACATTGTCTTCACCTTGTGAAATTTCAAGCGCTTTTACTTCCTGTTCGCTATCTTTGACACTATACCCAAGATCTGTCATCATTTGTCCCAACTGACTCATAACAGCACATATTTCCGTGTCTTCTTTGAAAGCCGTACTATAATCAGGAATTGTTATCTCTCTTCCTTGATCCTTAAAAGAAGTAAGAAAATATCTCTGTTCACACCAGTTATCACTTGGAAGAATCATGATGGTGGGTTTCTTCCCCTGCGCAAAACCCGCCATTGGCAAACACAATAGCACAACCGATAATACGATAGTCACCAAACGAAAATGTCCTTTCATATGTGAATATATCTGCCCAACCCCAAAGCACAAAATTTGAATAGTTATAAAACACGAAAAGTGTGGAGTTGTCCGCATATTTGAGTCGAGGCCTAGTAAACCTATTTCCGAATATGCACTCCACACCCGAACGTATATCGAGAACACGATATAGCATACGAGAAACAGAGTGTATTCGTCCCCGGAAATTAAAAATTACCAGTTTTCGACTCAGAGCACGAAACACTTTTCTTTAT
>JBGVHB010000101.1:0-5152 GCA_045121975.1 Roseburia sp.
ATCCCATTATGAGAATGTGCCATACGTTATTCCAGTCGGATGGGTGTGGTGTAGGCTAGAAGATATTGCATATGTTGCAGCAGGAAGCACTCCTAGTAAGGAATCTTTTGTTGAAAACGGCGTGCCATACATTAAAATGTATAATCTTCGTAATCAGAAAATTGACTTTGAATTTCACCCGCAATATATTACTGAAGAAGTTCACAATAATAAATTAGCTCGTTCTAGAACTCAACCGGGAGATCTGTTAATGAATATTGTTGGCCCCCCTTTAGGAAAACTTGCTATCATACCTGAATCTTTATCCGAAGCGAATTTTAATCAGGCTGCTGTCCTAATCAGACCTCTTAAGTACAAACCAGCAATTACAAAATATTTGTTTTATTATCTATCAGAATTATCAGAAATAAACTCTATATCGACCAAAGGATCAGCAGGACAGGTCAACATATCACTAACTCAATCGCAGCAAATGAGAATTGCATTACCTCCTCTTGCTGAGTTAGAGCGTATCACGCAGAAAATAGAATCATTATTTTCGAAGATAGATGTAGTCAAAACGTCAACAGGTAACATATATGACCTTATATCTAAAATCAAGTCAAGTATTTTAGAGAAAGCCCTTTCTGGTAAGCTAGTATCTCAAGACAAAACAGATGAACCAGCCATAAGGTTGCTGAAAAGCATAAATCCCAACTATGATTCTACCGATAACCGCCATTATAAGCAGTTACCTGACTCATGGGAAATATGTCAATTGAAAGACATATTTGATATCACTATGGGACAATCTCCTGCTGGTGACACAATTAATGGAAAATCTGGCATAGAATTCCACCAAGGAAAGTTAAATTTTACCGAAAAATATCTTTCTGAATCAGGTCAGTACACTACTGCTCCATCAAAGGTTGCAGTACCAGAAAGTCTTCTTCTTTGTGTAAGAGCCCCTGTTGGTATTGTTAATATTACAAAACGTGAAATATGTATAGGAAGAGGTTTGTGTTCACTTCGTCCTAAATATGATATTGACTGCTTGTTCTGGCTTTATATGTTGTCAACTCTAAAAGATTATTTTGATGAGAATGCAACAGGATCAACATTTAAGGCGATTTCAGGCGAGATAATTAGGAATGCTACCATACCATTCCCTCCTGTGCCCGAACAAAAAAGGATATTATTGAAAATTAATGAGTTGTTTTATTTCCTAGATAAGATAACGGCGGTACTATAATTCCGCTGTAATCTTATCTAGACACATAAATATTTGTGTGATTTTTTCTGATATCCTTCTTTGTTCCTTATAAGGAGGCAATGGGAACATGATATCTTCGATGATATTTTTCCCAACTCTTTGCTGACCCACCACACCGTTAAAAGTCCCGACGCATTGATTTATGAAATAGTCTGACTTGAAAAAGTATAGTGCAAACTTAGGATCTACAATCGCCGATCTAAATATATGCAATTCTGTTGTACCAGCGCCAATTCCATTTGGAAGATTTTTGAGTATCATTGATTTTCGATTTTCCAAGCATGGCGAAATCTTGGCAACAGCAATGTCCCCATCTTTAAAATGCGTAAAGCCATTCTTAATCAACGCCCATTTCTTTTTTTCAAACTGATATGAATCTCTATAACCGTCATCAATCATTGACATAGAAACAAAACCCGCATCAATATCGTCATCTACTTTGTTTTTAGGATTGATTGTAAAAACATCCTTTATCTTAACAAACTGCCATCCTGTAGGCACATTCTCATAATGGCGGTTATGAGATGAGAAACCTCCCAAGATTTATGACTTGGGAGGCGGTTATAAAAATTACCAGTTCACGATTTTATCTACAATCTGTTTCTGTTCTGTTGCAGTTCTACGTAGATAGATTCTTGTCGTTTCAATGCTTTCATGCCCCATGAGATCCGCAAGTAGAGCAATGTCATTAAAGCGATCTAGAAAGTTCTTTGCAAAACGATGACGAAATGAGTGTGGATATACAACTTTCGTATTGAGCCCATATTTCTCAGCAAAGTGTTTTAACTGCATAGCAACACCGCGAGAAGTAATCCTTTCACCAAAACGGTTCAGGAAAAGATATCCGCTTTGTCTGCTATCGTCCTCCAACCATTTGATTGCTTCAGACATGAGCTTTTTAGGAATATATATTCTCCTAATCTTACCCCCCTTTGTGTAAAGGTCAAGATATCCTGCATATACATGTTCCACCTTAATCTGCAAAAGTTCGCTTACTCTCGCGCCTGTTGCTGTTAGGAACCAAACAACAAAATACCAGTCAATAAAGCCATCTTTCTTGAGTTTTGACTTTAAGAATTTGTAATCAGCATCACTTATTACATTCTCTAAGAAGTTCTTTTGTTGAACCTTTACAAACTTCATCTTAAGCCTATCTTTCTTGATAAACTCAAGATACTTGTTGATTCCCTGCAGACGTAGATTTACTGTTTGCGGCTTGAAGTGCTCCACCAGAAATCCCTTGTATGCAAGCAGATTCTCTTTTGTGAAATCTCCATAATTGGAGATGAAGTGTGACACGGTCCACACATACGATTGAACCGTATTCTTAGCCAAGTCTGACCTGGATAAGAATGACTTAAACTTGTTTACCATAAGACATTTGTGATTAAATGTTACGGTAATAAAATACTACAAGTAAATCCCATTATGAGAATGTGCCGTTTGAAGTGCCGGGAAATTGGTGTTGGGTGAAGGTTGCAGACATAAGTTCTGTAATTGTATATGGTGTCAGTGAGTCAGCTAAGTCAGAAGGAAAATTTAAGTTACTTAGAATCACTGATATTCAGGATAATGCAGTAAATTGGAATACTGTCCCTTATACTGATTATCCTGAGAGCAAGTCAGAAAACTATATCTTACAAGCAGGAGATATTCTTTTTGCACGAACAGGTGCAACTGTAGGGAAATCATATTTAGTCGATGATGATGTTCCAGAAAATGCGATATATGCTTCATACCTGATTAAGGTGAGGGTAAGCAACATGATTATCCCTCAATATGTAAAGTATTTCTTTGAATCCGGATTCTATTGGGAGCAAATCGCGAATAATTCTGTTGGCGTTGGACAACCTAACGTTAATGGTAGCAGTCTTGGAAACTTATGGGTACCAATCCCACCAATTCAAGAACAAAGGAGAATCGTTGATAAATTGGTATCCTGGTGTTTAATGATTGATAAGATATCTGAAAATCAAGAGTTAATAACTCAACAAATAGAAGAGTTACGTAACCATATATTAAACTTAGCCATATCGGGAAAACTAGTGGCTCAAGAACCAAGCGATGAGCCTGCAATAGAACTTTTGAAGAAAGTAAATCCGGCGTATAAACCTTGTGATAACCGCCATTATAGGAATGTCCCTAAAGGATGGGCAGTATGTAAGTTTGAAGACATATTAGAATATGAGCAACCGCAACAATACATAGTCAACTCGACTGACTATTCCGATGAATATGAAATCCCTGTTCTGACTGCTGGAAAGTCATTTATCATAGGCAAGACTAATGAAAAATCGGGCGTATATAAGCGTCTTCCTGTCATTATCTTTGATGATTTTACAACCGACTCGAAGTATGTTGATTTCCCATTCAAAGTTAAATCTTCCGCAATAAAGATTCTGCACGCAAAAGGAAACGTAAATCCCCAATATATAGCTTATTTGATGTCTGTCACAAGACTTATAGGAGACACTCACAAGAGATACTGGATTTCAGAATACTCCAAGATACCTATAATGCTTCCTCCCGTAAACGAACAGGAAAAAATAGTTTCTGAAATTGAAAAGATATATGAAAGGCTGAATAAGATATTGGCGGAATTATAAATCTGCCAATATCTTATCTAACTTAAACATGATAGTCCGCACTGTTTGCACAATTCGTTCCTGTTCATTATAAGGAGGAATTGGAACATGAATCTGCTTGAATAGTTTTTTATTCAAATGCGGAATAGCTGAGCCCACTTTATTGTCTTTAAGAAATTCGCGACAATGCTGAATCAGCAACAAAACATAGTCTCGATTAACTTCAGGATGTATGTTTAATTGTTTGAATGTACTACCCTGATATCCTTCATGTGGAGAAATGAAAACCTCTCCAGAGTTTTCTCCATCAACCAATATCATTAAAGTATCCTTTGGTACATATTTTCCTGAAGATAATATATCACCCTCCTTGGAGCCTCTTAAGTATTTAACATCTAAATTGATTAATTCTTTGTCTGTAACCTTCTTCCCATCAAATAATTGACATATCGCGCCAAATTCTTCTTCCTCCCAAGTCTCCGGCAAATTCGCATAATGGCGGTTATCACAAGGTTCAAATGAAGGCTTAATGCGTTTGAGTAGCTCTAATGCCGGTTCGTCAGAGCTATCTTGAGTCACCAATTTACCCGATGTCGCTAAATCAAGAATACTATCCTTACATAGTCTTATAGATTGATCAAGCTTGGCACGGTTAAATTCAATTGATTCAATAAGTGCAATTAGATGTTCAACCTCATTAGTTATTCTATTCTGTTCTGCTATAGGAGGAATTGGTATTAGCGTAGCTGTGATTTTTTCCTTTGATATATTAGGCTGTGCTCCTCCACCTCCCATTTTTACGAACTCTTCTTTATGTGAAAGGAGAAAATAGAAAAGATATTTTTGTGTAACAGCATTGTATCCAACGCATGCGCAACAAGCCTGATTCGTTGTTGCTGGACAAGTTAGAATACCAACTTTGCCAATTGTAGCTCCATACATAGCGATTAAAACGCTACCCGATGGATTCAATTTCACAGAAGTCTCATCTAGTGCCTTATCTGTGATAGTTTCGGGAATATCGTAGATATATCCATCAGTCAAATCACCTGTTTTGAGCCAGGGAATCTTACCACCGTAATAATCTTTTCGCATCCTACTAGGCGTTGCTCCTGCTTGCCAGATACCAATATTTCCTAATGTTGTCCACATCCATCCTTCCGGCACTTCAAACGGCACATTCTCATAATGGGATTTATCCGAAAAAAGACAATGTCTTCGAGATATATCCAAAATCATAATTTATATTTCTTTTTGCAGAAATTGCACAATTTGCACATTTTTTGAATATAAAAACTACAAGTATTTGATTTTA
>JBGVHB010000102.1:0-1523 GCA_045121975.1 Roseburia sp.
TGAAACAGTTCAAGTTAAAAAGGCTGCTAAATCAGTATCAATCACTGATGAGGCTATCTTATCAGGACACGGAAATCCAGTATCAGAAATCGCTGATCAATTATTATTATCTATCGCTGATAAAATCGAAAAAGATTGCTACACAGCTTTAGAAACAGCAACTTTAAAACACACTGCAGCAGTTAACACAACAGCTATCGCAGACGCTATCGGATTATTCGGTGAAGATTTAGATGAAGAAATGCGCGTATTCATCAACCCACAAGAATATACAGCTATTCGTAAAGGCGCTGAGTTCGTTCCTTCTGCAAACGTTCAAGGGGCAATCGGTGGATCAATCGGATACATCTACAATGCAGCGGTTGTTGTATCTAACCGCGTACCTGCGGGTAAAGCATACATCGTTAAACCAGGGGCATTTGGGATCGAATTAAAACGCGACACTAATGTTGAATCTGATCGCGATATCTTAGCAAAAGTTAACGTTTATGCCGTAGACAAACATTACGCTGCTTACTTACGCGACAAAACTAAAGTAGTTAAAATCGCTACTGAGTAATTATCGAGGGCCTAGAGCCCTCTTTATTTTTTAAAGGAGGGGTTTAAATGGGGTTTGCGATGTTAAGACGACATTTACAAAATGTTGAGCAAAAAGTTGCTGAGGAAAAGAAAGCAACGAAAAAGCCTTCAACTAAGAAGGTGAAGAAATAATGATTGAAAATGTATTGCTTAAATTAGGGATTTTAAACGACCATACCTCAGATGAATATAGTCGTGTGGAGCTATTTGTTGAAGATGCAGAACGTGCGATTAAAATTGCTATTCGCAAATCATCAGTTCCAAAGGAATTAGAGTGGATTTGTGAAGAGATGGCAGTTGTTAGATATCGCAAATTTGGCTCAGAAGCAGCAAAACACGAAGAAATCGGCGATTATAGTGTGACATTCGTAGATGATATGATTGCGCCATATAAAACAATTTTAGACGATTACGTTGCTTCGGCTGGCAGAAAGTTGAGGACGTTATAATGATTGACTCTAAGGTTGAAGTGTATAAATACAAGCCTATTGTCGATGGCTATGGTGGCTCTAATTTAGTTCCTGTGAAGTCGAATGAGTTGCGAGGTAAATTTATACCTAAGGTGATGAATGAAGATGTTACAGGGGCAAAAAAAGGCTTTAAAATCCAAGCTAAACTTATTTGCGATAAAAGATTTAATCCGGCCGATGGTCAATTAATTAAATATGATGGGTTAATGTATTCGATCATAGGGATTAAAGATATCCATTCAAAGGGTAGTGTTTTGGAGTTGGTCGTAAATGGGTAAGGTTGACTTTCAAATTGATGCGTCGGATTTTTTTAAGAGTTTAGATCAATATGACAATCACGTCACGAATGGCTTAAAAGATGCAATCAAAGAGTGCGCTTTAGCTATTCAGAGTGATGCAAAGAGGAATTGTCCGGTTGATACAGGACGATTAAGGATGTCCATAACATCTGACACATCAAACATTAATAATTTT
>JBGVHB010000103.1:0-3832 GCA_045121975.1 Roseburia sp.
TTGCTGAAAAACTTGGTCTTTCAGAAGAGCAGATGTTTAATTTGGCAACTGAGAACACCAAAAGATTACTACCACCTGTCATTAAATCTATGAATGATGTAATGAAAGAAATATTTGTTAAGGATGGGATGCCTGCTGAAATAGCAGAATTGATGACTACAGAAATTCCACCTGAACAACAGATGTATGTTATAGGTAATAGCAAAGGCATAAATGGTGCAGTCAGCATGTTATATGAAGATGAACTTCATACTCTTTCAGAAAAGCTTGATTCAGATCTTTACATTCTGCCAAGCTCAATCCACGAATGTATTGCCATAAGCACTAATATGGGTGAACCAGATGCCCTTGCAGAAATGGTGACTGAGATAAATATGGGGCAAGTTGCACTTGATGAAAGACTTTCAAATCAGGTATATCATTACGATAGAGACTTAAGAAAACTCTCTCTTGCAACTGATACACCTAACAAATCGCTAGATAGCGTACAACAGGCAGAAGAGCCTACTATAAGAAGACGAAAAACAAGATAATTATATAAAAGAGAATAATTCCAAATAACCTACACAAACAAAAGCACTCATGATTTCAGAAATAATCTGAACTGAGTGCTTTTTTGTAAACTACTCTCTACTTATAGAAGTAAGCTCTTCCTAGTCAATACATCTAACTACACAAGTTTACCTAGGATAACCCCGTAGTTCCTACGGTTTTCAAAGTAAGAATTTTATAGTTCCTTATATTGACATTCTGTAGCTCTAATGTAGTTTCCATTATCCAATTTTATAATTGTTTCAAAAGGTTCTTCTATATCACTTCTAACAATTACTCCATAATGAAATTTTGAAGTATCATAGTGATAGCAAACTTCTACTCTTTTACCTAATTGCGGATATTTATAATTTTCGTCCGCTTGTTTTGGAAACTTATTATAAGTTATTGTGTCTACACAACCCATAATTTATATCCTCTCTTTCTCTTTTTGTGATATATTTTGATTTGTTTATTTTTTGGTGAGTACTGAATTCAGTACTTGCCTTTTCTTTTAACTGTCTACATAATCTTTGAGCAATTGCTCTATTACCTGGGCGAATGTTTTACCCTCTGCATATTGTTAATCATGCTGACCAGACTGATAAAGTATTACTGATTTAAAGATGCTGGTGTCTATGTCAACTAATTTCACATATTCGATTGTGCTGATACTTTCAGTACCTCTATAAGCTGTTACTTTCACGAAGTAGTTTTTGTCATGCTCTACTTGCCACGGAATCACAAATTGCTTTGACTCTACTACTTCTCCATTTGCATCATATGTTACAACATGCTCATCTACTGGTTGTCCTAATTCATTAGCAAATTCATATTTGACAGAATCCGGATACCCTGTAATTTTTACATTTACATAAGCATTTAAATCTCCACCTGCCAAATAAGTAAGTGTTTGATTATTATAAGCTGTATCCCCATTTAATTTCGTAAGGGAGCTGCTAAGAGTCAATGGAACAACATAAAATTCACTTGAATATGAACTATTATCAAGATGATCTGTTACTACAATTCGATGAATATATTTGAAATAGTCACTTGTGGTATCTAAAGATGTATCACATTCATCATATTCAGTTTCTTTTGTCTCATACTCTTCTTCCGTGTACCAGGTACCATCTTTAAGATATTCTAGCTTAATGTTACCAATTCCTGATTGAGAATCTGTAGCACCTATCTTTACCTTCCCTTGTCCATAGTCAACAACACATTTGGTAATCTCCGGTGGAGTAATATCAATATGTACATCCTTTGATACTACCTCACTAACGCCACTCTCCGTTTTACTCTGTCCATATACTGTTATGATATCCGGTTCTACGCAATGTGTTTTATCATAAGTTTTTGTATAAGAGCTTCCTTTACAGTCAATACGGATATTATCCTTATCTGTCCAGATGCTTACAGAATTAATAGGAAAATATTTATCTGTTCCTTTGACTTCAAATTCCACTGGATCTTTATAATAAGTCACATCATTATTGGTAAATGAAGTATTATTTTCAGTCGGCTCAACTGTTGCTGTAGGTTTGTCCCACTGAGCATAGAGTGTACATGAGCCATTAGCTGAAGCTAAGTTACTTGCATTAACTACGTCTCCTGGCTTATACATTGTTCCAGAGCCATCTGCCTTTGTATTCCATCCAACAAATGAATAACCATCAGCTGTATAGCTAGAATTTGCTATCTTACAATTGTTGCCGTGTATCCAATAAGCAGGATTCATAGAGCCTTGCGCAAAATCACCGTTTTTATCATAATTGATGGTAATTTCATTAATAGTAATTGAAGAAACGTCACTATTTAAACCTGTATAACTTTGAGCAAGATATCTCACCACATGCTGTTTTCCATCTAATGGTAGAGAACGACTTAAATCAATAGTAGATGAATCCGTATAATATGGAAAACTAAATGCTGTTGTATCTACATTCCAAAAGAATCTTGAAACATAATCATATGCATCTGGTGAAGTTCCATCACCAGGGACAAAAGACGAACCTGAAGTGCCGGTATATGCATAGTCATACGTAAGCGAAGTACATCTATTTGCCCTACTTGTAACATCTAATGTAGTTCTTTTACTGTTTACATCGAAAGCAAATGCACAAGTTGGCTTATCCGGTTTTGCTCCATCAACCTGAATATATTCTGTTCCCCTTCTGTACCAGGTATAACCATATCCATCCCATCTGTTGTATGGAGAAGTTGTCGGATTATATTGGTCTGTGCGTGAAGCTCTGGGCATACACCATGTTTTTATCATTTGCCCATTTCTCGCAACCCATACATTATCGTATCCCTTTGTTCCCCTAGTCCATATGTCAAGCTGTATATATATTTTTCTGTTTGAGTACATATTATGACTTACAACACTAGTTCCATAAGTTCCGTCTCTAGGATAATTAATTGAACCAGTATATGACCATGATACACTTTTCATATTTGATGTTGCAGCTTCAACATGAGTGCTCTCTAAAGTTATAATACTACACAAAAAACATAAAGATATTATAAGAGAAATAAAATTTTTTCTTTTTTTGATTAATTTAATATAAATCATCTCCTTTATACATATAAGAATTGAACATATCCTATATCATCAAAATAAAGAACCATTGATTGTACTGTACCTTTTTCAGATAACTGTACTTCCATATCCAGTGCATCTCCACCTTCACTTCTTTGAGCTGAAGTAGCAAAGAAACCATAATGACCCTGATAAGTAGTCCATGTTAGTGTAGGTGCTGGACAGTTGTTAGGTTCTTTTGCAGGTGGTGTCTGTGGCTGTTGTGGCTGCTGTGGTGTTTCAGGCTGAGCAGGTGTAGAAGGTTGTGTTGTATTTGAACTTCCACTACCACTATTTCCGGAGCTTCCACCATTATTTTTTGATGAGTTATCACTTCCAGAACCAGAAGTATTTCCAGTATCATTTTTTGTATCTGTATTGACTGGTTCCTCTGGTGTAGGCTGCTCTTCTGCTACAACTGGCTGCTCTGATAAATCAAGGTCACATACATAGCCAAATACACCATCTGCATACTGAATTTTGTACCAGTTATTTTCCTGATACTGACCTACTACTTTCACTTCCTGACCTTTTGTTAATGTACCTACTGGATTCCATGTAGAATTAGGCCCATCATAAGCAGTTGTATCATTTACTACATACATAGTCTTATCCATTGGAGTAACATAATCATCAATATTATTGGTTTTTAATTCACATTTACCTTTATTATATTTTGCAATTGTATATACACTAAAATGCGATGTAGTAAAG
>JBGVHB010000104.1:0-3087 GCA_045121975.1 Roseburia sp.
TAAACTGGCTGAAACTCAGAGCTTTCTTTTTAGACATATTTGGCACCTTCCTTTGATGCCATTATATATGTCTTGCTATCCAATAAACGTCACCTTTTACTACATTTTGTGTTTTGCTTAGTTAAGGTGATAACCACAATATTCTTTTACATAATCCTGTAATCGCTTATCTTGGTTAACATAATTCCAAAACTCAACTCTGGGTATTTTAAAAAAAGAAGCCTCCTCTGTTTCGATACGGACATTAAAAGGGGCAGAGGTATAGCTGCTCACTTCATCCCGAAGCAGGGAAATGATATCAGGGCCTTGCAGATAAGCAAGATTAAATTCCCTTCCATCTTTGAGAATAATGCTGGTTTTTATAACTCCTTCTTTGAGAACATAGGTGTATTGCTGCTCCAACCCATAATAAGTCAGGTAGGTATGGTGTTTACGGGTAATTGTGGGGATATTTTTCTGAGTCAAGAAAGACAAAAGATAGGCGTTGTCCATTCGGAATCTCCTTATTGTTTTACTTTTCTATATTAAAAATAAGATATTAACAAATGTTACTATCAAATGTGGTTTTTTTCCATTCAAAAACATTCTATACTCTAACAGAATCGACAACGCCGCAAGGCGTTGTCTTCTTAATAAAACGAAACCGTTTTATTAAGAATTAGTATTAGAAAGGAGCAATGAATTATGTTTGAAACGGAAGTGCCATATGACAAAAGAAAAATGCGGATCAGTTTAGCAGACGAAAATTTTGCCGGCATGCTTGTTGGTAGACAGGGCGACTATGTCAGTGAGAAAAGCGAAAAGGAAATTGTAGAGGAATCTCTGGACCATGTCATTGGTTCACAGAGCTTAGAGGAACTTGCAAAAGGGAAGAAGGACATTGTCATTATTAGCTCTGATCACACTCGTCCTGTTCCGTCTAAAATCATTACACCGATCCTTCTTCGCAGAATCCGAAGTGTATCGCCGGATGCAAGAATCCGGATTCTGGTTGCAACTGGATTCCATCGTCCGAGCACAAAGGAAGAACTGATCAGCAAATACGGCGAAGAAATCGTTGAAAATGAAGAAATCGTCATGCACATTTCAACAGATGACAGCGCCATGAAAAAAATAGGAACCCTGCCAAGTGGCGGTGAATGCATCATCAATCGGATTGCAGCTGAGGCTGATCTTTTGATTGCCGAAGGATTTATTGAAGCGCACTTTTTTGCGGGATTTTCAGGTGGAAGAAAGTCTGTCCTTCCCGGTATTGCTTCTTATAAAACGATCATGGCAAACCACAGCGGAGAATTTATTAATGATAAGTGTTCCCGTACCGGAAACCTGATGCATAACCTGATTCATGAGGATATGGTTTATGCCGCAAGGAAAGCAGGACTTGCCTTTATCATCAACGTGGTTTTAAACGGAAATCATAAGATCATCGGCTCCTTTGCGGGTGATATGGAGAAAGCGCACGAGAAGGGGTGCAATTTTGTGCGCTCTCTGGCGTGCGTGAAAAAGGTGGACTGTGACATTGCCATTTCCACAAATGGCGGATATCCTCTGGATCAGAACATTTATCAGGCAGTCAAGGGAATGACTGCCGCAGAGGCAACGCTTCCCGAAGGTGGCGTTATCATTATGGTCGCAGGTTGCCGTGACGGCCATGGGGGACAGGGATTCTATGATAATGTTGCAAATGTAAAGGATCCAAAGGAATTCCTGGAACAGGCTATTCATACCCCCAGACTTGAGACGGTTCCGGAACAGTGGACTAGCCAGATTCTTGCCCGGATCCTGGTGCATCATAAAGTGATTTTGGTGTCAGATATTGTAGACCCCAAGCTAGTTTCCGGATTGCATATGGAACTGGCATCCACCATTGATGAGGCACTGGAAAAGGCCTTTGCACTCAAGGGAAGGAATGCAAAGGTTGTAGTTATTCCTGATGGCCTTGGTGTCGTTGTAGAAGGATAATTGCAGAAGATAGAGAAAGGATAATCAAGATGTTACATAATATCATGGCAGAGTTTCTGGGAACGGCCCTGATGATTTTATTTGGCGTGGGCGTTCACTGCGATGAAGTACTGAATAAGACAAAGTACCGGGGAAGCGGACATTTATTTGCAATTACTACTTGGGGATTTGGCATTACCGTTGTTCTTTTCATTTTTGGAGGTGTTTGCCTCAATCCTGCAATGGCATTGGCTCAGGCAATTCTGGGTATGATCTCCTGGAAATGCTTTATTCCCTATTGTGTTGCAGAATTTCTCGGGGCACTTTGTGGAGCTTGCATTGTCTATGTTATGTATGCGGATCATTTTAAAGCAAGTGAGGGCGTGGTAGATCCAGTTGCAATCCGAAATATCTTTTCCACGAACCCCAATATCCGAAATCTTCCCAGGAATTTCTTTGTGGAGGCGTTTGCGACATTTGTGTTTTTGTCTTCCGTTCTGGGGATCGCCCATACTTCGGAAGAAATTCTTCCCATTGGCGTAGGTATCTTGGTATGGGCAGTAGGCATGGGACTTGGAGGCCCAACTGGATTTGCCATGAACCAAGCCCGTGACTTGGGTCCGCGCCTGGCATATACGTTGCTACCCATTCAGAATAAAACGGATAACGACTGGCAGTATGGATTGCTTGTTCCCGGCATTGCACCTTTCGTCGGCGCGGTATGCGCGGCATTATTTGCAAAAGGATTTTTGGGAATGTGATTTATGATATTAGGCTCAACTCTTGATATGGGGGTTGGGCCTTTTCTTTTCTTCCACACGGTTAACTTGGTAGTACAGAGTCTACCATTAGAATATTATACCACAAAGATCAATTCTCTGCCCGTGATACTGGAAATAATTTCATTATTCAAAGAACAGATGGTATCGCACAAACGGTCAACCACGTTTTCTAATGTAGAAAATAGTTGCGGAATCCACGCTTGCGAATCTCTTTCCAAATCTGCTCAATCGGATTCATTTCCGGTGTATAGGGCGGGATGTGAAACAAAACAATATTTTCAGGCAGCTCCAGTCCAGTGGATTTGTGCCATGCCGCACCGTCACAGCAAAGCAGACCCGGTCAGTGGCTCTACCGCTCCGTAGG
>JBGVHB010000105.1:0-124565 GCA_045121975.1 Roseburia sp.
TCGTTGAATGCTGCATCGTTTTTGTAAAATTCGTAAGCTTCTTCGAGCTTTTCTACCTCATTCATTAAGGTTTCCGGTATGTATTGTCCTCCATGTATTCCATATCTTCCTTTTGACATTTTCTTTCCTCCGTTTTCTATAATAATCTCTCGGAATCTTTAAGCCAGTAAATATAAAGCTTTCAGATTCCTTTTTTATTAAAATCCCCCACTTTTTTATCAAAAACACTTGACAAATCCACCGAAAAATGCGGCGCTTCGCGCCCTTGTTAATAAGACACATTTTTCGATTGGAGGCGATTTTATTTGTTACCTGTTAACTGCGGCAGTCATTCCGACTACCAAAACTTTGTTATTAAAAATATTCGTAAATATTATCCTAATCCTGATGCGATTGCTCGCTCTACATGGGATATCATTGAACGTTTTTGGACATTGGATTTATCTTACACGGACGAGCTTATGCGCGATAAATACTCTAAATTCGGTCCTGCTCCAAGAACCCCTTCCTGTATGCAGCGTTCTTATCTTTTATCCATTGATTTTAAGGTTACTTCCATTACCGATTGGGTGGCTCAGCTTAAAATCAATCCTTTGTACGCCATACTCAGCGGATTTGAAGTAGGAAACACACCGGGTGTTGGTACCTTTTATGATTTTTTTGACCGCTTATGGGATTCTGAGGATGATAATCTTTCCCCACACATTCATCCTGTAAAAAACAAGGTGAAAAAACCGAAATCAAAAGGTGCCAAATCAGCATCCGTTGATAAAATTACAGTCGCAGAATTGCTCCCACAACTTGAGAACACTTCCTTTTCTCTCAAGGAACAGCCTTATCATTCTCTTCTTCAAATTTATAAGAAAGAATTTCTTGATGTGTCTGTTTCTAAAGGATTAATCACCAAAGATTCTTTGTCCATAGCCGGTGATGGAACTCCTGTTGTTACTTCTCACAGAATGAGAAGTCATCACATTTGTGATTGTGCTGAAAAGGGAATTTCTGGCTGTAACTGCGACAGATACTTTTCCCAACCCGACTGTGATATCGGATGGGATTCTTCCAGAGACTGCTGGTATCATGGATACGATTTATATATGCTGGTTGCATCCGATTCTGAAAGTGACCTTCCTGTTTTCCCCTTACTAAATCCTGCTTCAAAGCACGATTCTCACGGCTTCCTGGAAACATTTTTCAGAATGAAATCGTTTCTTCCGGATTTTAATGTTACAAAGTTGCTCTTAGATTCTGCTCATGATGCAATGCCCATCTATGAATACTGTAAACGAGGGAACATCGTACCATTCATTGATTTGAATGAAAAACGCGGTATCAAAGTCAATTACAAAAATGACTTTACCATCGGAAAAGATGGGGTTCCTGTCTGCAAAGAAGGTCGTCGTATGAATCATGACGGCTGCGAGCCATCCAAGCACAGATTAAAGTTCAGATGTCCGCTTGCAAGCAGAAAACACGGCTGTTCCTGCGAGCATCCCTGTTCTGATTCAAAATACGGCAGAACAGTACATCTTGCCATGATAGACAATCCAAGATTGATTAACATACCACCTCGTGACAGTGCAGAATGGAAAACGGAATTCAACGCAAGAACCTCTGCTGAACGTTCCAATAAACGTGAGAAATTAGACTTTAAATTAGAAGACGGCATACACCGCTCTACTAAGATGTGGTACTGCCGCCTCTATCACATCATGATGCTACAACATCTTGATGCATGGGATTTGCCCTATGAATCCGCCCTGAGAAAGTTGATTCTACAAACGGCATAATCCTCTTTAGATTATACACTCTTTTTCGGCATAGCAACAGACCGTTATGTCTATTTCTCATGTCATTTTTTATCTTTTTCGGATAATATTCACTTTTCAATGTTCATTGTCAACTGTGCTGGATATAATCACTCAGGATTCCGAGAGATTATTTGAATTTATGATATAGAAGATGCTGCAGTCATCTTCGTATATACTAATCTTTGTTAGTCTTCGCTAACCACTAATTAAAAATAATAGGGTCTAAAACCCCATCATTTTCTGCCATCCGGCAGAATAAAATTTACGCAAATCGCGCACATATTCCTTTGCTTTTTCATATGGAATATCATGTATAATCATTTCAAAGTAAGCAGAAAAAAGTCCGCTTACTAACATATGCTCCAAATAGGAGTCAATCTGGTAGGATGCATTGCCAAGACCCTTTAAAATTTCTGCATAAGCGTGGGTAGCTTCAATCTCAATTTCTACCATTTCATGAATCATATTTTCATATCTTGTTCCCTCTGCACAGCAAAGAATCAGTTTGAATGCATCAAAATGCTCATAGGCATAATCTGTCATCCACATCATACTGTCCCCGGAAATTTCTTCCATGTTCTCATGCTGTTCTTCCGGCGTAAGCATGGTAAAGTTTTCCTGTGTTTCTTTGTAATGGTTCATAAAGGTATCATACTGCTCCCCCACTAGGGCATCGAACAATTCCTCTTTGCTCTTATAATATCCATAAAAAGCCCCTGTTGTCACACCTGCCTGCTTTACGATATTTCTAAGTGAAGCAGATTTAAAGCCTTTTTCTAGAAATTCAGCCTTTGCGGCTGTATGTATGGCTTCTAATGTTTTCTTTTCTTCCGACAATTTCTCGCGCTCCTTTTGAATTATAACAGTGTTATATAACACCGTTACATACAGTAACACTTTTATCCATTTTTTGTCAATTGCTGTAATTGTAGAAATTTTCTCAAAAAAAGAACCAGTCAGAAACAAGTTCTGCTGATTCCTCTCTTATCATTTTTACTGTGCATTCTATTTTTGATTATCTAAAGCAAATCCTTCATGCTGTTTAAACTAATCACCAAAGTTGATGTGTTGTGTACCAGTGCGGACGTTGTCGGCTGTATCACACCACACACACCAAGCAGTATTAAGGCAGAATTAATGCCTACAATATTGCGATAATTATTTTTTACTCTCTTTGCCAGACCATTGCTGATATCTTTAAGAGTCACTAATTCACTTAAGCTTCCCGCATCAATTGTGATATCTGCAATTTCTCTTGCAATCTGAGCACCATCACTGATGGCAATTCCCACATCAGCCGCAGAAAGTGCCGGTGAATCGTTAATGCCGTCTCCCACCATAATCACTTTTCTTCCGGCGGCTTTTTCCTTTTCAACAAATTGAGCTTTTTCCTCCGGCAGAACCTCTGCATAATATTCATCTACACCTACTCTTCCTGCAACGGAACGGGCAGTTTTCGCACTGTCTCCAGTCATCATTACAACCTTGGAAAATCCTGCTTTTTTCAGTGCCTTTATTGCATCTGCTGCCTCTTCCCGCAGTGGGTCTTCGATACAGATAGCCGCTGCCAGTTTTCCTTCTATTGCAAGATACAGATTGGAATATTCTTCCGGAAGGCTTTCAAATCTGCTCTGCATTCCTTCTGACACGCTGCACTTTTCATCCTCAAAAATAAAATGATAACTACCGATTACAACCTTTTTGCCATCTACGGTAGAAGAAATTCCATGTGCCACAATATATTCCACTTTGGAATGCTTTTCCTCATGTGTAAGTCCCAACTCCTGTGCCGCATTCACAACTGCTTTTGCCATAGAATGTGGGAAATGTTCTTCTAAGCAGGCTGCAATTCGCAATAATTCGTTTGGACTTTCATCAATAAATGGCACTACCTTTACCACAGTAGGTGTCGCATTTGTTAATGTTCCTGTCTTATCAAAAACTATCGTATCTGCTTCCTGCACCAATTCTAAAAATTTCCCGCCCTTTACCGTTATCTTATGTGTACTGGCTTCTCTGATTGCAGATAAAACAGAGATTGGCATTGCAAGCTTTAACGCGCAGGAAAAATCCACCATTAAAACAGACAACGCTCTCGTCACATTGCGTGTGAAAAGATATACCAGTCCTGTTCCAAGCAGAGTGTATGGCACTAATTTATCTGCCAGATGAGCTGCATTTCCTTCCATAGAAGATTTCAGTTTTTCAGATTCTTCAATCATGGAAACGATTTTCTCGTATTTGTTCGAACCGGAGGTTTCTTTAACCTGAACATACAGCTCGCCCTCTTCTAACACTGTGCCCGCGTATACATAGCCGCCAACCTCTTTCGAAACAGCTAATGCCTCGCCGGTAATAGATGCCTGATTAACAGCTCCTGCTCCATCTACCACAATGCCGTCAAAAGGTATAACATTTCCCATATGAATAACAACCACATCTTCCTGCTGTACCTGCTTTGCGTCTACTAAAACTTCTTTTCCCTCGGAAAGTATCCATACCTTACTGATATTTAAAGACATACTTCTCGCCAAATCATCCACAGATTTCTTATGCGTCCACTCCTCTAATATCTCACCAATTCCAAGTAAAAACATGACAGAGCCCGCTGTCGCAAAGTCTCCACGACATACAGACACAGCAATGGCTGTCGCATCCAAAACAGGTACTTCTATCTTTCCTTTGCAAAGAGTATGTATTCCATTCCAGATATATTTTGCAGACTTGCACAATATCATGACTTCTCTTATGGACATTGGCAAAAAGCATTTTCCTACTGTCCGAAATAACACCTTCTGGACAAGCTTATCCCAATATTCCCGATTTACTTCTCTTCCTGAGTTCTGCCATACATACTCCGGTACTGCTGCTTTTTCATAAGAAAATTGCTGCAGTGTCTGAATAAGTTCTTCTCTTTCTCCCGTATAGCAGACTGCCACATCACAGTTTCTCTCATAAACCTTTACAGACGTAACAAAGCTTTGTCCTAACAGATAGTATTCTAAGATGTCAGCCTCCTTAAAGGACATTTTATTCTGGACAATATGAATTCTCATTCGCCCCTTTATCTCATGTGCAATTCTAAATTTCATTCGTAACACATTCCTTTCCTATTAGAGAAAAACACCTGTAGAATCCCACAGGTGTTGTAATCTTTCATTCTTACTGACTTAACTTCTATTGTTACTGTTCACTCGTTCCAGTAACCTTTTCTTCTTCTGCTGCAGCCTCATTTTCAGATTCAAATTCCGCTTCTGCTGCTCTCTCTTCGTTTATCTGCTGTGCTTCTGCATAAATATCTTCTGCATTTTCCTGAATGTTTGTAACTGTCTTCATGACACACTCTTTGGCACGAAGTGCAGCTGCTGTACACTGAGTATATACCTTTTTGGCATCCTTACTGGATAATATCTTTACTCCTGCAGTTCCAAACAATACTCCTGCTGCAAAAATTCCTGTTTTCTTGGCATCTATCTTTCTAAAAATATTTAACATATACCGTTTCTCCTTTGTTTTTCTTTTATTATAAGTCCAAAGCAGAAGTGTTTCTATATGATTCTTGTTTGTTGATATTTTTTCTCAATAAGCATTGTGTTATTCTGCTCCCTTTAAAGCTTCTACCATATCAATCTTTCGATTCTTCTTTGAAACCATCCAGCCTACAATCAAGGATACTCCAAAAGTCACGATAATACTGACAGAATAAGTCAGTACTCCTAATGTAAGACTTAACTCATACTCACTTAAAAGCGAGATAATCAAAATATTGAGCACGCCTACGCCTGCCGGAAGCCCGATGATTACACCAAGAATGGTCAACCAGATATTCTGGCTAATCAACAATTTTCCGATATGCTTATCTCGATATCCAAGCACCTTTAAGGTTGCAAGTTCCCGATAACGCTCCACATAACTCATAACACCTAAGTTATAAAGCACCACTGTTCCAAGAACGACAGCTGCTATCACAAATATGAACACCATAAGGTCCATAATCTCCATAAAAGTATCATAAGTATCCATAATCATATCTTTATCCTGTTTTCCAGAGATTAAAGCAGAATCTTCAATAGTTTCAGACTTCTGGTCTGTATAAATAGAACCAATATGATAATCTATTCCAATACTCTCAGCATAACTATCCGTCATCATAATACACTCGCTCATCAAGGAGCGCACATACCCGGCTACCTTTACCTGATAGGTTTCTTCACTGCCGTACGGAGAAAACTCAATTGTATCACCAATCGCAGCTGTATCTGCAAGTCGAAGGCATAAATATACTCCCCCATCTGTTAGTTTCATTAAATTATTTTCTTTATCCAGAAAACGTATTTTTTCATTATCAGCATGATAAATCTCAAGTGTTACTGTATTCCCTTCATAGCTGATGCCAGAGGATGCCTGCCAGTCACCCTTTACTTCTTCTGCAAGTTCCTTTACTGCATCATTGTCTGACGACTCCGACAAGTTGATTTTTGTAGTATAGTTACTAATATCTTCATCCAGCATTTTCATAAAGCTCTGCATGGTGTCCTTCATACCCAGACCACCAACCAGTAAAAGCATACAGCCAATCACACCTATCAACGTCATGGCTGAGCGGGATTTGTGTCGAAGAATATCACGTACATTCCACTTTGTAGCAAATGGGAGTTTCTCCCAAAAATGCATTTTCTCCAATATACTCTTTTTCATTGCTTTTGGGGCATATGGGCGCAAAGCATCTGCTGCTGTTCCTTTTAACATCTTTTTCACAGACAAAAAACTAATTAAGGTTAAAAATAGTAAAGTTACAATCATGACAGGAATACAGAATCCCGGTATCGAAAGTGACCAGTCCGGCATATCCAGATAGGTACTCATCATACCATTTGGACTGATAACCAATGCAGCAACAAAATACCCAAGTGCAATTCCTAACACAGTTCCAAATAAACCAATCAGCAATCCATAAGAGGTATAATGTAATAAAATCTTTCTATCCCTGAATCCCAATGCCTTTAATGTTCCAATCTGCACCTTTTCATTCGCAGAAATACGATGCATCGTCGTTACCATAGTAAGAATCGCAATCGCAAGAAACAATACCGGCAGGATAGAGCCCATCGTCTTCCCCTCTTCTGCCTCACTCTTTGCTCCCGCATAGGATGTATGCACATCTTTCGAGGTTACCAGAATCGTTCTGCCAAGCGCATCTTTCACCGCTTTCTCCAACTCTGATTTTTCCATATCAGATATCACATTAATCTGAGGATAAAAAGCACCCCCCAGTGCATCTTCCAACTTTTCCGGTGATATATAAGCAAATCCAAAGGACTCATAATCCGGCATCAGCTGATTCTCATCTGCTACGCAAATCATATTTTCTCCACTTTTTACCAGACCGATTACCTCTCCTGTGATTTCAGTACCGGTATAAGTAAATGTCAGCGTATCACCAATCATAATATCATTTGCTTCTGCAAACTTATCGGATAACCAGATGTCATCCTCATTTTCATCATAATCAGCCCCATCCATAATTAACATGGTCGAAACTGTATAATTTTCAGAAACATTCAATGCCACTGACTTCTTCGTATCCTTCACGTCCACATTGACCGTCAGATACCTTGTAGCAGCCTCCACACCGGAAATGTCCTGTATTGCCTTTATATCTTCTTCCGAGAATCCCGTCTCAGCATATAATCTGAAATCCGCATAATTCGTATCCTCTAAAAAAGAAAGCGTATCCTCCTCCAGACTTTTCCATTCCATATTAAACCCGAGAAAGATGCCCACACCGATAGCTATCATAATAATCATGGATATAAATTGTGACTTGTACCTCCATGCAGTACGAAATAATTTTCTAATCAGCATAGTTTACCACTCCACCTCTTCTGCACTCATAGGATTTTCTTGTTCTTCATAGGATTTAATCTTACCATTCTTTACCCGGATAACTACATCCGCCATCTTAGCAATATTCTGGTTATGAGTTACAATAACAATCGTTTTTCCATAATTTCTTGCCATAGAAAGTAACAGTTTTAATACCATTACGCCTGTTTCAGAATCAAGTGCTCCTGTCGGCTCATCACAAAGAAGAATTTTCGGATTCTTAGCCAGTGCACGTGCAATTGATATTCTCTGCTGCTCACCGCCTGACAATTCCGATGGGAAATTATGCAAATGGTCAATAAGCCCAACCTCTTCAATCATCTTTTTCGCATCTATGGAATTCTTCGAAATTTCTTTTACAAGAGCTACATTTTCATATACCGTCAAGGTCGGAATCAGATTATAAAACTGAAACACAAATCCTACTGTTGCTGCACGATAATCTGCTAACTCATTATTTGTAAGTGTGGAAATATCCCTGCCATTTACCCGGATAGTTCCACTTGTAGGACTATCTAAACCTCCCAGCATATTTAAAAGCGTACTTTTTCCTGCACCACTAGGTCCAAGAATTACAACAAATTTTCCTTCTTCTAATGTAAAGTTCACACCATCTAATGCTTTCTGCTCATGCTCACCACTTTTATAGATGCGGGTTACATCTTTAAATTCAACAATAGACATTTCATTTCCTCCTCATATTTCCCTAAATAGGTTAGTCTCTTCTAACCCGTTTATAAAATAAAAGCGGCAACCAATTTTGTTAGTCGCCGCTAACTCATTCGAATTGTACTCCTGTTGCTAGATTTTGTCAATTATGTTTTGAAAAATAGGGACGCAGCCTAAATTTCGGAATTTAGGCTACGTCCCTAGATTTCGGAATTTAGGCTACGTCCCTAGATTTCAGAATTTAGGCTACGTCCCTAGATTTTGAAATTTAGGCTACGTCCCCAGATTTCGGAATTTAGGCTGCGTCCCTAAATTTCATTATCGGAAAAGGTCTAACAATTTTTCGAAGAAGCCTTTCTCTTTTTCTACTTCTACAATTTCTTCTTCTGCCTCTTCTATTTCAATTGCAGGAACTCTTAAAACAAATAAAACAGAATCAATATTTGCATTTTTTTCAGAAACAAAGGAAACTGTTTCGATATTTTTTCCGGTTAATTCATCGATGGTTTCGTCAATGGTATCTGAAATCTTATTGTCCATATCTGCGGTTTCATCGGAAAATTCCTTTGTTCCGTCTTTTAATTCGCTTGTACCATCTTTTAATTCGTCAGTTCCATCCTTAAGCTCTGTCACGCCGTCGACGAGCTCTTTTGTTCCATCGGATAATTCTTTTGCTCCGTCTTTCAGCTCTGTAGTTCCAGTTACAAATTCACTTGTTCCGTTCTTTAATTCGGTAGTGCCTTTTACAAAATCACCTGCTCCAGACTCAAGCTTTTCTGTTCCTTTCAAAAGTTCACCCGCTCCGCTCGTAAGTTCTTTCACTCCAGACTGTAACTCGCCTGTTCCACTAGACAGCTCTTTTGTTCCGCTGTAAAGCTCTTTCGCTCCATTTGCAAGACTTACAGAACCATCATAAATCTCACCATATGCTTTTACAATCTTTGCTACTGCGTCTGTGTATTCTCCGATTCCACTGTCTAATGTTTTGTACTGTGATACAAGCTCGTCAATTCCTGCTTTTAAAGCTGTCATATTTTCTGCCAAACCGGATAATTTTGATGCCATTTCTGAAATTGCTGCATCAAACTCTGCATATTTCTGGTTTAATGTAGCTGCTCCTACCATAAGCTCGCCGCTTTCGCTATCTAGGGCACTGTCAATTCCGCTGATTAACTGGCTGCTTCCTGCAATATATGCTTTATCACCTTCTAACAATGTTTTTACTGATTGCAGGCTGACTGCGGTTACTGCATCAGAAATATATTCTGCAAAAACTGCATTGCCATCTCCTCCTGCGGCAACTGCTTCCTGATATTTTTGCAATACAAGTACCGCTTCTGCATTTCCTGCTGCTGCAAGCTCCTGAATTTTTGCAACTGCTGCATTTGTGTTATTTCCACCATCACTCATGTACGCTTCATATACTGCTTTTTGCGCATCTGTGACGCTGACATTCAATGCTGCAATTGCCTGCTCATGCTGCGCAAGATAGGTATTCATATCTGTAATTCCAGCCGCAGATAATGATGCATAATAATTATTAATGCTTCCGTCCATTGTCTGTAAGCCCGCATAAAGTGTATTAATACCTTCCTTTATCAGTGCAGAGCTTTCTACCAGCTTTCCTAAATCTTCTGCATCTACACTTACTTCATTTAAAGAGTTCTGAATTGTCTGTAAGGCTGTTTGAACTTTTTTAGAACCACCTGTTAGACTGTCTGATTTTCCATTTAATTCATTTAATGCAGTCTGCATCTGGGAAATACCTTCATTCAAAGAAGATGCCCCATCCTTTAATGTTTTTGCTCCTTTATTTACGGTTTTTGCGCCGTCATCTAACTCTTTTACACCGCTTTTCAACTCGCCTGCGCCGCTGTTTAAGCTTTCCACACCACTTTTTAATTCACTTGCGCCACTTTTTAAAGTTTCTGCTCCACTTTTTAATTCTGCAGCACCATCATCTAAATTTTTTGCTCCATCACTTAATTTTCCAGTTCCATCATTAAGCTCTTTCACACCATCATGCAACTCATTTGAGCCATTGTAAAGCTCTAACACACCACCTGCTAATTCTGCTGCTCCATCATTTAACTCGCCTGCGCCATCATCCAATTTTGCAACAGCGTCCTTTAATTCCTGCAGCTCATCTGTGATTTTTTCATCATCCATTTCGAAACTTAAGCTTAATTTTGTTCCGTTGATAGATATTTCATCCATTTCAAAATCTGTCACGTCCGCAGTAATGCTAAGTTCTGCACCTTTTCCCGGTAAAATGATGTATGAAATCTGCTTATCTGAACCAACATTCGCGATTGTTGCATCTTCTGCCACAATATTTCTACAAATTGCAGTATCTAATGTTACGGTTGCCTGCAATGCGTAGCCTTTCCAGAAGCTCTCATCACAATTTTCGTTCTGGGTAATCGAAAGCTTAATTTCTAAAGCACCAGACATTCCTGCAATCTCATCTGCCTGGTATTCTTTTCCATCCATATAATAATGAATTTCAATGTTCCAAGGAATTTCTGTACTTTCCAAATCGCCCTGATAATAAATTTTATCAGCATCTGTATGGAATATAATCATATCACCATCTACTGTAATCTCATCAGTTGTGGTCAGATTTTTTACAGAAGCATATGTTCCGTAGTCAACAATATCTCCGCCTGCAAAGCTGTTTACCACATAAACGCCTGTGACATTTCCGGCGCTGTCTAAGTTTGCATACACAACTTCTTCTTTTAATGAATTTTTCTCCGCCGCCTGCACCAAGCCTGCTCCCTGAGAAATTGTTAAAAGCGAAGCCATTGCAATTGATAAAACTCTTTTTGCTGTAATTTTTCTCTTCATTTTTCTTCACCTTTCTTTTTTACTTATTGAAGGCTGTCAAACTGCCTGTATTTTCAATCATTAAGCTATTTTTTTCTTAATAAAAAACCGGTCAAAGATGTATAAAAGTCCCGGCAGTATAAATAAGACGATTACAAGTGAGGTCAGCGCTCCAATTCCCAGGAAAATTCCCAACTGTCCTAGCAATTCATTCGATGAAAATCCTCCTAATAAAAAGCCGACAACGGAAAGAACTGTTCCAGATGTTAAAACGGAAACCATAACTGCTGAGATTGTTTCCACAACTGCGTCTTTTTTGCTCATTGTTTTTCTAAAATCCATATAGCGGTCTGATAATAAAATTGCATAGTCAACGGTTGCACCTAACTGAATCGAGCTGATAATCAAATATGCAATATAAAATACGATATTTCCTGCAAAATACTGTACGGATAAGTTAATCCAGATAGCCGTCTCGATGCTTAATACCAGAATTGTTGGTAAAATCACATTTTTCTGTAATATTAAAAGAACTACAAAAACTGCTGCAATTGCTACCAGATTTACTTTTACCATGTCCGCAGTAATCGTATCCATCAAATCGTAGGTGCTTACGCCCTGTCCGACAAGATAATAACTTCCCGGATAATATTTTTCAGCAATTGCACGAATTTCTTCGACCAGTGCAAATGTCTCGTCTCCCTCATAATCAACATCGACATTAATGACCATCCGGCTGTAATTCTCGGAAACTAAAAGGCTTAAGGTATTTTCATCCACATATTCTTTTGGAATCTCAGCCCCTGCCATATCCACATAAGAAATAATACTTGTAACTTCAGGAAGTGAATGCAGTTCATCTGAAAGTTCTACCTCTGTTGCTGTACTTGTATTTGGAATCATTAACACATAAGTATCACTTTTTCCAAAAACCTCCTCAATCTCTGCGGTGTCCGCACCATACTGTGTCTTTTCTCCAAACATATGACCCGCACCAAAATAATAGCTGTTCGCATTTGAGCCTAAGTAAGCTGGTACAATGACGAGTGCAAACAAACACGCCAACGGAATCATTACTTTTTTTACTCCACGTGCAAATCCATGAAAATCCGGGACAAGGCTCTTATGGTGTGTTTTGTCAATTAATTTATAAGTTACTAAAATAAATGCCGGCATAAAGATGAACACTGTAATTAAGCTGAGCGCCACACCTTTTGCAAGTGCAAGTCCAAGGTCAGGTCCAATCTGAAACTGCATCAGTATCAATGCTAAAAAGCCAATGACTGTAGTAAGACCACTTGATAAAATAGAACCTGTTGACTTACAAAGTGCGTCAATCATTGCTTTTTCCACATCAGGCTCATTTTCTCTGCACTCGGTAAAACGATGAATCAAAAATACTGAATAATCCAAAGAAACCGCAAGTTGTAAAATACTTCCTGCTGCATTTGTAACAAAAGAGATTTCACCGAAAATAAGGTTTGTTCCATTGTTGATTAAAATCGCAACACCAAGACCTCCTAATACTACAATCGGCTCAAACCACGATTCCGTTGTAATCATTAATACAAATAATACGAAAACAACTGCAAAGGAAGCAATTTTGGCAATTTCGGAAACAGTACTTGTGGTAGCCACTGCTGTGGATACTGCGCTTCCGGTAAGTGCATTTTCATCTCCTACCATTTCTCGAATTGCATCCACAACCTCGACTCGTTTGTGTTCATCTATGGTCACCGAAAAAACAGCTGTTTCATCTATGTAATAAGTTTCAATCGTCTCCTTCGGCATCATCTGCTGTGGCATGGTAATGTCAACACTGTCGTCTAACCATGTAACTTCAATCACGCCCTCAACCTCTAGCAGTCTCACCTTATATTCTAATGCTTCCGGTATGGTTACATCCTTTATCATCACACGCACGCTTGGGATGCCGCCCTCAAATTCCTCCTCCATCACCTCAAGTGATACCGTTGAATGGCTATCCGGCGGTAGATAATCATTCATATCATAATTCACGCCTACAAAGCTTTGCAAAACGGCACAGATAGCTGTAATTACCAGAAAAATAAAAATTACCAGCTTTCTGTGATGTACAATCTGGGTATAAAACTTTCTCATTCTTTTTTCTCCTTTCCGTCTGAACTGATGATGCCGTCAAGCTGATACACATCTTTTTTCCCCTGAATATCAAAATGAATTTTTTTCAAGTCGATTTTTCCTTTTCCATGATAGTAAATTGTCTTTACTAATGTCACAATTTTTCCTTCGATACTGCAGTTTCCGTCGTCATCAACTGTCCCGGAAAATGGCTCTTTCTGGTTCATTAATTCCATCACGCCGCTGATTTTATTTTTTGTTCTTGTAATAATCATTTTTCCGTAACGCTCGCCTAACGGAGCATGCAGTATGATATCGTATATTCGCTCTTGCATACCTCATTCCTTTTTCTCTGCCACCTTGCGGCTGCCTTCTGTCAGCTTTTACAATTCTATTTTAAGACACAGCTTATCTTTCAAAAATGGACAAATTATTACTTTTGTGCATAACCGGACAATTCTGCCGATTTGTGGGGCATTTTCTTTTTTCCAGACTTCTTTTCTTGAATTTCTTTTGCAATCAAATATAATAAAAGAGGAGGACTTTTACATGAAACACGAAGAAATATCCTTGAATACGAAAAAAGCTTTAGCAGAATCCTTGAAAAAGGCAATGAAATCAAAACCGTTTTCAAAAATTACTGTCAGCGAAATCATTGCAGACTGCAATGTCAACCGAAAGACTTTTTATTATCATTTTGAAGATATATATGCCCTGCTTCACTGGATGTTGGAAAATGAAGCCGTACAGGTCGTACAACAATTCGATTTGCTCGTAGATTATGAAGAAGCAATTTTGTTTGTTATGGATTATGTAGAAAAAAATGAGCACATTATCAACTGTGCCTTAGATTCCATTGGACGTGAGGAAATGAAGCGTTTCTTTTATTCTGACTTTGTCAGCATCACAGAGTCGCTCATTCATGATGTAGAAAAAGCACAGGGCGTGTACCTTGATTCTAATTACAGGCATTTTCTTATCGACTTTTATACCGAGGCACTTGCCGGAATGCTCATCAACTGGATTAAAAATGGAAAAAAGGAAGAACGCGAACAAATGATAGATAATATCTTTACTACCCTCAAAGGTTCACTTCTTGGAATTTTTCAAAATTTAGGGACGCAGCCTTAATTCCGAAAAATAGGGACGCAGCCTAAATTCTGAAATCTGGGGACGTAGCCTAAATTCCGAAAAATAGGGACGCAGCCTAAATTTCGAAATTTAGGCTGCGTCCCTATTTTTCATTATAATCTTGTGTCCCACATATTGCAGTATGCATCTACCGGGCTTACGCCTTTAAATTCTGATTTTCCCATAATTTTTTCTACAGTCTGGTGAAGTGCTTCCTTCGAACCATTGTAGGTATTAATATAAGTAGGTATCATCGGCACATCCAGCAAGTGGAATGGATGTGCAACGGAAATACACACCGTCGGTATCTCTGTGACATACCAGGGAATCTCAGGTCCCATTGGAATCTGCCATTTTAAACTTCGCCCGTTTGTAATCGAAAAAGCAGCCACATTACAAATGAGAATTGCCGCATCATATTTCGAGTTAAACTCCTGAATGCTCATATTTGATAACGCTTTCTTTCCATTGATGCCCTTTGGACTGATATACTTTAACGGATTAAGCTTATACACCGTCGGCTCAAAGCCCTGTGCTTTTAATTCATCCGCTAAAATTTCTTTTACTGTCTTCTTTCTTGTTAATTTCTCGTAAATGCCGCCTGTTTCTACCGAATAAATGATAATTCTTTTGTGCTTTTCCGGCGTAAGTGGCAGCTGATTTTTCGTATTTTTCACTAAGGTAATTGACTGGTCAATCACTTCATTCGCTTTTTCCTTATGCTCCGTACAGCCGATAATGCTTAACGCTTCTTTTGGCGGCATCAGTGTTTGCTCCTGTTTCTTTTTATGAAGCTTCATACTTGCTTTAAATGCAAGAACTGTTTTTACCGCTTCATCTAAACGCTCCATCGTTAATCTGCCATCCTGCAATGCTTCTTTTAAATAACCTAAATCTTCTTCCCTGTCGCGATAATATAAAATCATATCGCAGCCACTCATTAACATTTCAGGAATAAAATCATGTCTACGCTTTTTTGAAGTAATTCCAACCATATGTGTTGCATCGGTGATAATCATTCCGTTAAAACCAAGCTGTCCACGCAGTAAATCCTGCAGCAGCTCCGGCGCAATCGTTGCCGGCATAATTTCATTATCCGCAATTCCCGGACGAAGCTTTCTGCTGTAGGATGGCAGCATAATATGTCCAATCATAATACTTGGCACACCTGCATCAATCATGCCCTGATAAATTTTCCCAAAGCTTTCATCCCATTCCTCGCAAGATAATGTATTGACTGTTGTTGCAAGATGCTGGTCACGCTCATCACAGCCGTCTCCCGGAAAATGCTTCATACAGCAGGCAACACCCGCATCTTTTGCACCACGCATATATTCCAAGCTCATTTCAAGCACTCTGTCCACATCATTTCCAAAGCATCTGGTCGGAATAATACAGTTTCTCCAGTTCAAATCCACATCAACCACCGGGGCAAAAGACCAGTTGCAGCCCACTGCTGCCGCTTCTTTACAGCCATAATAGCCCATATAATAAGCATTTTTCGGATTTCCTGTTGCTGCAATTGCAATTCCTTCTCCGATTTTTGTTCCACCAGAAACTGCACCATTACCGCCTGCTTCAATATTTGCAGCAATCAACGCTGGAATCTTCCCGTTATTCTGGATTGCAGCATTCTGCGCCCATGTTTTTTCCGGTGACTGATTATTATAACGAAAGCCCCCAACGTTATATTTTTTCACGCTTTCTGCCACTTCTTTCTCTGAATTGTTCCAGAGCATATCTACAAAAACCTGATTTAATTTCTCGTCGGTTGTCATGGATTTCCAAGTCGTTTCCACCCATGCAAGGTCATTTTCATCCAAATAAAATGGTTTCTTTGTATAATCCCTCATATACATCAACCTCCTGTGACTTTTTTCTTATTTTATCAGTATTTTCTTTGTAAAAATAGAACAAATCTTATATAATATAGAATAAATCTTAGTTAAAAGGAAAATGTGCAAATGGATGAAAAAAAAGAATTGATACTGTTAGAACAACGCTACCAGCTAAGCTCTGTACTTATTTCTGCGGTAAAGCATGGAAATCTTTCGCTTGCCTTAAAGTTATACCAGCCCTTAGAAGATGATATTGGTCAAATCAAACGTAACCACAATCCACTTCGCAGTGCCCAGAATTTGTTGATTTCTACAAACTCACTCCTCCGCTATGCCTGCGAGGAATGCGGTGTCCACCCTTACCTGCTTGATAAGGTTTCCAATGAAATCGGTTTAAAAATTGAACAGGTAAAGTCCATTTCTGAGGCAAAAGAATACAGCAGGGAAACCATTTGCACGTACTGTCAGTTAGTCCAGAACAATCTTTACCCTAATGTATCACCAATGATTAAATCAGCCATTGCTTATACGAAAGCACATCTTTCTGACACTGTAACTGCAAAAAATACTGCTGCTGCACTTGGCTTAAATGCAGATTATTTTTCACACCTTTTTTGTACAGAAATGGGGGTGACTTTTATCTCCTTTCTCAACAAAGAACGTATAGAACAGGCAGCTTCTCTTCTGACCTCAACAAGTTTTCAGGTACAGCAGATTGCAGCACTTGTTGGCTATAATAACTGCAATTATTTTTCAAAGCAATTCCAGAAATATTATGAGGTAACACCCTTACAGTACAAAAAACGAAAAATAGGGACGTAGCCTTAATTTTGAAATTTAGGCTACGTCCCTAGATTTCGGAATTTAGGCTGCGTCCCCAGATTTTGAAATTTAGGCTGCGTCCCTAAATTTCAAATTCTTGTGTTATTTTACAACGAAGACAATTTTATCCTCTGTCCAGAAGTTTACTTCATAATTTAATTCGATTTCCTGTGCATCTGCTGGAACTTCAAAATATACAGCTCCCTTTGCTTTCTTGCCAGGTGCAATGGTTGCATTAATGTCATCATCTCCACACCATGACTGGTCTGCTGCATAACCATCTGCGTAGCAATCCCACTCACCCATAGATGACACATACTGGTCGCTATCTCCAATATTCTCAAATTCAAACTCCATACGATAGTATACATTTCCTTCATTTGGTGTTATGAACTCGTTATCGGAACTCCATTCACTTGCACTAATATATGAAATTCTTAAATCAGATGTTTCAACAACATCTCCCACTACGAATACATTGCTTACTTCTTCCTGCGCTTCTGTTTCTGTTGCAGAAGTTTTGTCTTCAGCCTGCTCTGTTTCTACTGTAGCATTTGTATTTTCTACTTGTCCCGTTTTCTTTGGTGAAGAATCACTTGCTGTCTGACTATCAGAGTCTCCACCACTTGTAAGTGCTGCAATAATTACAATTACCACAACAGCAATTGCAATCCATTTTCCAATTCCACCCTGTTTTTTTCTACAGTTTGGGCATACTTTTGCTCCTTTTGGTATCTCTGTTTTGCAGTGTTTGCATAACTTTGTTTCATTTTGTACTTTTGTTTCGTTTTCCACTTTCGTGTCCTCCTCAAATTGTGTTTTCGTTTATTATAGCCAATTTTTCCTCCTTTTGCAACCAATAGTTATTATTAAATAATACCAATAGTTTGTTATCACATTGCAATTCTATGGGTAAAATATGCATATATATTAACGGATAGGAGTACCTATGGACAGAACAATACTTGGCAAACGCCTTCGTGAAGAACGAATCCGCTCCGGTCTTACACAGGAACAAACAGCAGAATATATCAATGTGTCAACTGCATATATTGGTCTTGTAGAGCGTGGCGAACGCTCTGTCACACTTGAAAAACTGATTCTTTTAGCAAAATGCTTTCATGTGACTGTAGATTATCTTTTACAGGATTCTCTACCACAAACACCTTCTAATGCAGATGCTCAAATGCAGCAATTATGGCAAAATGCTTCTGCTGATGAAAAGGATATGATTCTCTCGATTTTAAAATCTGTCTTAGTTCATCCTAAGGTCTAAAAATGGCTTCGTACACACATTGTATACGAAGCCATTTTTGATTTGGTCTGCTGATAGCAGACACTTCTTATATTTTTGAAATTCCTAATATATCATAACGAACATAATTTTCCAACGATATACCAACATAAAAGATTATCATCCATAAAAAAACTCTAATCACAATCATTGCTGGTTTTGGTGTATCCCGACAAATTGGAACTCGTCTGTCCCAGTTTGCAATATTAGCTGCAAGCAATGTGGCTGCCCAAATATAAATAAATATTGCTGCTGCCTCCAATACTGTCGTCTGCCATGTTGCCATACATTCTACAATGCTTGCAACACTATACATCAGCATCATACAATAACCAACTGTCGCAACTACCTGTTTCCACACAACTCCTGTCCGAAAACCCGGCAGCCAATCTGAAATTCTTTCAAATCCTGCCTTCTTTGACAAATTCCCATCATTATCAACTGTTGCTGTTTTTTTCTCTGTTTTTTTCTCTGTCTTTTCCCCACCTTCCATCTCTTTTATGACCTCTGCCAATTCCTCTGCACTGCAATATCTTTTTCCCAAATCCATAGCAGTACACCTGCTGATAATCGTTCTCATCGGCTCTTTTTCATACAACTTCTCTACAGGAAAATAACCAGTCAACATCTTATTCATCAATACTCCGACCGCGTAAATATCCGTCCGCTCGTCTGTCTGGGAAAATCCGAACTGCTCCGGTGCTGCATATCCAACCGTTCCAAGGATTGTTGTATCTTGATTTTTTCCTTCCTTTTTTTCCCGCGCGATGCCAAAATCAATTAACTTCAGTACACCATCTCCTGAAATCAAAATATTATCCGGGTTAATATCCCTATGAATAATGCCTTCTTTATGTACGATTTGAAGCACTTCCAATAATTGACTGACAATCTGGCACACCTCTGACTCTTTGAAAAGTCCATTTCTCTCCATATGTTCGCGAAGTGACATTCCGCTTATATATTCCGTTATAACAAGCCCACACTCTTCTTCCGCCGCATTTGAAGATTTTCCACCTGCCCAATGATATATCTTTTCTAAATGTCGATTATTCATCTTTTCAATTTTTTCGTAAACAGAAAGTACAGACATATCTATATACTTTTCCACCGCAATTTTTCCTGTCTGTCGATTCTTTACCAGAAATGTACTTAATCCGTTTCCATGTTTTTTATCAAGACGTGTTAATTTTTCGTACATTTCTTCAAGATATTGCATTTTATAATCTGACTGTTCTATCATTTGACTTTCCCCAAATTTAAATATAATATATGTAGGTCAATTATAACACAAATGAGGTAACATTCAATGAAGAAAACTACAGAAGAATTATTAAAATTACTAAAAAAGTCCTCTGATATTAATACCTTTATAGATACTAATTCCGAAGACCTTATTGATAAAATACCATTATGCGATTATTTGAACCAATTACTTACTCAGAAAAACCTCAAAAAAAGCGATGTTATTCGCCATTCCGGTTTAGACCGCAAATACTGCTATGAAATTTTTGCCGGTACAAAAACACCTTCCAGAGATAAAGTTCTAGCTCTTTGTTTTGCATTACAGCTTTCTGAATCAGAAACCACAAATCTTTTGAAATCTACCGGCTATACACAACTTTATGCCAGAATGGAACGTGACAGCATCATCTTATTCGCCTTGGCACACCAATTATCCTTAACCGACACAAACGAACTCCTATTTGAAATGAACCAGCCTTGTCTTGAATAAATGAAAAATAGGGACATAGCCTTAATTTCGAAATTTAGGCTACGTCCCTAGATTTTGAAATTTAGGCTACGTCCCCAGATTTCGAAATTTAGGCTGCGTCCCTGGATTTCGAAATTTAGGCTACGTCCCCAGATTTCGAAATTTAGGCTGCGTCCCTAAATTTCATTATTGGACGGAAAGGTAGGAGTAGCCCATCAGGCTTTCGTCTACCTCTCTGGCCGCTTCGCGGCCTTCGCGGATTGCCCAGACAACAAGGGACTGTCCTCTATGCATATCACCTGCGGTGTATACGTTCTTTACATTTGTTGCATATGCACCTTCTGCTGTTGCAACGTTTGTTCTTGCATTTAATTCAACATCAAATGCTTTTGCAATGTAGCTTTCTGTTCCTAAGAAACCTGCTGCAATTAATACTAAGTCAGCTTCTAATTTAGTTTCAGAGCCAGCTACCTCTGCCATTACCATTCTTCCGGTCTTCTCATCTTTTTGGCTCTCTAATTTCACAGTGATAAGACCTGTCAGATTGCCGTTTTTATCCTTTAAAAATTCTTTGACTGTGGTCTGATAAATACGTGGGTCATTTCCGAAAACTGCGATGGCTTCTTCCTGACCGTAGTCTGTCTTGCAGACCTTTGGCCACTCCGGCCAAGGATTGCTTTCAGCTCTTTTGTCTGGTGCTTTTGGCATCATTTCAAGCTGAATCACACTTGCTGCGCCATGACGGATGGAAGTACCAACACAGTCATTACCGGTATCACCGCCACCGATAATCACTACCTTTTTGCCTTTGGCAGAAATATAGTTATTATCCTTAAGATTGGAATCTAATAAGCTCTTTGTGGTTGCTGCAAGAAAATCTACCGCAAAATAAATTCCCTTTGCATCTCTTCCAGGAACGTTAATGTCTCTTGGATTCTTTGCACCACAGGCTAAAATCACGCGGTCATAATCCTTTAATAATTTAGCGGCTTTGATATCCTTACCAACGTTTACACCAGTAACAAATTCTACGCCTTCTTCTTTCATGACGTTAATTTTACGGTCAATTACCCATTTTTCCAGTTTCATATTTGGAATGCCATACATTAAAAGTCCGCCGACGCGGTCATCTCTTTCATATACGGTTACTAAATGTCCACGTTTATTTAACTGGTCTGCTGCTGCAAGTCCGGCTGGACCTGAACCTACGATGGCAACACGTTTGCCAGTACGTACCTTTGGTGGTTTTGCTGCTGCAAAGCCCTGCTCATAAGCATTTTCAATAATTCCATACTCATTTGCCTTACAGGTAACCGGCTCGCCCCAATGTCCACAGGTACATGCTGCTTCACAAAGTGCCGGGCAGACTCTTGAGGTAAATTCTGGGAAGTTGTTTGTCTTTTTCAGACGGTTATAAGCCTGTTCCCAGTTGCCGTTGTATACTAAATCATTCCATTCCGGTACAAGGTTGTGCAATGGACAGCCGCTTGTCATTCCCATAATGTTCATTCCTGCCTGACAAAATGGCACGCCACAGTTCATACATCTTGCACCCTGAAGCTGTTGTTTTTCTTTTGAAAGCGGTGTATGGAACTCGTCAAAGTTCTTAATACGCTCCATTGGTTCTACCGCTCTTGCATTTTCTCTATCATAATCTAAAAATCCTGTTGGTTTTCCCATATCTGTATCCTTTCCACACGAATCATGCTTTTCTTACGACATCTTTTGATTTTAGGGAACTGCCGGAAAACCGACAATTCCTTTTCCTAAATCAGATTAATTTTTGGTATTTGCATAAAATGCTTCAATCTGTGCCTGCTCAGAGGATAAACCTTTTTCTTCCATCTGAACAATTGCCATTAACATGCGGTTATAATCGTAAGGAATTACTTTCTTGAATTTTGGAAGATATTCGCTGAAATTATCTAATACTTCTTTTCCTTTTTCTGAGTTTGTAAATGCCACATGTTCTTTAATCATCTCTTTTAATTCCATGACATCGTATTTATTCGTGACTTCTTCTGAGAATACCATTTCCTTATTGATTCTTGTATAAAGGTCGTTATCCTCATCGAGTACATATGCAATACCGCCGCTCATACCAGCTGCAAAGTTTTTACCAGTTTTACCAAGAACTACAACACGTCCGCCTGTCATATATTCACAACCATGGTCGCCAACACCTTCTACGACTGCCATTGCACCGGAATTTCGTACACAGAAACGCTCGCCTGCAACACCATTGATAAAGGCTTTACCACTTGTTGCACCGTAAAGAGCTACGTTACCGATAATGATGTTTTCATCCTTTTTGTAAGTTACGCCTGCTGGTGCATAAACAACAAGCTTACCACCGGAAAGACCTTTTCCGAAGTAGTCGTTGGAATCTCCGACTAATTCTAAGGTTAATCCTTTTGGAATAAACGCTCCAAAGCTCTGTCCGCCTGCTCCTGTACATTTTACAACAAAAGTATCATCTTCTAAGTTATCACCACACACTTTTGTAATTTCAGAACCAAAGATTGTACCGAAAGAACGGTCTGTGTTGGTAACTTCAACATTAATGCTTCTACGCTGTTTTTTCTCTAAGGAACTTCCTAACTGTTTTAAAAGTACAGTCATGTCCTTTGATTTCTCTAATTCGAAATCGTATACCTGTTTCGGGTCAAAGGTTACTTTTGATTTCTGACCTGCAAATGGGTTATTTAAAATCTTAGATAAATCGATTTCTTTTTCTCTCTCTGTTAAGTCCTCGCGAACCTTTAATAAATCACTGCGTCCTACCATTTCATCGAGTGTTTTGCAGCCAAGCTTTGCCATGTATTCTCTTAATTCTTCTGCAATAAAACGCATGAAGTTTTCTACATATTCAGGCTTTCCTGCGAAACGTTTACGAAGCTCTGGGTTCTGGGTTGCAATACCGGCTGGACAGGTATCTAAGTCACAGACACGCATCATCACGCATCCCATAGTTACCAATGGAGCTGTTGCAAAACCAAATTCTTCTGCACCAAGTAATGCTGCGATTGCAACGTCACGTCCGCTCATTAACTTACCATCTGTCTCGATGCGAACCTTGTTACGAAGTCCGTTCATAATCAGTGTCTGGTGTGTTTCTGCAAGTCCAAGCTCCCAAGGAAGTCCTGCATTGTGGATAGAGCTTGCCGGAGCTGCACCTGTACCTCCGTCATAACCGGAAATTAATACAACCTGTGCACCTGCTTTTGCAACACCTGCTGCGACTGTACCAACGCCTGCCTCTGATACAAGTTTTACAGAAATTCTTGCATCTCTGTTAGAGTTCTTTAAGTCGAAGATTAACTGCTCTAAGTCTTCGATAGAGTAAATATCATGGTGTGGTGGTGGTGAAATTAAGGATACGCCCGGTGTGGAAAGTCTTGTTTTTGCAATCCAAGGATATACTTTCTTTCCTGGTAAGTGTCCACCTTCACCCGGTTTTGCTCCCTGAGCCATCTTAATCTGGATTTCTTCTGCACTTACTAAGTACTGGCTTGTTACACCAAATCGTCCGGATGCTACCTGTTTAATTGCTGAACAGCGGTCTACTCTGCTGCCCTTGCTTGCGATACGGTCCGGGTCTTCTCCACCTTCACCGGTATTGGATTTACCATGAAGTCTGTTCATCGCAATTGCTAATGTCTCATGTGCCTCCTGTGAAATAGAACCATAAGACATCGCACCTGTTTTAAATCTTGTTACGATAGAATCTACACTTTCTACTTCTTCTAATGCGATTCCTTTTTTCGGATAATTGAAATCCATTAAGCCACGAATGCTTCCAGCTTTTTCTTCTTTATTTACAAGCTCTGTATACTGCTTGAATAACTGGTAATCGCCACGTCTTGTAGACTGCTGTAAAAGATGAATGGTTGCTGGATTATAAAGATGGGAATCTGCTCCACTTCTCATCTTATGACGGCCTTTGCTGTCTAAAGTTAAATCTGTTTCTAAGCCAAGTGGGTCGTATGCTGCAGAGTGTAATTCGTTTACATCTCTTTCGATATCTTTTAAAGTAATACCACCGATACGGCTTACTGTGTTTGTGAAGTATTTGTCAATCACTTCGGAATCAATACCAATTGCTTCAAAAATCTTAGAGCCTTGATAAGACTGGATAGTAGAAATACCCATTTTGGATGCAATTTTTACGATACCATTGATAATTGCTGAGTTGTAATCATCAATTGCTGCATAGTAGTCTTTATCAAGCATATGCTCATCTACTAACTGTTTTACGGTATCCTGTGCTAAATATGGGTTAATTGCACATGCACCATATCCTAATAAAGTAGCAAAATGATGTACTTCTCTTGGTTCACCAGACTCCAAAATCATAGCAAGTGCTGTTCTTTTCTTTGTCTTAACTAAGTACTGCTGTAAACCAGATACTGCTAATAAAGAAGGAATTGCTACGTGATTCTCGTCCACACCTCTATCGGAAAGAATTAAGATGTTTGCTCCATCACGATAAGCGCGGTCAGCTTCTACAAAAAGGTGGTCTAATGCTTTTTCAAGGCTTGTGTTCTTGTAATAAGTAATTGGAAGAACAACGACCTTAAAGCCTTCCTTCTTCATGTTTTTAATTTTCATAAGGTCGGTATTTGTAAGGATTGGGTTATTTACCTTTAATACCTGACAGTTGATTGCTTTTTCTTCCAAAAGGTTGCCATCTTCACCGATGTAAACAGTTGTGGAAGTAACTACCTTTTCACGAATTGAGTCGATTGGTGGGTTTGTTACCTGTGCAAACAGCTGTTTAAAGTAGTTAAATAATGGCTGGTGGTCGGTAGATAATGCAGCAAGTGGATTATCAAGACCCATTGCAGAAGTCCCTTCACTTCCTGCTTTTGCCATTGGTAAAATGGTATCTTTTAAAGATTCGTAAGTATAACCAAATGCTTTCTGCATTCTCTGACGCTCTTCTTTGGTATACTCCGGTACTCTCTGGTTTGGAATCTTTAAGTCAGATAAATTAATCAGGTTACGGTCAAGCCATTCACCATAAGGCTGCTTTCCGGCATAGCTTTCTTTTAATTCATCATCTCCAATCACTCTTCCCTGAATCGTATCCACGAGAAGCATTTTACCAGGACGAAGTCTTTCTTTTACTTTAATCTTTGTTGGGTCAATGTCTAACACACCAACCTCAGAAGAAAGAATTAAATAATCATCATCTGTAATGTAGTAACGGGAAGGACGCAGACCGTTTCGGTCTAAAACTGCTCCCATAATATCTCCGTCGGAGAAAAGAATGGATGCAGGACCATCCCAAGGCTCCATCATCGTTGCATAATACTGATAGAAGTCTTTCTTTTTCTGTGTCATTAAGCCGTTGTTTGACCAAGGCTCTGGAATCATAATCATGACTGCAAGTGGTAATGGCATTCCACTCATTACAAGGAACTCTAATGTATTATCTAACATTGCGGAGTCAGAACCTTCTGTATTTACAACCGGAAGTACCTTTGGAAGCTCTCCCTGTAAATGAACAGATTCCATCGTCTCTTCACGTGCTAACATCTTATCTGCATTACCTTTAATGGTGTTAATCTCACCATTATGTACGATAAAGCGGTTTGGATGTGCTCTCTCCCAGCTTGGATTCGTGTTGGTAGAGAAACGTGAGTGTACGGTTGCAATTGCTGATTCATAATCCTTATCCTGTAAATCTGCAAAGAACAAACGTAACTGCTCTACTAAAAACATTCCTTTATAAACAATAGTTCTGCTTGATAAGGAAACCACATAAGTATCATCGTTAGACTGTTCAAAGACACGTCTTGCAACATAAAGTCTGCGGTCAAATGCAAGTCCTTTTTCCACATCAGCCGGACGCTTTACAAATCCCTGCATAATGTATGGCATACAATCTACTGCTTTCTGTCCAAGCTTTGTCGGGTCAGTTGGAACTTCTCTCCATCCTAAGAACTCCATTCCCTCTTTCTCAACGATAACCTCGAACATTTTCTTCGCCTGGTTTCTTTTGAACTCATCCTGTGGGAAGAAAAACATACCAATACCATAATCTCTTTCCTCACCGATTTCAAAACCAAGTGGTTTTACTGCCTTTGTAAAGAACTTGTGGGAAATCTGTAACAGGATACCTACACCATCACCAGTTTTACCCTCTGCATCCTTACCAGCTCTGTGTTTTAAGTTTTCAACAATCTTTAATGCATTTGCAACAGTATCATGTGTTTTGATACCTTTAATATTTACAACAGAACCGATACCACAGTTATCATGCTCGAATGCCGGATTATACATTCCTCTTGCTTTCACCTGTGAGTCTTTCGGTGCAAATCTATTCAGTGTATTTACTTTTCTGATTTCTGGACTAATTTCCATTCTCTGTTCTTTCATACCCTGTTTCCTTTCCTCTTATCTTACCGACTGCTGTTCCCAGACGTACACATTGTCTTTCTTGTACGAACAGTTGTCTTTTCTGTTTCTTGATGTAATCAAATATACAACTTTTTTTCTCTCGTGTCTACTAGTTTTTTTCTTCTATTGTCTGATAATTCGACTTTTTTTACATTTCATCATTATTATCTGTCTTTTTGTTTTATTTTCGCTTCAGAATAGCCGTTTACAAACAATTCTTTCCAGTTTTTCCAAAAAATATTTTCAAGAAAAATGTAAAAAAAGAGAATCCAACATGGATTCTCTTGAATTGTTTCTAAATTGTGCCTCGGTTATCTTGTGTTTTGATTATGTTTTTCTTCGCTTTCTTTTCTCATTTGAGATTTTTGCCATTCGTGATACAAATACCAAATAAGTATTCCTGCCACTACTGCCATAAGTATGGTAAATCCAATGCCAGCTGCATCCGCTTCATAGGAAAAATCAAGCCAGCCTGTCTCCGAGCGGATAACTGCCACCACATTAGCCGCAATATGTCCAAGCACTGCATAAAAAAGTTTTCCTGTCTTCTCTACTAGAAATGCAAGAAGCATTCCTAACACCGCTGCATATAAAAACTGTACCAGATTCACATGAAGAATTCCAAATAAAAATGCGGATAAAAGAATGGCTGTCTTTAATGGAAACAGCATCCGAAGTCTTTTATAAACCACTCCCCGGAATAGAAGTTCCTCTGCGATTGGAATTACAAGACATGAGCCTAACAGTTCATACATCACACCGCCTGCAAAAAAAGCTGTGTTTGCTTCCTGAAATCCCTCCGAAACAGTCACCAGAGGTGTCATTGCAATCACATTATTAACTGCGATTCCAAGTGCTGCCGTTGAGCATATGGCAAGCAGAGTTTCTTTTATCAGCTGCATGGCACTCTGTTTTTCTTTTTCTCCATAAACAACCTTTTCTACTGCCTTATCCTGTTTATAAAAGCTGTACACAAATGGAATCGTAACTGCAGAAGATAACATCTGCCTTAACATGTATGTCTCATTCTCTGCCCCCATTATCAGCTGTAAGCAAAAAAATGCGAGACTTGACGCTACATAATAGATTCCGATTGGATAGAGTATCTGCCAAAGTTTAAATCCTCTTACTGTCTTCAATGTATCATTCACCTTCTTCTAACTCCGCTAAAAGCTCAGAGATTGTTTTTCCAAGCACCGGATGTCTGTAATTTGGACATAATTCCATCAATGGCTCTAACACAAAATCGCGATTTTGCATATCCACATGTGGAATCAGTAAATCATCATCCTCATAAACGAGTTTATCGTAAAAAATAATATCCAAATCAAGTGTCCGAGGCCCCCAATGTACTTCTCTGACGCGGTTTGCTTTCTGTTCGATTTTGTGCAGCTCTTTTAACAGTTCCTGCGGCGTTAAAAGTGTTTTTATCTTCACTGCGCCATTTACAAAATCATCCTGCACCACGCCGCCATAAGGACTTGTGACCAATAAAGTGGACACCTTTTCTACTTTAACTGCCTTGTTCCTGCGCAGCTCTTCGATTCCATTTTCAATGTATTTTTCTTTTTCTCCCATATTAGAGCCAACTGCCACATATGCCGTATGCCAGCCACGTTCCATAGTGATAGAGACATTTTCAAATGGAAGTCCGATTGGTGCATGTGGTTTGCACAGTTCAATGACCACTTTTTCCAAAAGAGAATATTCTAAAAGAATTGCTTCTGCTAACTGCTCCACTGCTGTTTCAATCAGAAGATAAGTATTTTCCTGTAAAAAATCAGTAATAAAATGGCTGACCTCTCCATAGTTTACGGACCTTGACAAATCGTCTGTAATGCCTGCCGGTCTGCAATCTAAGTAAAGCTCTGCATTCACATAAAAATCCTGTCCATCCCTTGTTTCCTCTGGAAAAACTCCATGATGCGCAAATACCTTTAAATTCGTTATCTTAATCTTGTCCATCTGTTATCTTCCTCTTATCGCCTCTGCCATTTTGATTGCACGCACATTCGCTTTCACATCATGTACACGCACAAAAGCCGCCCCCTGCTCTACTGCCATAACAGTTGTTACTAACGTGCCTTCTAACCTCTCTGTCACCGGCAAATCCAAAGCCAGACCAATGACCGACTTTCTTGAAGTCCCAAGCAGCACCGGATAACCTAATTCTTTTAACTGTCCCATGCAGCGGATTGCTTCCAAATTATTCTCATAGCTTTTCGCAAATCCAACGCCTGGGTCTAAGATGATTTTGTCCTCTGCAATTCCTGCTTTTTGGGCAAGCGCAATCGTTTCACGAAGGTCATTTTTCATATCCTCCATAAAACACTGATAGTCCATATTATCACGATTGTGCATCAGACAACAGGCTGCATTAGAAGCTGCAATGACTTCTGCCATCTTTTCGTCGTATTTTAAGCCCCAGATATCATTTACAAGGTCAGCACCAGCCGCTGTTGTTGCTTCCGCTACTGCCGCTTTATAAGTATCAATCGAAATTGGAATATCAAAATGCTTCTTAATTGCTTCAATCACTGGTACAGTACGTTCTATTTCTTCCTCATCTGAAATCTTCGTGTACCCCGGTCTTGTGGACTCGCCGCCCACATCAATAATGTCTGCTCCATCTGCAATCATTTCTTCGGTATGCTTTAACGCAGCATCTAATGCGTTAAAACTTCCTCCATCAGAAAAGGAATCTGGTGTTACATTTAAAATTCCCATCACGTATGTTCTGTTTGCTACATCGAATTCTCTCGTACCTATTCTCATTTTGCTGCCCTCGTTTTCTTGCTATCAAAGACAGGCAGGGAATGTTCCCCGCCCGCATTTCCTTATATCTCTATTTGCATCATTTGTCCTGCCATTTGCACAAGACTCTATCTTTTGTTCAAATAAAGCCTCTCTTTTGCTTGCTGCCAAACTTGTCACTGTATTCTGCAATGGCTGTTCTATCACTTTATTTTACCAAGGTAAAAAACTGGTTCTGCAGTTTCTCATCCTCAGCAAACACACCTCTTGTCACAAAAGTAACGGTCTTGCTGCCCGGCTTTTTCACTCCGCGCATTGTCATGCAGGTATGCTCTGCCTCTATCATTACCATTGCGCCCTGCGGTTTTAAATATTCCATCAAATCATCTGCAATCTGCGCCGTCATCTGCTCCTGCAGCTGTGGCCGTTTCGCATATACTTCCACCGTACGTGCGAGCTTGCTTAAACCTACCACGCGGCCATCTGGAATATATGCAACATGTGCCTTTCCATAAAAAGGCATAAAATGATGTTCACAGGTTGAGTAAAATGTAATATCCTTCTCAATGACCATTTCATTATTTTTCACTTCAAATGTTTTTGAAAGCGGCTCTTTGGCATTTGTGCCAAGCCCGGAAAAAATCTCTTCATACATTCTTGCAATACGGTCAGGGGTTTCTAACAGCCCTTCACGCTCTGGATTTTCTCCGATTCCTTCTAAAATTAATCTTACTCCCTGTTCAATCTTTTCTTTATCCATTCCATTCCTCCATGCTGCATCTATCTACAGCATTACAGACCTTTATATCTAATTGTATTCTTAACTTCTTTCAAATAAGAAAGTGAGCCAAACGCAAGGATAATGCCATCTTTTGAGGTCGTCTCAAGTGCTAAATCCACTGCCTGCCCGATACTTTCACATGCAGTTACATATTTGTGGTATTTCTCTGCTTCTCTTGCAAGACTTGTACTATCTAACGCTCTGGCATTTGGCGGTGTTATCGTGTACACCTGCTTTGCAAGCGGCAGCATAATCCGAAGCATTTTTTCATGCTCTTTATCTGCAAGTACCCCTATTATATAAGTTATCTCCTTATTTGTAAAATATTTTCGAACAGTTGCGTACAATTTTTCTGCGGCTTCCTCATTATGTGCCCCATCTATGATAAATCTTGGCTCTTTTAAAATCGTTTCAAATCTGCCATGCCATACCGCATTTTCTAAGCCCGCTCTGATAATTTCATCCGAAATGCCTAATACCTTCTTTAAAACGATAGCTGCAAGATAGGAATTTTCCAACTGGTATTCTCCCGACATGGTAAGGTTCACCTCTCCAAACTCCGGGCAGACATATGAAACCATATCCAAATAACCCATGCTTTCTGCCGTCTGTTCCACGTGCTCACACTCTGCTGTATGCATCCTCTGCCAAGCACACGTATCCTGCCTTTTGCAATTTACCGCATCTGCAACAATAAGCTCTGCACTCTTTTTTACTGCTGCTTCCTTTATCACCTGCATGACTTCTTCTTTTTGCGCTATTGTCACAACCGGACAGCCCTCTTTAATAATGCCAGCCTTTGCAGTAGCGATTTCTTTTAAACTGCCTCCCAAAAACTGCATATGGTCCATGCTAATGGAAGTAATCACAGAACAGAGCGGCTTTTGAATCAGATTCGTTGCATCTGTCTCGCCGCCCATGCCGACTTCAAGGAGTACATAGTCACACTCTTTTTCGTAGAAATAAAGAAATGCCAATGCTGTCTCCACCTCAAATACGGTTGGATGCGCCATCCCTTTCGCTGCCATACGCTCACAGGCAGCTTTTACTTTTTCCACATAAAACGCATAATCTTCTCTTGAAATATTTTCTTTATTAATCCGCCATACCTCTAATTCTTCAAAAACAGCCGGCGACGTATAGCGTCCAACTTTTTTTCCTGCTAATATAAGTGCAGATTCTAAAAATGCTCCAGTTGAGCCCTTTCCATTTGTTCCTGCAATGTGAATAATCGGAAGCTTATCCTGCACATTTGAAAGCTCATTCATCAGATTTTGAATGCTCTCTAACCCTAAAATACTTCCTGTTTTACTGACATTTGCGATATATGCCCGCGCCTCTTCGTATGTCATGTTTCATTTCCTTTCCCAGACACAGATGCGAAAAACAGACCAGACAACTGCCCGACCTGTTCTTCTTTCTGACAGCACATTTTCACGTGCCAAACCAGATTTTATTATTTTTTCGTTCCCTTTGTGTCACGATTGCCAATGTGAAGACGGTTCAAATCATATTTCTTTCCTTTTACTTCGACTTCAATATTTTCTCCCTGTGCAAGCACATACATGCCTGTCAGCTTTTCATCTTTTCCAAGCTTCATGCCCCGTACACCCGTTGCGGCTTTCTTCTGCTCGGAAATAGACGCTGCTTCAATTCGGAGGAAATAATCCTTCTCGGACTGCATTACAACCGTCTCCTCACCAAATACCGGAGCAATTAAAAGAACTTCGTCTCCATCCTTTAATTTGGTTGCGGCAGTTGTTCTCTTTGATACATCGAACTCTGCACCCTCTACCAGCTTTAACATGGAAAGAGTCGTTCCAAATAAAAGCTTTGATGTTTTGACAGTTTCTAAATTCATGACAAATACAATATTTTCCTGACTGCTGTCATAATTGCTTAAGTTATCAATCGGAGTTCCTTTATCACGCAGCTTTCCATAAGGGAGGTCTAAGACCTTAAGCAGATGCATCTGTCCCTTGTTTGTAAAAATACAAATCTTATCCGTATTCTTACAGGTAAGAACATATCTGTGGTCAGAATCTGCTGCTTCTTTGTTACGCTCATAAATAGAGGTATCAATTGTCTTTGCATAACCAAAGCGGTCCATTAAAAAGACAACATCCATCTCTTCAATCTTTTTCTCTTCTACCACAACTTCTTCAAGGTTCTCAATCGCAGTTCTTCTTTCACGAGCGTACTCTTTCTTATAAGACTGCAGATTCTTAATAATAACCTTTGCCATTGCTGCACGATTGCCTAAAATATCTTCGTATTCTGCAATGTTCTTTAAGGTTTCTTCATGGTCTTTCATTAAGGCTTCTAATTCCAAGCCGATTAACTTCTGAAGACGCATCTCTAAGATAGCAGTTGTCTGACGTTCCGTAAAACGAAGCTTTGCTGCATCCTTTTTCGACTGTGCTGATTTAAAATTGATATTATCTGTAATACCTTCCTGTAAGCAGGCTCTTGCATCCTTGACATTCGCACTTCCGCGTAAGATTTCGATAATCAAATCAATCACATCACAGGCTTTAATCAAGCCTTCCTGAATCTCTTTCTTATCTCTTTCTTTTGCTAAAAGTGTGGTGTATTTTCTGGTTGCAAGCTCATACTGAAACTTCACATGATGGCGGATAATCGGAACTAATCCCAAAGTCTCCGGCTTTCCATCTGCAACAGCAAGCATATTTACGCCAAAAGTATCCTCTAACTTAGTTTTCTTATATAATAAATTAATAAGATTCTGCGCATCTGCGCCTTTTCGCATCTCAATCACGATACGGATTCCCTCTTTGGAAGACTGGTTGGTAATATCCGTAATGTCATTTGTTTTCTTCGTCTCAACAAGACTGTACACGTCATTTAAGAATTTTCCAATATTTGCACCAATCATGGTATATGGAATCTCTGTAATGACAAGCTTGTCTTTTCCATTTTTGCCTTTTTCTATCTCAACCTTGCCCCGGATTTTAATTTTACCCATACCGGTTGCATAAACAGCTCTTAATTCGTCCTTATTCGCAATAATGCCGCCTGTTGGGAAGTCCGGCCCCGGAATATACTGCATCATCTGTTCTGTATTAATATCCGGATTCTTAATGTATGCAATAACACCATCAATCACTTCGCCAAGGTTATGTGGTGGTGTGCTTGTTACCATACCTACCGCAATACCTTCTGAACCATTAATTAAAAGATTCGGTACTCTTACCGGAAGTACCTCAGGCTCTTTCTCTGTCTCATCAAAGTTCGATACAAAATCGACCACATTCTTATCTAAATCACCTAAAAAAGCTTCCTGCGTAATCTTCTGCAGACGTGCCTCAGTGTATCGCATCGCAGCTGCTCCATCACCCTCGATAGAACCAAAGTTACCATGTCCGTCTACTAATGGAAGTCCTTTTTTGAAATCCTGTGCCATAACAACAAGTGCATCATAAATGGAGCTGTCGCCATGTGGGTGATATTTACCCATAGTATCACCAACGATACGTGCACACTTACGATATGGTTTATCATAACGGATTCCCAGCTCATACATATCATACAGCGTACGTCTTTGTACCGGCTTCAAGCCATCTCTGACATCCGGCAGTGCACGCGCAATAATAACGCTCATTGCATAGTCGATATAAGATTTCTGCATCAGCTCGGAGTATTCTGTGCGGATAATCTGTTCTTCCTGTCTCATATATCATTAACCTTTCTTAAATGTCTAGTTCGGCATCTTTTGCGTGCTCGTAAATAAATTTCTTACGAGGCGGCACATCATTGCCCATCAAAAGCTCTGTAATATCAGATGCCATACGTCCATCTTCAATCTCGATTCGTTTTAACATACGACGCTTCGGGTCAAGAGTTGTCTCCCAAAGCTGCTCCGCATCCATCTCACCAAGACCTTTGTAACGCTGTAAGGTAAAGCTTCCCTTGTGTGTCTTTTTGTATTTTTCTAATGCGGCATCATCATAAAGGTACTCTTCCTCTCCCTTAGATGGAATAGCCTTATATAATGGCGGCATCGCCACATATACATGACCTTCATAAATCAACTCCGGCATAAAGCGGTAAAACAGTGTCAGAAGCAGCGTAGAAATATGTGCTCCATCCACGTCCGCATCCGCCATAATAATAATCTTATCATAGCGAAGCTTTGAAATATCAAAGTCATTACCGTAGCCTTCTGAAAATCCACAGCCAAACGCATTAATCATTGTCTTAATCTCTGCATTTGCCAGTACCTTATCAATACTTGCTTTCTCAACATTTAAAATCTTACCTCTGATTGGTAAAATTGCCTGGAAATTACGGTCACGAGCCGTCTTTGCAGAACCGCCCGCAGAATCTCCTTCGACAATGAAAATCTCACAAATAGAAGCATCTCTGCTTTCACAGTTTGCAAGCTTGCCGTTCGAATCAAACGAAAACTTCTGTTTTGTCAATAGATTCGTCTTCGCTTTCTCCTCGGTCTTACGAATCTTCGCTGCTTTTTCTGCGCAGGAAATCACTGTTTTTAACGTCTCTAAATTCTTATCAAAAAATAACTGAATTTCATCACCTGTGATTTTGGCTGTCGCACGTGATGCATCCTGATTATCAAGCTTTGTCTTTGTCTGTCCCTCAAAACGTGGGTCCGGATGCTTAATGGAAACAACGGCTGTCATACCGTTTCTGACATCTGCTCCGGTAAAGTTGACATCCTTTTCTTTTAAAATACCAAGCTCTCTCGCATAAGAATTAATAACAGTAGTAAAAATCGTCTTAAATCCGGTAATATGTGTTCCACCTTCTGCGTTAAAAATATTATTACAGAAGCCAAGAATATTCTCATGGAACTCATTCGTATACTGGAATGCTGCTTCTACCGTAATTCCTTCGCTCTCGCCTTTAAAATAAATCACATCATGAAGTGTCTCTGTACTCTTATTCAAATCCTTGACAAATCCGCGGATTCCCTCTTCTTCATGATAAACAATATGCTCTACCTCTTCTCCGCGTCTGTCCTCATAAACAATTGTCAGATTCGGATTTAAGTATGCAGTTTCATGCATACGACTCTTTACTTCGTCCTCTTTAAAGCGGGTCTTTTCAAAGATTTCCGGGTCTGGAAGAAAGTTTACCTTTGTTCCGGTCTTTTTCGTCTTTGCAATCTTTGGAAGAAGTCCAGCCTCTAACTCTACTACTGGCACACCTCTCTCATAACGGTCATGATGTACAAAGCCCTCTCTGCTAATCTGCACATCCATATAAGTAGAAAGTGCATTTACAACAGAAGAACCTACACCATGAAGACCACCACTGGTCTTATAAGCCGAATCATCAAACTTACCGCCTGCATGTAAGGTGGTATAAACAATACGTGCCGCTGATACGCCCTTCGCATGCATACCAACCGGTACGCCTCGTCCATTATCTTCTACCGTACAAGAGCCATCTGCCTCTAAAGTAACATATATGGTATCGCATGCACCAGCTAAATGCTCGTCCACTGCGTTATCTACAATTTCATAAATCAAGTGATTCAGACCTTTTCTGGATACACTTCCGATATACATTCCAGGTCTTTTTCTTACGGCTTCGAGTCCTTCTAAAATAGAAATACTACGCTCATCATAAGCTGCTTGTTTTGCCATTCTTATTTCCCTTTCCTGCAAATTACATAATTTTGCCATCTTTTCATAGTATAGCACATTTTTTCTCTCGATGCAAACAAATGTTCTAACTTATCTTTGTCTGCTATAAAACGCCGCCCGCGACACTTTGGTACAACCACGTACGAGCACTTTCCTATGAACGGACAAAAAGAAACACGCATAGCGTGTTTCTCATGATGTCTGTTCTCTAACCTAGGTTATCCTTTGTTTTATACACGTATATTATCCGGGTCTTTCTGATAATTCATATGTGCAATTACCATCAATGCAATTTTAAAGGTCATTGCATCATCAAAGCGGCGGATATCAAGTCCTATCATTTTTTCCAAACGCTCCAAACGATATACGAGCGTGTTACGATGTACATATAACTGTCTTGCTGTCTCTGAAATATTTAAGTTGTTTTCAAAGAATTTCTGAATGGTTGTCGCAATTTCTTCATTGAAAATATCCGGTATTTCGTCTCCAAATACCTCCTGAATAAACATTTCACATAAGCTCATTGGAAGCTGGTAAATCAAACGTCCAATTCCAAGTAGGCTGTAAGCAATGACTTCTTTTTCTGCATAGAAAATTCTTCCTACCTCTAATGCCATTTTTGCTTCCTGATAGGATTTGGCAATATCCTGCAGATTATTCACACGATTGCCGAAGCCTACTCTTACACGAACCATCGCTTCTGTATGCATATTATCCACAATAATATTGGCAAGATTCTGCAAATCATTGTCAGTTTTCATATCTCTGGTATCTTTGATTAAAATGATACTCTGTTCATCGATTTCTGTCACAAAATCCCTTGTCTTTGTCACAAAAAGATTTTTTACGAGTTCCATTGTTGTAGAATCCTTCTTGCCTTCCACATCAATGACAAATACGACACGCTCTGTCTGCTCAATATGCAGCTTCTGTGCCTTATTGTACATATCTACAACCAGCATATTTCCCAAAAGAATATTCTGCATGAAATTATTGCGGTCAAACTGCTCCATATACGCTGCTGCAAGGTTACGAATCTGGCACACTGCCAGTTTTCCTACCATGTAAGCATCCTCTGCTGAAGATTTGGTCAAAAGAATATATTCTACTTCCCCATCTACGATAACTTTAAAGAAATGGCATCCTGCAAGCATCTGGCTCTCTGCCATCGAAACAGCAAAAGAGGTAACTGCCTCCTCCATATCCACTTCCGGTTCAAAGGTTGCCGCAACCATTTTTCCTTTTTCCGAATAAATTGCTAAATCAATTCTCGAAATCTCTTTTATCTCATCTAATGCCGTCTGGATTTTATGATTTGAAACCATATATATCATTTCCTTCCATTAGAAAAACTGGGTACAAACATGTACCCAGTTTTTGGTTTTAAGTTTATTCCATTTTATAGGATTAGTTTGTAATTGTCAATTCTGTTTCTTTATCGAATACATGAATCTTCTCAGGGTCAAGTGCTAATGTTACATGGTCACCCATACGAGCTGTTGTTCTGGAATCTACTTTTGCAGACATAGATGTTCCAGCAACGTTGAAGTATAATAATACTTCTGAACCTAATAATTCGTAACCTGTGATATCAGCCTGGAATGCAGCATCTTTGTGAGCTTCAATCTGAATCTGAGAATCATCGATATCTTCTGGTCTGATACCCATAACAACTGTTTTTCCGTTGTATCCGCCATCAACTAATTTCTTAGCTTTTGCTGGTGGAAGTGTAATTGTTGTATTTTCGAATGTAAGAGTAGCTTTGTCACCTTCTGTTTTGCAAACAGCGTCGATGAAGTTCATCTGTGGAGAACCGATGAATCCAGCAACGAATAAGTTGTTAGGCTCATTGTATAATTTCTGTGGAGAATCAACCTGCATGATAACACCATCTTTTAATACAACGATTCTTGTACCTAATGTCATAGCTTCTGTCTGGTCATGTGTTACATAGATGATTGTAGCTTTTAATCTGTTATGTAATGAAGCGATTTCAGAACGCATCTGTACACGTAATTTAGCATCCAAGTTTGAAAGAGGTTCGTCCATAAGGAATACCTTAGGATTACGAACGATTGCACGTCCCATAGCAACTCGCTGTCTCTGACCACCTGATAAAGCCTTTGGTTTACGGTCTAATAATTTCTCAAGGTCAAGAATTCTAGCAGCTTCTTCTACTTTTTTCTTAATTTCGTCCTTAGGAACTTTTCTTAATTTTAATCCGAATGCCATGTTATCGAAAACTGTCATATGTGGATATAAAGCGTAGTTCTGGAATACCATTGCGATATCTCTGTCTTTTGGCTCAACGTCGTTCATGATTTTGCCGTCGATTTTGAATTCACCAGAAGAGATTTCTTCCAAACCAGCAATCATTCTTAATGTTGTAGATTTACCACATCCAGATGGTCCTACGAAAATGATGAATTCCTGGTCTTCTACTTCAAGGTTGAAATCCTTAACAGCTTCGAAACCGTTAGGATATACTTTACAAATGTTTTTTAATGATAAACTTGCCATTGTTATTATTTCCTCCTAAAAAGTTGTGTTCGTTTTTCGATATATTTACTATACATAAAAATGTCCAAAAACACTATATGTCAGCTACACAAAGAATTTTTCTTTTTTTGTGTAATGTTACAGTGATTTTGGACATTTTTTCTATGCTTCGTCAACTTGACGGATTTTCATATTTTTTCTAAGCAGTTTGACGAATAAAACTTTATTTTTTCTTTAGAAAGTTTTGTTTTTCTTTCTTAATTTGTACCTGTACTTCCGATACCACCGCGGTCTTCATTTCCAAGAAAGTCTACTTCTTCGAAAGTAATTGCCGGCTGATGCTTCTGGATTCTAAACTGACAGATGCGGTCATTTACCTGAATCTCCGTATCACGAAGCGCATATGCAGGCATCATCCACTGGTCATTATCCCCACAATAGGTTTCGTCAATGACACCCATGTGGTTTGTCTGGATGATTCCAAAGTTTTTATAGGTTGAGCTTCTTGGAACAATGACTGCTTCATAACCCTTTGGCAGCTGCATGGAAATTCCAAGCTTAATCAGATGAAAATCACCTTTTTTCATCACAACATGCTCAGAAGCACGCAAATCAATCCAGTCGCTTTTTCCATCAATATAAGTTAATTTATCAATCTCATTGGAGTGATATTTAATTTTAATTGTTTCTTTTTCCATTTTTATTCTTCCCACTCTAAATTATCATGCTCTGTCTTTTTGTCACGAAGCATTAAATCTTTTACTGCTTCTTTTGCAGGCTTGTCTTCGAATAAAACGCAGTTTACTTCTTCAATCAATGGCATATCTACGTTGTATCTTCTGGCAAGACCGATGGCAGCTTTGGCTGAATACACACCTTCTACTACCATTTTTACTTCATCCATTGCCTGCTGCATGGTATAGCCCTGACCGATTAACATTCCTGCTTTACGGTTACGGCTGTGTTTGCTTTCGCAGGTAACAATCAAATCACCAATTCCGGTAAGTCCGTTTAATGTTTCCGGTTTTGCACCCATTTCTACTGCCAGACGTGACATTTCAGAAATACCTCTGGTAATTAAAGCTGCCTTGGTATTGTCGCCATAACCAAGTCCGTCTGCCATTCCAGCGGCAAGTGCAATGACGTTCTTTAAAGAGCCGCCTAATTCCATTCCAAGGACATCAGGATTCGTATATACGCGGAATACCTCGTTCATAAAAATATCCTGAACTCCTTCTGCCACAACACGTTTTTTTGCTCCCGCAACAACAGTTGTTGGAAGTCCGATACCAACCTCTTCTGCATGGCTTGGTCCACACATAACTGCCACCTCAGCGGCAGGAATCTCAGCTTCTACCACTTCTGAAATTGTCATAAAAGTATCTTCTTCAATTCCTTTTGCTACGCAGACAATCACCTGTCCTTCTTTTACAAAAGGTGACATACTTTTTGCTGTACTTCTGGTAAATACAGAAGGAACTGCAAGAATTAAATATTCTTTTCCTTCAATTGCTTCTTTTAAATCTGTTGTAAATTCCATGTCAGAAGGAAGTTTTACACCCGGAAGCTTATCTAAATGTTCGTGATGCTCTTTCAGCATTTGAATTTCGCTTTCCACGATTGACCAGATTGTTACTTTATTTCCATTTGTGTGTAATACTTTTGCAAGTGCTGTTCCCCAGCTTCCTGCCCCAATTACTGCAACATTTGCCATTTTTATCTTACCCTTCTTTTTTTGCACCAAGCTTATTTTCTGTTCCGTTTAACAATCTCTTAATGTTTTCCTTATGCCGCCATAATGCCATTGCTGTAAAGCAGGCACTGATTACATAATATTCCAGCAGATATGACTTTTCCATGTGAAGGATTCCTGTCTGTCCAAATACGATAACCTGAATAAGATATGCAATTACTACCAGAATTGAGCCTAAGGATACATATCTTGTAATTGCAATAGCACCAATAAATAAAACAAGACAAATTGGTGCTGCAAGCGGACATACGGCTAAAATTACTCCTGCGGTACAGGCAATTCCTTTTCCACCTTTAAAGTTTAAGTAGCATGGGAAATTGTGTCCTAACACCGTACCAAATCCTGCATAAAGCTCTAATACTGCAATACCCTCTGGATATTTTCCCTGAAAAATAACTTTTACTAAAAGAACTGCAAAGATTGCTTTTAATAAATCACCTAAGAAAGTAATCAGTCCTGCTTTCCAGCCAAGTACTCGTAATGAGTTGGTTGTTCCTGCATTTCCGCTTCCTTCCTTACGAATATCAATTCCTTTGCTTCTTCCATAAATATATCCTGTCTGGAATAATCCAAAGATATATCCAATTGCCAATGCAAGAATTCTTGCGACAATTACATTTGCTGTTATCATTTCTGGTCTTCCTTCCTCTCGCGTGTAATAAACTTCAAAGCTGTTCCTCTAAAACCAAATGTTTCACGAATTCTGTTTTCCAGATAACGTGTATATGAGAAATGCATCAATTCTTTATCATTTACAAATACAACAAAGGTTGGTGGTTTTACCGATACCTGTGTCACATAATAAATGCGAAGTCTTTTTCCTTTGTCTGATGGTGGCTGCTGCATTGCAACGGCTTCTGCAACGATTTCATTTAAGACACCTGTTGCAACACGCATACTGTTATTTTCGATAACAACATCAATTGTTTCGAAAATTTTATTCAGACGCTGTCCTGATTTTGCAGAAATGAAAATAATCTCTGCATATGGCATAAAGCTTAAAATATCGCGGATTTTCTCTGTATGACGATAGATAGTCTTGTCATCTTTTTCAATCGCATCCCATTTATTCACCGCAATGATAACTCCTTTTCCGCGGTCATGGGCAATTCCTGCAATTTTGGCATCCTGCTCTGTTACACCTTCTGTCGCATCAATCACAATAATGCAGACATCGGCACGCTCTACCGCGGTAACAGCACGAATAATACTATAGCGTTCGATTTCTTCTTTAATTTTATTCTTACGGCGAAGTCCTGCTGTATCAATAAATACATATTCCCTGCCGTTATATTTGATGTCTGTATCAATCGCATCACGTGTAGTTCCCGCAATATCCGATACAATCACGCGGTCTTCCTGCGCAAGCTTGTTGATAAGGGAAGACTTACCAACGTTAGGCTTTCCTATGATAGCAATCTTTGGACGCTCATCCTCTTCCTCTTCTGTGGCACTTTCCGGGAAATATTTGACAACTTCATCAAGCATATCTCCAAGACCAAGTCTCGATGCCGCTGAAATGGCGATTGGGTCTCCAATGCCAAGATTGTAAAACTCATACACATCTGCCATATATTTTTCGAAACTGTCGACTTTGTTTACAACTAAAACCACCGGTTTACCGGAACGGCGGAGCATATCTGCTACCTTAGAATCCGAATCCTGTAATCCCTGTCTTACATCTGTTAAAAAGACGATAACGTCGGCTGTTGCAATCGCAATTTCCGCCTGTTCTCTCATCTGGGACAAAATAATATCTTTACTGTCCGGCTCAATACCACCGGTATCAATCATGGTAAAATTATAATTCAGCCAGTTTACCTCAGCATAAATTCTATCTCTGGTAACACCCGGCGTATCCTGTACAATTGAAATACGTTCACCTGCAAGTACGTTAAACAATGTTGATTTTCCAACATTCGGACGACCTACAATCGCTACTACTGGTTTGCTCATGTATTAACTCCTTTTCTTATCTAAAACAACATCGCGTCAAGAAGGTCTTGACCGCTTGATTTTACAATATCTACCTCAACTTGTAAAGCATCTTTCACTTCATCGAGTGTCATATCATCTAAGAAGACTTCTTCACCGCTTCGAAGCAGATTGCAAGGAAGCAGCAATAATTCCCCTAAATCTTTTTCTTTTAACTGTGTCACAATATCCTGCCCGGTTAAAAGTCCGGAAACAGTAATCATTTCTCCGAAAAAGTCATTGCGGATTGCCACAACTTCTATTTCATAATTCGGAAATTCTTTCATGCAGTCTTTTGCCATCTGCTCGATAAATGGTGCTGCCAGACGGCCTGTCGCAAGTGTCCGCTTATGATGCTCTTTGGTATCTGGAAGCAGTTCTTTTGGCGTACTGTCGTCGTCTCTGTCTGCTTTTAACTGCTCTAAGGCTGCATAAAACTCATCCAGTAAAAGTCTTATCATTCCGACACCATTTTCTAACTGAATATAACCATCATAGTTATCTTCCTCCGGAAGCGGCATTTCCGCTAACAAATACCATTCATCACTGGCATGAATAAAGTGGGTATTGTGCTCCTTCATGCAGATGTCCTGCCATTTATGAATGGTCTCTAGAACTTTAATGGCATCCTCTTTGTTAAAAGGCTCTAATGGATAAAGTCCCTCACGATATTTTGAAAGTCCAACCGGAACAACCGAAACGCTCTCCATATATGGAAGATATTTTGTTAAATCGCGAATGGAACGCTCTAATTCTTCTCCATCGTTGACATCTTTACAAAGTACAATCTGGCCATTCATCTCAATGCCGCCTTCATAAAGCTTATCAATTTTCTTTAACGCATCTCCCGCAAAACGGTTATTTAACATCTTACAACGAAGTTCCGGATTCGTAGTCTGCACCGAAATATTAATTGGCGCAAGCTTGTACTCAATAATACGATTTAAATCCTTATCCTTCATATTTGTTAATGTCACATAGTTTCCCTGTAAAAAGGAAAGTCTCGAATCATCATCCTTAAAATAAAGTGTTTCACGCATGCCCTTTGGCATCTGGTCAATAAAACAGAAAATGCACTTGTTATGACAGGATTTGTAATCATCCATCAGTCCATTCTCAAACTCGATTCCTAAATCCTCATCATAATCTTTTTCAATTTCAAGCTCCCATTCTTCGCCGTTTGCCTTCAAAAAAACTGCCACAAGATATTCATCATGTATCAGATAATGATAGTCAAAAACATCTTCGATTTCTTTGCCATTGATGCTGACAAGAGTATCCCCCGGCTCTAATTCCATTTCCTCAGCGATACTTCCCGGCTCAATGCTGCTTATTACATGCTTTTTTAAACTCATCTATTTTAATACCTTTCTAAAGCATAAGTCTCCATTTTTGTCACTCACATTCCATTATAGCATGAGGACATATAAAAAGCCAAAGAAAAGTAAAATTCTTCACTTTTCTTTGGCTCTTCCTTTTGAGAAGCATCAGAAACCTTTTACCACTTATTCAATTTCTCATATTCTTCATAAGTGTAAAGCTTCCACTCATCATTAATCACGCCAAGCTCTTCTAACGTGTTTACAATATTCACACATTTTTCTCCAAAGCAGATATAAGAGCTGCTGCTGCTCTTGTTATTGTTGGAATAAATGATATCATCTGCTGTATATTCTATAATATCACTTCCATAAAAATCATCTACTGTATATTCTATTCCATTTTCATTATAAAAAGATAACGAAATCGCATTAAAATATTCGCCGCGTTCTCTTGTATCAGAACTGTTTGTGGAATAAACCATATACCAGCCATAATTTCCTGCATCAACATCTGCCATGATAGCATCTATGATTTTATCAAGTTCATCCTCGCCAAAACGATAGGTATCATAGTTGCCTTCGCTGTCATATAATTCCAGATGGCCGGAATAATACTCATTGCTCTCATAATTTGCACCGAAAACATTCTGCAAAAGATTTTCTTTATCAAGCTCAAGTGCTGCTACCTTAGAAACGATTGCATTTTCATCATTCAGATATTCTTCTGCAACCGGGACTGGATAACAACGCTCTAAAATTGAACCATCTTTTAAAAGATACCGGATTTCCGCATAATAGCATCTTCCCGAATCACTGATATAATCTAAAACACTGCTCTTTTCCTCAATCATCTGCTTATGAAGTTCTATCACCTCTGCAGCCTCTTCTCCTTCAAAGCAAATCGGATAATCTAAGGATATGTAACACTTTTCTACCTCGGCAATGTCAGGTATTTTTCTTTCCACTCCAAATACATCCAGTTTAAAAACACCCATAATTGCCACCGATACAAGCATCATGGCTGCCCATTCGATAATACACTTCTTTTTAAATACCCTGAAATTTTTCTGCAACAGCATTTCTGCACCGAAAAATGCAAAAAAGCCAATCACTATAACGCCTATCACAAGCGCAATAAAGGAGCATTTCTCCATTGTATTTTCGCGGAAGATTCCTACTACCGTAACAGATACCAAAAAGCTTGTGCAAAGTGCCACGCCCCAGCGGAATACTGGTTTTACATAGGAAATACTGATTAAATCTCCTGCTGTCTCAATCTGTCTTTTGCGGTACAGCTGGTACGCTAAAAACAGAATAACAACGGCTGCAATGGAATAATATAAAATCAGATGACCGCCTTTAATTCCAATTCCAATAATCTGGTCGCCTGCTTCATTATAAATTCTGGCGCAGCGCAGATTATTATTTAAATAATAAATCGGTGATAAGATACATGATTTTCCCGGTCTCCACGCATTTGTAATTCCATAGCAAATAGTATTAATCAATGATGAAACAATGTTTAAACATCCAACAAATAAATAATTTGCCACAAAAAAGTACACTGGAACAGCTAAAAGCTGACCTGTCAGCATTGCCACAAAGGTTGCAAATGCAAGCGCAAAAAAGGTCATTCCTATAATATAAATCAGCCACAAAAACAGATACTCAATACTTGTAATCCGATACCCTAAACAAACAAATACTGCTGCTATAAAGGCAATCACTTCCGGTATTACCATAAAAACAAATTCTGATAAAAAGTTCGTAATAAATAATTCTTTTCTATTTACTGGAAGAGAATGTATCATATTGGCATTCTTCGGTGAATACAGATAAGAAAAAACTGCCATAACAGCTGCAACCGCAAAAATAAATACACCAAACGGATTCAATGCATTTCCTAATACAGTGCTGATATTACTTAACTGTCTTGAACTTACACTATAATAATCATCTACATAAGTAATTGACATTTTCTGCCAGATGCTTGCCGGAAGGACAATAATCATATATCCTGCATAAGCTAACCATAACGGCCAAAAATGTGTCAGATTTTTCTTAAAAATGGTCTTATTAAAACAGGATATCTTTGACTTCATAATCAGCACCTCCCATCTCATAAATAAATATTTCTTCCAGAGTTAATGGAAGGACATCTACAATCGCCGGATTCTCAGAGGAAAGTACTGCCTCTGCTTCCTTTGGATTGCCTTTTACAATCAAGGTGTAAACACGTCCTGTGTTTGACATATGTAAAACTTCAAAGCCCTCTGGCAGCTTTGGCACACCGCTCTGGCATGCTACCTGAATTTTCGAAATATTTCCCTGTAAATCAGTCAGTGAACGTTCTATCATTAATTTTCCATGATGCATAATTCCCACATGGTCACACACATCCTCAAGCTCTCGCAAATTATGAGAAGAAACCAAAACTGTCATCCCATGCTCTGCAACCTCAGACATTAAAATACTCCAAATCTGTCTTCTCATAACCGGGTCTAATCCGTCCACCGGTTCATCTAAAATCATAAGCTCCGGTTTGCAGCAGATTGCAAGCCAGAATGCCACCTGCTTTTGCATTCCCTTTGATAATCTTCTGATATTTCTTTTTACATCGATTGTTGGAAAAAATTCCTGCATCCGATAAAACAGTTTTTCATCAAAATTCGGATAAATTCCTGCATAGAAACGTTTCATTTCCATTGTATCTGCCTGTAAAAAATAAAATAAATCATCTGGTATATAAGCAATTTTTGATTTTACTTCTTTATTTTCATAAACAGGCTTTCCATCAACCAAAACTTCGCCTTCATCTGCCCGGTAAATTCCAACAAGATGTCTGATTAATGTAGACTTGCCCGCGCCATTTGGTCCAACAAGTCCATATATTTCACCTTTTCCGACATGCATATCTACGCCCTTCAATGCCTGAAAAGTATCAAATGATTTCTTTAATCCATTTACCTGTATCATGACATCTTTCTCCCTTCTGCCAGTTTCTCAATGCGTTCTTCAAGGGTGTCTTTTTCTGCAGATAAAAATAACAGTTCTTCAACAACCTCATCAAACGCTTCCAGCAGTTCGTTCTGTCTGGTATCAAGCACTTCTTTCCGCTCCGCAACAAAAGTACCTTTTCCCACAACTGTATAAATATACCCCTCACCTTCTAACTCACGATACGCTTTCTGAATCGTATTCGGGTTAATTGCAAGCTTAGAAGCCATCTCCCTGACAGAAGGAAGTTTCTCATTTGCAGCCAATGCGTTCGAAACAACCAGCTTTCTGAGTCCATCTTTAATTTGCTCGTAAATTGGTTTTGCATCCCTGTAATTTAACTGAATCAAATGCATACCTCCCACTTTCTAAATAAAACTGTACTATTTTCTTTAATACAGCAAATATAGCATGAGAAATTTATCATTACAATAAAGATAATCCTAGGATATTATTAAAACTTTCTTAAGGCAAAACAGATGCTCCCAGTCTGTCACTTTTTTTAATGGCTTCTTTCGGAAGTACAAACTATCCTAAATATGCGCATAACAGCGCAAATGTATTTTTCACACCGTCCTTATGGCTTCTCTCATAGCCATGAGACGCATAAACTCCTGCACCAATCAGACCATGACGCACGTCATAGCCTGCTGTCAATGCTACATCTGCGTCAGAACCATAATATGGATAAACATCCACTGCAAAATCAATGTCATTTTCCTTTGCAGCCTGGATTAATCCTGTTACCACATCATAATTGTATGGTCCTCTGCTGTCTTTTGCACAGATAGAAACCTGTGTTTCATCACATGCCAAGCCTTCTCCGACACAGCCCATGTCCACAGAAATTACCTCTGTTACACCTTCTGGAATGGAAGCCGCACCGCCATGTCCGACCTCTTCAAATACCGTAATATGATGATAAATCATACGCTCCGGCTCAATATGATTGTCTTTTAAATATTTAGCGTAGCCAAGTAAAATACCAACGCTTAATTTATCATCTAAAAAACGGCTCTTGATATATCCTGATTCCGTCACAACTGTTCTTGGGTCAAAGCAGACAAAATCACCTGCCATAATGCCAAGCTTTTCTACATCTTCTTTGGATTTTACTTTTTCATCCAGAACCACTTCCATCGCATCATAGGCACGTTTTGTATCGTTATATTCGCCATTTACATGCACAGATGCATTTGCCAGTTGAAAAGTTCCCTCATATTTTCCAGAAAAACGTGTAATAACGCGGCAGTTTTCTGCCTCTGCATTATTTGCATTCATTCCACCAATTGGAGACACCTTTAATCTGCCATTGCTTTTGATTTCTGTTACCATTGCGCCTAAGGTATCAATATGCGCTTCAAGCATCACCGCATCTTTTTTATTTTTTCCACCAATTGTCGCTAAAACGCCGCCTTTTACGGTAAGTTCCGCTTCATAACCAAGCTTTTTATATTCACCTAAGACATAATCAGCCACTTCCCTCGTATAACCGGAAGGGCTGTCAATTGCCAAAATCTTTTTTGTTTCTTCTACAATATAATCAACGTATTGTTTCATCTTTTCCCCTTTTATTAATCTTTTTCCCAAATTCCACTAAAAAATTCTCATTTTCTGCTTTTTATGCAGTTCCTTTTTATTTTACCGCGTTCTTCGCCATATTTTAATGGTACTTTTTTCTTATTTCTTGTACTTTTTTACTAGTTTTCTTCTTCTAAACATAAAAATGCACCCAGGTTTCCTCGTTTTCCCTGACTTGCACGATGCGAAAAAAGAAGCTTCGGGTTACAGCAGGTACAGATATTTGTCACCGCCAAATGTTCCGGTTTTACGCCTGCTTCAAGCAGAATGATTTCATTTGCCTTCCACAAATCAAGCTGATATTTCTGATTGCCTTTTGCAATTAAAATCTCATCCGCATGACCTGCAAATTCTCTTTTAAATTCCTCTGCAACATCCTCACTCACTTCATAACAGTCCTGACAAATAGACGGTCCGACTGCACAGATAACATCCTCTGGATTTGTACCATATTCCTTATGCATTGCTTCTAGCGTAACACGCCCCATGCGTGCCACAGTGCCTCTCCACCCGGAATGACTTAACCCGATGGCATGATGCACTTTATCTACAAAAAATAATGGGACACAGTCCGCATAAAAAGTAGACAGCACCAAACCCGGAACATTTGTAATCAGTCCGTCCACGTCTGTATAACCGCGTTCTTTTATAAGACCACGCCCGGCATCTTCTTCTGTTACCTTTCGTACATTTGTAGTGTGTGTCTGGTCGGTAAATACGAATTTCTCATAAGACACATCTAATGCTTTTGCAAGTCTTTTATAATTTTCTCTTACTGCTTCTTCTTTATCTCCTCTGGTAAAGCTTAGATTCATACTAGAAAAAATACCTTCACTGACTCCACCGGCTCTCGTCGTAAAACCATGCTTTACAATTCCAGATGCCTCTAAAATGTGGAATTTCAGTAAAGGTACTGTAATAGCTTCTTCTAGTCTGCACTCTGCAAGCCATAAAATTTCTTTCTCATTTTTCTTCTTAAAATTCATCACTTATATCCCTGATATTCAAATGCATTTTTGATTACTTTGATTTCTGTTCCGCAGACAGACACCACATCGAAACGGCAGGGTGCTGTTTCCCCTATCCCATGTGTCAGGCAGTAATAGGCTGCCACTTTACTGATTGTCTGCTGCTTTTTCCAGTTGACAGCCTCAAGCGGACTTCCAACTTTTCCTGTTTTTCGATATTTTACCTCTGCAAAGACAAGATATGCTCCGTCTTTTGCAATAATATCAATTTCTCCCTGACGGCATCTGAAATTGTACTCAATAATTTCATAGCCAGCCTGTTCTAAAAACGCTCCTGCAAGTTTTTCATACTGATTTCCAACTGCGCGTTTGTTCATGTAATGCAGATTCCCTCTTTCTCTTCAAAATCTATTATCGCTGCACTTTCACTTTTATAATTTCTCGCTCTTAAAATCTACAATGCTCCGGCATCCCGTAATTTTGCCTTCATCTTATCCATATCATCCACAAAAACTAAAATTTCTGCCACAACATCATAAAGCTCTGGTGGAATAGCATCCCCAATTTCAAGCCGCGATAAGGTATCTGCAAGCTTATTATCCTGATAAAATGGTACATCATTCGCTTTTGCTGTCTCGATAATTTTTTCAGCAACTTCCCCTTTACCGGTTGCTAAAATTTTTGGCGCAGCATCCCCCGGATTATAGGCAAGTGCAACCGCTGTTTTTACTTTTTCTTCTTTTTTCTCTTTCTGGAAAAAGCCCCGAAAACCGCTCTCCTTAGGCATATCCACACTCCCTTTCTACTGCTGCCGCCTTATCCACATTGCTAAGTTCTCACGTCAAAAGAATATCTATGAAGCGTTCCTACCTGTGGCTGGTCTTTTCTTAAAAAGTCCTCCACAAAATTCATTTCCTTTTCATCCTGATTAACCGATAGGGTGCACGAAAATCCTTTCTTTGCAAGTGCTTCTTCTAATACTGGAAGATACTGCTGTACAAGTGCAAAGGACGCATCATCAGAAAAATAGAAATTCGTTTTTACATGCTTGTTACGAAGCTTCACAGAAACGTCTGTAGAGCCTAAATTCTCCATATCAAGATGCAAAAATGCCGTCACCTCTGCATCCGGGTCTTTTAAATTCTTCTTGTTTGTGTATACATAAAGTTCACTATTCGCATTCTGTTGTGAAAGTTTTAACGGAAGCTGTACATAAGTATAGGTCTGGTTAATCAGATTCATAAATTCAATGTTATTCTGTACGCTTGTTACTGTCTGTGAAAATGTCTCTGTTGCCATTCCTGCACGCTGCATTGCAGACTCAAGCTGTGTCATCTGATGTTCCATTTTTGCATACAACTCGTTAATTTTATTGTCACTGGTCAGCTCCTGCGGTTTCACAAGCCACTCCTGTTCCATTATATTTTTCAAAAGTGACTGATATTCCTTGCTTGCAAAAAGCTTCTGCACTCCTGCAAAGCCAAAGTCCTGCTTCTCCGATAAACCAAGCTTTACCGCCTTCAAAAACTGCTCTACCGTCATATTTGCATCTAACGTATGCGCATGCTGGCTTTCCGGCAAAACATTTTCTGTCTGCGTATTAAGCTTTCCTCCCTCCTCCTGCATCGTATCTACAAAAATCTCTTCCGCTCCCGGAAAAAGTTCCTGATTCTCCACTAAGGTTGGCACATTCTGTAACAATTTATTTAAATTCTGCAAGCCCTCTTCCGATAAAACCTTACCTAAGGTGGCTGCGAGGTTCTCTGTCAAAGCAGTCTGCGCATTTCCTGCTGCCTGTCTATCTACAGACGGCACTTCTCCCTCTGCCTGCTCATCTGCCATTTGAAGTAATCCATCCTGCATCTGATTTTTCTCTGCATTCTGTGCTGCATCAGCTTCTCTTGCCTCTATAACACTTGCAGTAAACAAATTAGCTGCTATTTTGCCTGCCGCCTGATTTGCTGCGCCTGCCTCTGCTGCTGCGCTAGTTGCCGATGCTGTGCCAGTCCCTGTGGATACTACATCCGCTTCTGTTGGTGTACCTGCTTCTAATGCTGCGCCTTTTACAGTTTCCCAATCTTCCCCAGAAAGAAAAATATCAATGATTTCCTGATTCAAACGCACAGCAGCTTCTGCCGGAAGTTCGGCATCTCCTACCTGTCCTGCCAAATTATCCATTGCCTGATTTACTTCCTGTAAGATGCTCTGGCGGTCTCCTAAATAATTCTCATACTGCATTGCCATTGCTTTTGAGACCGGAATATCAAGCTTCACCATCTCAACAACTGTCTTGACAGAAACGTCTGGATTTAGATTAGCAATTCTTGCCATATCTAAAATACTCTGTTTGTCAATTGGCATCTGCTCCCGCATCATGGTATCTACCATAAACATATTCCGTTCATTCACCGGAATTCCTGCTGTGGTAAGCGCATTTAATAAAATGGGATTGCCTGTCCCACCTTCAATCAGATATGGACGAATGGATACTGTATTGCCATCATTGTTTTTCACCTGAAAAAACATCGGTGAGCCAATCTGTAAATTCACTTTTCCATCCATCTGGGCGGTAATCATCTGTCCGTTCCCTAACGCAAGTGTTACTTTTCCGCCTCTGACAGCACTGACAGTTCCCTCAAAAACATTTCCGGTCTGCAGTTCTTTTACGGTAGAAACCAGTTTCTCCCTGCCGGATGCACTTTTTAATTCTTCTGTACTGCTGTTTGATAAATTTCTATCATATTGCCTGAGCATATCTGAAATCTGCATGCAAATCCCCCGCTTTACTGTACCATACTGCTAATTGTCTGCTATACAAAGTTTTTAATAAATGATGCCCTGTGAATTGGAGATGGACCTGCTTCCTTTAATGCCGCAATATGCTCCGCAGAGCCATAGCCCTTGTTGGAAGCAAAGCCGTATGCCGGAAGAATAGAATCATATTCCACCATCAGTCTGTCTCTTGTCACCTTTGCCACAATACTCGCTGCCCCAATGGAAATACTTTTTGCATCTCCTTTGATAATCGGCACTTGGCGAATATCTACTCCCGGAATTGTCACCGCATCATTTAATAATATATCGGGTTTCACGCTTAATTTGCTTATAGCTTCGCGCATTGCTTCATAAGTTGCCTGTAAAATATTTATTTCATCAATTCTTTGTGGACTTGCCATCCCAATTCCGACTGCTACCGCTTTCTCCATGATAATATCGTATAATTCTTCACGTTTTGCGGCAGAAAGCTTTTTCGAATCATTGATATATAAAATATCACAATCCTTTGGCAGAATGACTGCACAAGCTACTACAGGTCCTGCTAATGGTCCTCTTCCGACTTCATCAATTCCACATATATAACCGCAGGATTCGTATTCTTTTTCATATTTTTTTAATTCTTCTATACGACAAAGCTCTGCCTGTAATTTTTCATAACGTTTCTTTGCCTGCTCTACCAGTTTTTTTACGCCCGGACGCTCATCTGTCTCATAAGCTTCTATAAATGCTGGCAGTTCTTTCTCTGCAGTCTCTTTTAATTCCTCTTTAATCTGCCCGATTTTCTTTTCTTCCATTTTTACACTTCCTGTACTGGCTTTTCTAATGTAATTCTTCCAAGCTTTCCACTGCGGAATTCATCAATCACTAATGCCGCAGCCTTGCTGTAATCTAACTCGTTTCCTTTGGAAATACATTTACGATTTTCTGCAATCTGTGTAAGAACCTTCAAGGCATCGTCTGTTTCTTCTAAGGCATAACGCTCTGCTAAAACACCTGCATAATTTGCTGTCAGATGCTTGATTAATTCTAAGGAAAGCTCATCAATATTTAAAATTTCATCCTTAATAGAGCCAATTAAGGCAAGACGAAGTCCTACCATCTGGTCTTCGAATTTTGGCCATAAAATACCCGGTGTATCCAACAATTCTAATTCTTTGCTTAAACGAATCCACTGTTTTCCTTTGGTAACACCCGGCTTATTTCCTGTTTTTGCACAGGCTTTTCCTGCATAGGAATTAATAAAGGTAGACTTCCCAACATTTGGAATTCCAACAACCATCGCACGTACCGGACGATTTTTAATTCCACGCTTTCTATCGCGCTCAATTTTTTCTTTGCAGGCATCCATAACCACATTTGTTACCTGCTTCATCCCAACCTTTGAGCGGGAATCTAAGCCAACGACAAAATAGCCTTTTTCTTTGAAAAAGGCTGCCCATTCCTGATTCATTTTCTCATCGGAAAGGTCAGATTTATTCATAATGATTAAACGAGCCTTATTTTTTCCAAGCTCGTCAATATCTGGATTTCTACTGCTTAATGGAATTCTTGCATCCACCAACTCTATTACTAAATCAATTAATTTTATATCTTCCTGCATCTGACGCTTTGCTTTGGTCATATGCCCCGGATACCACTGAAACTGCATACTTTTCCTCTCTTTCTATAAAAAACCGAAATCACTCCAAGGTGCAACGCGAAACCATACTTTTCCTATAATATACTCTTTTTTCACATTTCCTATATTTGCATATCGGCTGTCTTCACTATTATTCCTATTATCCCCCAGCACGAAAAACTCATCTTCTCCAAGGGTAATTTCCTCCGCCGCAAGCCCTGCTTCTTCAATTGCAGATACATCGACTTCTTCCTCAAATAATTCACCATTTACATAAACTGCTCCGTTTTTGATACAGACAGTATCACCGGAAACAGCAATCACACGCTTTACATACAAATGCGATTTTTCGTTACCATTCGGCAGAAATACAATAATGTCATTTGGCTTTGGGTCTGTGACATTATAAACAAATCGGTTGACTAATATCTCATCTCCACTATTTAATGTTCCTGCCATCGACTGACCTACCACACTAGTACGCAGTCCGATAAAATATACAAACGTAAAAGCTGCTATGAGTGCAATTGCTATCTCAAATACCCAGCTTAATACTTCTTTTACAATTCCCATGTTGACTTTCTTTTTTTTCCGTCTTCCAAAGTTCAACCCACTTTTATTACGTCGTTTCAACTTTCTCTTCCTTTCGATTTCTACCTGATTTGTGCCTTTATCGTAACATGGTATTTCTACAAAACAAAAAACCCACGTTTTACTTTAACATAAAACATGAGTCTTCGCAATTATAAAAAGCGTCGCCGCGCGACGCTTTGGAAAACGCTTTGTGTTTTCACCTGACACAACACGTATGAGCAATTTCCTATAAAAGAAAAGTACTGCTGGTCAATTTCCACTGACCGCAGCACTCTATCATTCTAATAGGTATAAGTACCAGCCGCTTCAATTGAAGCACTGCTTAAGTTCTGTACCATTACGCGATAATAACCAGAGGTTGAAATTTCAAAATCTGAACTACTCACTCCTGTTCCTGACGCAACCTTTGTACTTCCGCTTGGAAGAACAATTCCATAGCGATAGGAACTTGAAGTTGGTTTTACATTACATGCAATTGTTATTACATCACCTTTGCTTAAATAAATCTGACCTGTCACATAACGGGTATTTGCAGGAACATTCCATGCAAAGCTTCCCATGCCAAGCAGCATCACATCAGATTCCATATAAACAGTTGTTACATCTTCATATTCCTCTGCAGATACAATAAACTGGTCTTCTGCTAAAACCTCAACACCATTATTTGTTGCTTCTACAATAATAACATCCTCTGTTGCTTCACACACTTTATCATTCACATCTGCCATTGCAATTCCTGCTGCATATGCAGTAGTTGTGCTTAATAAAACAAATGTGGCTGCTAACGCTAATGTGGCCATCTTTGGTAATTTTGCTGCGCTCTGTAACTTTCTCATATATTCTACTCTCCTGTCAACTGACTTCTTGTCCTCTACGAGCATTGAGAAGTTAAGTAAATTTATCCGCTCCTGTTCATCAGATGCCATTTCCACTATCATCCGATAGTAGTCGCCACTGTCGATTTCTTTCATCACATCTAACGCTTTCGCATCACAGTCGTTTTCACTCCAGCGGTTCAGCGCCTTTGGTATCAAATATACCATTGGATTAAACCATTGAATCGCTACAATCACCCATCCCAAGGCTTTAAAGAACAAGTCATGTTTCTTCACATGCGTAAGCTCATGATACATTGTGATTGTTATTTCATCATGAGTATACTTATTGCATGGTATCATAATTCGTTTTCTAAAACATCCTTCTACATGAGGAACATTCAGCTCAGAATTTCGTATAACCGCAACTTTCTGCTTAACTCCCAAAATCTTTTGTACTCTTTTCTGTTCGCTAAGCACGAATTCATCTGTCTCAACAAGATTTAATTCTTTATCTTCTTTACTGGAACGTTTTCCTTTTGCAATAACCGCCACAGCAATGACAATTCCAAGCAGCCAGGTAACAGCGAATGCTCTGACCACAGGCATCATTGAATCTGTAATATAAAATGATGCCTGCCAGAGTGCATCTGGCGCATACATATAATCAGAATGATGTGATATTTTTATCGCAACATATCCTACGGGTAGTAAAAACAGCACTACTATCCACCTTAATGTATTATAAACTAAGGATGGACTCCAGCGCATAAATGCAAGCTGGAATAACCACCACATAGCGAATACTACATCACCGATAAGTGCTGTTACTACTACCACAAAAAAAATTTGATTAATCCAATTCATCAATTTTCTTCAGTATTCTTTCTTTATCTTCCTTGGTAAATGTCATGTTGTCAAACAGACTACATACAAATGCTGCTTTACTTCCTCCATCAAAAAAGCTGATGTTCTCTGACACTGTACTAAATTTAAAATCTGTTTCTTTTACTACTGGTTTGTAATAAGTATATCTGCCCTGTCTGCGTCCTGTAATATATCCTTTTCGAACTAAACGAGCTAAAAAGGTGGATACAGTCTGTGGTTTCCACTCCTTATTGAACTTCTCATTTACGTTATCCATAACGTGTCTTAAATCAAGTTCCTCTTCAGTGTCCCAGATTACTCTCATTACCATTCTTTCGCATGCTGAAATATCGTTTGGATCCATTCTAATATTCCTCCAATTCATAATTATGAATTCTCGTCTGCATCGTAGAACGCAGTGCGTAGTATTACTACGTTCGTTTGCATTGTAACACATCTTTACTACGCTTGCATCTACTTTTTTTATTTTTTTGCATTTTCTTATAAAATAAGAACTTTACAAGCGTCGTTCTCAATGTCAGGCAAGAATTGTCTTTTTAAAGTATAACACGTCCAAATCCGCTTCACAACAAAAAAATGTTTTTACATTTTTTAGTTGTAAAAAATCAATTCACTAAAAAGGGGCTGCCAACTCACGACCGCCCCCTTTTTGCGTTTTATTATTTTACTAATTCTTTTACTTTTGCCTTCTTACCAACACGTTCTCTTAAGTAGAATAATTTTGCTCTTCTTACTTTACCTTTACGAACAACTTCTACTTTCTCAACGTTTGGAGAATGTAATGGCCAAGTCTTTTCAACGCCTACACCGTTAGAGATTTTTCTAACTGTGAATGTTTCGCGGTTGCTTCCACCCTGTCTTTTCAGAACAACGCCTTCGAATACCTGAATTCTTTCGCGGTTACCTTCTTTGATTTTACCGTAAACTTTTACAGTATCACCTACGTTAAACTCTGGTACTTCAGCTTTTAACTGTTCAGCTTCAATGCTTTTAATAATTTCACTTGCGTTCATTTTGTGACCTCCTATTATTTGGATGTTCTTAATACGCCTATTCGTAACAGAGGACCATCTCTTTCTACTCACAACTGCTACAGTTTATCACAAAAAGCAACAGGATGCAAGCAATTTTTTAAAAACGGCGACGCTTTTTATATATTATCATTCTGAATGGTTTCTATGATATTTTTCCGGTTTACTTTTCGTAAAGAATAACGGGTAATTCCAAAAAGCAGAAGCATCACTGCTGCAACAGAAATTGCAATTCCCATAAGTGGAAGCTTGAAGGAAACCTCAAAATTTTCTCCCATTACACAATAAAACAGATACGAAAATAAACATCCTACCGGGATTCCTAGTAAAAGGGATTTTCCTCCATAAAAGAGATTTTCCAACTGAATCATCCGCTGAAACTCCCTGTTTGTCATTCCCACTGATTTGAGCATGGCAAATTCCTTTGCCCGAAGCTCCATATTTGTGGTAATCGTATTAAAAATATTTGTAATACCAATAAGCGCAATCACCGCAATAAATCCATACAGGAAAATTGCAACCAGAAGGTATAATGACTGTATCTTCTGATATTCTTCCTCTTCATTCGCAATATTGTAGTTGGAATAACCGGATGCATCCAGTTCCTCAATAATTTTATCCTCTACTGCATAGGAATCATCACATTTCATATACACGTAAATATAAGGACTTAAATATTCTTCATGTGCTTCTATCCATGCATCACTTACCACAAGGATTCCACTATAGCTATAATATAGGGAAGCCGGTTTTATATCTGTGACAGCGCTTATTTCAAGTGTCACTTCCTCTTCTTTATAATTTTCCTCATCCTCTAAAGCTCCTGTAGCAATCATTCCGGTAATTTTATCCCCCGCCTGATAATCATACATATATCCTGTTTCATGCTCTGTTTTTCCATTTTCATCGATGTATTCTTCATCATAGCCTGCGATAAGTACTGCCTTTTGCTCATTTTCTTCTGCCGAAATTCCTACTTCACTGCAAAACTGCGCATATGCCTGCTCTCCAAGAGAGACGATTCCTATTCCGCCTTCTCCCCCAGTATATTCTATTCCTCCGCGCATTTCTACGAATGCTTCATTGTACTTAAGTTCCTCCAATGGCACTTTAAAATACGCAATCATTCGTTCTGTTTCAATATAAGAAACTTCCTCTATCTGAGAAAATCCCACCGCTTTTTCATAGTTTTCTTTCGCATCCTCCGCATATAAAGCGACTTGAAGCTGATAATCAATATCCTCGTAGTAATAAGTTGTCGCAAAAAATGCCATCTGTACAAAAGTGGTCATCCCAATAAAAATAGCAACACTTACCACGATTGAAATAACAGTTGTACGATATTTCACTTTCGAACGTTTTAAATTTTTGTATGCTATCGTTCCTCCAATTCCAAAAAATCGTTTGATAAACCCTGGCTGCTTTATTTTTTTTGCAGACAGTTTTACCATCTCATTTCCTCTGATTGCCTGAATTGGAGAAAGTTTTGCTGCTTTTCTTGCAGAAGAGCCAGCAGATAAAAATATAGTAACAATTGATAAAATTCCTCCAATTATCATCGCAGGAACTGACATCACATACACAAGCTCTATGTCAAGACTTTGTACCATTAAGCGGCTGGTACATTTCACAAGAACCCACGTTGCAAAGATTCCCGATAAAATTCCAAGTGGAACACCGATGATTCCGAGAAATGCCGCTTCTGTATAAACCATTTTCTTTCGCTGTTTTTTCGTAGCACCGATAGACGAAATCATTCCATATAATTTCATTTTCTCTGTCAAAGAGATTGCAAAGCTGTTTCGAATACAAAAGATGCTTGCCACAATAATAATTGCAATCGCAATTCCGCACATGGAATACAGCAGGTTCATAGTGGAATTGGAAAAATCTAAAAGCTCCCACTTTATCACCCAATAGTTGTCCTCATAATAATCTGCCACCTGCTCTATCTGCATCTGCTCCTGTACTGTCAAAGCATCTCCCTGCTCATAGCGGTTCAAAAGCTCTTCTGAAACACCAAGCAGCCCTGCGGTTACTTCATCTCTGTTTTTCAACGCAGATTTGGTATAAGAAACATAAAGATTTACCTTTTCTTCATCCTCAATATGCTCCTGATAAGTAACTGCCGTATATCCCGGAGCTGTATATTGCTCCACTGCATACTGTGGACGTTCGATAATTCCTACGACTTCATAATCGCGTTCCTCCACTGGCACAAAGGTCTCCTCCTCTAAAAAAGGAACACTCTGATTCAACTGATAATCCACATCTGCCTCTCGATAACCAAGTGCCAGATGTAACGTATCTCCAATCGAAATATCTGCGCCGCCGTTGGATATCATATGTCTTGAGATAACAATTTCATGCTCATTTTCGGGCAGTCTGCCTTTTATCAAGGATAACGAAGATACTTCCATCGTCTCTGTTGTCATCCCTTTTATAAAAAGATACGGTTTTTCTTCATTTTTACTGCCGTCTAGCATTGCATAACCAATCTCTGTTTCATATCCGATTTTTTCGATATTCTGGTTATTTTCAAAATATTTTAAATTTTCCTGCTTAACACCATAAAAGCAGTAATGATAATCTCCGCTTGCTGCTTTTTCATAAGCAACCAGACTTGCGCGAAGGCTCTCTCCCATACATGCCACCGCCGTAATCAATGCGGTGGAAAGTATAATTCCAATAATTGTTACGATAGTTCTTTTTTTGTTCTTCTGCAGCGTACAGAAGGTCAGTTTCTGCATAACATCCATATACTTATCTGCCCTCCCTGTCCGCTGTCACTCTGCCGTCTTCAATGACTAACACTCTATCCGCCTGCTTTGCGATTTCAAGATTGTGCGTAATCATTACAATTGTCTGTTTATATTTCTGATTCGATACTTTCAAAAGCTCTACAATCTCATCACTTGCCTTCGAATCTAAGTTTCCGGTTGGTTCATCGGCGAGAAGAATCGCAGGACGGTTCATTAAAGCTCTTCCAATCGCTACACGCTGCTGCTGACCACCGGAAAGCTCATTCGGCAGATGCTTTCTTCTGCCTTTTAATCCAAGTGTCTGCAATAATTCTTCTAACAGTTCTTTATCTGGCTTTTTTCCATCCAGTTCACATGGAAGTGTCATATTTTCTTCCACATTCAACACCGGAATCAAATTATAAAACTGATAAATCAGTCCTACCTGTCTTCTTCGGAAAATAGCTAACCTGTCATCATTCATCCGGTAAATATCATTGTCTTCGATAAAAACCTTTCCTGATGTCGGACGGTCAACGCCTCCTAACATATGAAGCAATGTCGATTTCCCGCTTCCTGAGCTTCCCACAATTGCCAGAAATTCGCCCTGCTTCACAGAAATGCCAACATCATTTACCGCAATTACCTGATTGTCACCTTTTCCATATATTTTTGTTAAATTCTCTGTTCTTAAAATATCCATACTCATGCCCTTTCTACTTTTCGCACTTCTTTTGTCAAAACGAGGTAGTCACACCTAAGCTTTGATATATCGGAGTTTAACAATCTAAAATGACAATTCAGTTACATTTTCATTTTTTTCCATTTAATTTTTTAATAATTTTATCTTAAAGGTAGTCCCGCAGCCTTTCTTTGATTCGACAGAAATACTTCCGCCATGCTGTGTTACAATTTCTTTTGCCAAAGACAATCCAATTCCTATACTGTCTTCCTTTGCACCTCTGCTCCGGTAAAAACGCTCAAAGATATGCCTGCATTCTTCCCTGCTCATTCCCTCGCCATAGTCCGTAACCGAAATTGCAGTATAAACTGTATTATCTTCTTTTTGCAAAAGAACTTCGCCGCCAACAGGACTGTGCTCTATGGCATTTTTTACAATATTTTTGATAGCTTCACGAATCCAATGCTCGTCTGCTGTGATTTCAATTCCATCATCACCTTTTACCTGCAACACAATCTGTTTCCACTCTGCCATTACCTCCAATTCATCCGTCACATGGTAAAGCAATTCATCTAACGACAGCTTTGTCATGGAAAAGTCAACGACTCCGGCATCTAATCTAGAAAGCTTTAAAAGCGTTGCAACAAGCCAGTTGACATGTTTTAACTGATTTGTAATCTCAGTCAAAAATCTTTTTCTTGTTTCAAGTGGCATATTTTCATCCTCAGACAGATTATCCAATAAAATCATAATAGAAGTAAGCGGTGTCTTTAACTGATGTGAAATATCAGAAACACTGTCTGCAAGTGCCTTTTTCTGCTTTTGGGAAATATCTGCATGCTCTTTTAACATCACCGTTACTGTATAAAGCTCGTTCTTCAAGGAACTTAATTCATCCTCTGTATTTTCTATTAATTCCAGCGAATAATCCCCACGCTCTACTCGTTTTACATATTCTGTTAATTGTTCTAAGCTGTTTTGTCTCCGGTTTAAATATCCCCAAAAAGCTCTGACTAGAAAAAGTATGGCTGCAAGAAACACCACATGCAAAGCAATCGTAAGCTGCTCAAATAACTTCTCCTGTCTGCTGTTTACAAACTGTTTCGGAAACATGCCATACCGTTTTAAAATTGCAGTTCCATCTGTTTCTACCTCTGTCTCATTTAGTGAAACAATCCATGCCTCCTCATCAAATTCCGGGTATTGCTCCTTTACTGCGCCAAGCAAAGACGCAGCCATTCCATAACTTTCTGCTGCCAGCTTTTTCTGACAGGTATATATAATCACATTTAAAAATAGCAACAGCACCAGTATTCCAATACCGGTGCCTGCAATCAGTTTTCGAAATTCTTTATTCTTTTTCAATTCGATATCCCATTCCTCTAACTGTTTTTATTAACACTGCATCCTTGTCTCCGATTTTTTCGCGCAGACGCTTCATCGTAACAGACAAGGTATTATCGTTTACAAAATTTCCATCCATATCCCAGATGCTTGCTAAAATCTCTTCTCTGGTAAATAATTTCCCTTTGTGGCTCATCATAACAAACAGAATTTTATATTCCAGCTTTGTCAACGCAATCTCTTCGCCCTTTAAAAATACTTTTCCTGCATTGGCATCTAACTTAACATCTCTGCACTGTAATAGGTCATTATCTTTTCCCATTCTGCGCAGCACGTTTCGTATCCTGGAAATCAGTTCCCGATTACGAAACGGCTTCACAATATAATCATCCGCACCAAGTGAAAAACCGGTTACAACGTCATCTTCCTCTTCTTTGGCTGTCAGAAAAATAACTGGCAGTTCCTGTATCTTTTTTATTTCCTGACACAGCATAAATCCATCACCATCCGGCAGTCCCACATCTAAAACTGCCAAATCAAAGGACTGATTGGAAAAAGCAGCAAATGCCTCCTGATATGTTCTTGCCACTTCACAGGAAAATCCTTCTGACTTAAGCAGGTATTCCAATCCTAAAATGATTGCCTCACTATCTTCTACTAATAAAATTCTTGCCATTTATTTCATTTCCTTACACTGCTTTAACAAATCATGGTATTTCATTTCTTCTTTTTTGGTAAGCTTTGCTTTTGGCAGTAAATCCGGTCTTCTTTCAAAGGTTCTAAGAATTGCCTGTTCTCTGCGCCATTCATCCACCTTTTGATGATTTCCGGATAAAAGAATCGGCGGTACTTTTTTATCCATCCAGGTTTCCGGGCGGCTGTACTGTGGATATTCTAAAAGATTCCCTTCAAAGGATTCGGTAGAACCGGATTCATCATTCGTAAGAACACCCGGAACCATGCGGGAAATCGCATCCACCATTACCATTGCCGGCAGTTCTCCGCCGGTCAGTACATAATCTCCGATGGAAACATAATCTGTTACGATTTCCTCTAATACACGCTCATCAATTCCTTCATAATGGCCGCATAAGAGAATCAAATCCTTTTCTAAGGCAAAATCTTTTGCCATTGGCTGCGTAAAGGTTGGACCTTGCGGTGTTAAATACACCGTTCTTGGCTTATAACCAATGCGGTCAACCACAGACTTCCATGCATCATAAACCGGCTGTGCCTGCATCAGCATTCCTGCACCGCCGCCATAGGGATAATCGTCTACTTTTTTATGCTTATCTATTGTATAATCGCGGATATTTATGGCTTCAATCGTAAGCAGCCCTTTCTCAGAAGCACGTCCGATGATGCTGGTCGAAAGTCCCTGCATAACCATATCCGGGAATAATGTTAATATATGAAAATTCATGTTTTCCTCTTTTCCAAAGCGTTTTATTTCTGATTCAGTTCACGTAATCCCGGCAGAAGATGTACAAGCATTTTTCCTGCTTCGATATCTACTTCTTTGACACAATCTTTGATTGCCGGAAGTAAAATATCATCTTCCCTTTCCTGCTTAATCACATAAACATCATTTGCACCTGTCTGCAATACATCAGAAATAACGCCAAGCTCCTCGCCCTCATCTGAGATTACGCTCAGTCCAATTAAATCTGCAATAAAGTACTCATTTTTCTTTAACTTTACTGCATTTTCTCTTGTTACATATAGACTTTTCTGTCGATATTTTTCTACATCATTTATATTATCAAGACCTTTGAATTTTAGGATTACCATATTCTTAAAGAATTTCACACCTGCTACTTCAAGGTCTAATTTTTCTTTTCCAGTATCTAAGATTACTTTTTTTAATTTCTTAAAACGTGCCGGGTCATCGGTGGTTGGAAAAACCTTTACCTCACCACGCACTCCATGTGTTGTTGTTATTACACCTACCTGTAATAAATCTTCCATTCATATCCTCCTGAATTTTAAACATATAGAAAAAAGGCTATCTCAAACGAGATAGCCAAAAGATTACTGCATAATTTCTACAATAACTTTCTTTTCTTCTTTTGAGGCAGCAGCCTTCACAACTGCGCGGATTGCTTTCGCAATACGGCCCTGTTTGCCGATTACCTTGCCCATGTCGGACTGCGCTACACGTAATTCCAAAACAATGGCTTTCTCATTCTCGGTTTCTGTTACAACAACTTCATCCGGGCAATCGACTAGTGATTTGGCAATTACTTCAACTAATTCTTTCATTAGACCACCTCACTAATCCTTATTTTTCGATACCAGCGCTTTTGAAAATTCTAGCAACTGTCTCTGTTGGCTGAGCTCCGTTAGCTAACCATTTTTTTGCTAATTCTTCATTAACATGGTATTCTGTAGGATTCTTCATTGGGTCATATGTTCCGATTTCTTCGATACATCTACCATCTCTTGGTGAGCGAGAGTCTGCAACTACGATTCTATAGAAAGGAGCTTTCTTCTGTCCCATTCTTCTTAATCTGATTTTTACTGCCATTTTTTTCACCTCCTGAAAATATTGTTATTCATTATTTATGAAAAAGGAAATCCTTTAAACATTCCCCTTTTACCACGTTTCATCATGCCCGGCATCTGTTTCATCATTTTCTTCATCTGCTCGAACTGTTTTACTAAACGATTGACTTCTGCAATATCAACACCTGCACCATTTGCAATACGGCGTTTTCTGCTCGGATTCATCAAAGAAGGATTTCTTCTCTCTTCCGGTGTCATCGAATAGATAATTGCTTCCGTACGTGCCAAACTCTTTTCTGCGGCTGCCTCATCAATATCAGGCATCTTGCCATTTCCAAGACCAAGTCCCGGCATCATACCTAAAATACTGGAAAATCCACCCATTTTCTTCATCTGACTCATGGAATCTAAATACATCTCAAAGTCAAACTCATTTTTGCGCATTTTCTGCTCAAGTGCTCTAGCTTTTTCCTCATCAATCTCTTCCTGGGCTTTCTCAATCAGTGTTAATACATCACCCATTCCAAGGATTCTAGATGCCATACGCTCTGGATAGAACTGTTCCAAATCAGAAAGCTTCTCTCCCATACCAATGTAAAGAATCGGCTTTCCTGTGACAGCACGAATGGAAAGTGCCGCACCACCTCTTGTGTCGCCGTCTAACTTTGTTAAAACAACGCCATCAAGACCAATCTTTTCATCAAACATGGACGCAACATTTACTGCATCCTGACCTGTCATGGCATCCACAACAAGAATTGTCTGGTGAATCTCAATGTTTTCTTTTATTTCAATCAACTCAGCCATCATATCTTCATCAATGTGAAGCCGTCCGGCGGTATCGATGATTACAATATTAAACTCATTCTTTAATGCATGTTCAATAGAAGCTTTTGCAATGTCCACCGGCTTATTCTTATCACCCATTGTGAACACTTCCACGCCCTGCTTCTCACCGTTAATCTGCAGCTGTTCAATCGCTGCCGGACGGTAAACGTCACAGGCGGTCAATAATACTTTCTTACCCTTCTGCTTGAACTTACCTGCAAGCTTGGCTGCTGTTGTTGTCTTACCAGCACCCTGAAGACCTGCCATCATAATTACAGTCAGTGCTTTTCCCGGCTGAAGCTTAATCTCTGTTGTCTCAGAGCCCATCAGCTTGACCATCTCTTCGTTTACGATTTTGATGACCATCTGTCCCGGATTCAGACCGTTCATAACATCCTGTCCGATTGCACGCTCCTGCACGTCTTTCACAAACTGTTTTACAACCTTGAAATTAACATCGGCTTCTAATAATGCCATCTTAACTTCTTTTAAGGCTGCCTTCACATCGTCTTCTGTCAGACGGCCTTTGCTGCGCAGGTTCTTGAATACATTCTGTAGTTTTTCAGATAAGCTGTCAAATGCCATTCTATAGCTCCTCTAATATCTGATTGGAAATCTGCTCGATTTCCTCCATGATTGCTTCATTCTGGTTCTGATGAAATTCTTTCGTCAGAGAACGAATCTGTTCCACCTTGTTCTTAGCACTTTGAAATTTCTGAATCAGATGAAGCTTCTCTTCATATCCCTCCAAGGTCTTCGTACAACGCTTAATCATATCGTGTACTCCCTGTCTGCTGATTCCTTCTTCATTTGCAATCTCACCAAGAGAAAGGTCGTTAAAAATAAAATCTTCGTATATTCTTCTCTGATGCTCATTCAGGAGTTCTCCGTAGAAATCATAGAGATACGCCTGTTCAATTTTTTCTTCCATCTCACTCACCTACGCTAGATTATCACAAAAAAATAAAGGTGTCAAGTAAAAATTCTTTACAGTAAAGTTTTTTTACTTGACACCTATGGTTATTTAGACTTTTAAATATTTATGCACCCTTACATACACTTGTTTAGCTGCTTTTTTACATATTCTTCAACAAGATTCACAATCCGTTCTGCTACAGCAGTCTGCTCCATAGCATCTTCTCTACTTGCTATATAAAAATCATCATAATCACTTTTATGTCTGATAACTTCCAATTTAGATATCTTTCTTCCTATATCCTTAGGAAATATTTCTGTATGTACATAATTCTTATTAAAATAAGCTAACGTATCTTTATGTTTCTTAAATGCAACCGGCTCTAATGCTAACACCGCGTCTACCGCATGAAAACTTGCATAATAAGCTCTGTTATTTGCTGCCTTATATTTCCCAGCTTGTAAAAGAAGTTTTGCGGTATCTAAATCATCCTTCGCCTGTTCCAATTTGTATTTGGTCACATCCAGAAAGCTTCCCGTTTGCGGCATATCCATCAAATTGCAACCCCTTCTTTCTCAACATTCTGATAAAACATATAAGCATTCTTCCAATACTCAAAATGTGTTACATTCTGAACGATTGGCATAATATCTGCATTATATTCTTCGTTAAAATCATAGGTAATATCACATACTTTATTTTCAAATTCTTTCATACCAGAATCCGTATAGTCTACTAAAATCATAATATCAATATCTGAATCTGCATGAAAATCACCTCTTGCATAAGAACCATATAAAATAACTTTTTTCATATGCGAACCTGCAACTGTCTCTAACTGTTTACGATATAATTTTAATAAATTCTGAATATTTACTGGCATGAATCTCACCTCTTTCCATAATAGAAATACATGATTTACATTTATATTATACACAGTTTTCCTGCAAAATAAAAGGATGAATGTCGTATTGGATACTTATATCTTGTAAGATTACAATACATAGATATTTTCTGATATAGACACAACGCTTGCACCTTAGTAATTCCACTCCAATATTCTCACTCCTGAAACTAATGCCTGTACATCTTTTTTCACAACAAACGTTTGTGTTCTTCCCTCGCCATCATTTGGTACAAACTGTAAGCTCCCATCGTCTTCAAAAATTTCCTGACCACATTTAGCTTTAATAATAAATGTCCCAGCGCAATTTTCTTTTGGCTCTATACTCTCAATCACTGATGTTGGCATAAAGTTTCCGAAATCTGCCAACAAGAAAAAATAATAGCCATTATGGTATATTGCACAGGATGTACTCGGAGTACTCTTTAAGCCTGTTGGAAATAATCCTTCTAAAATACGATTTACTTCTGATAGCTTTACTGCATAATAAGCATTATTGTGAAAATCTGCCTCCAGTCCCGCTGCCACATACGAGTATTCATCCACCGCCATACCGCTCATTTTTTCCTCAAGACAATACGTTCCTATGTAATAATCCAAAATTGAAAGCTTAATTTCATCACTCCAATCCTGTACAGAAGCTCCTTCTTCAAAATAGCCGCCATACAATCTTGCATAATCTAAAATTCCCAACAAAATATTAAAACTTTCTTCATCTGCAGGCGAAATACTAAGACTTTCTCCAAAAACCCGTTCCTTTTCCTGCTCACTGTTCACATAGAAATTCAACGGCTCTGCACTCTGAATAAATCTGTCTTCAGGATATTTACCATATGCATCGATTAAATCCTCATAATCAATACCAAAATACATATATTTTTCATATAGTGCCTCTGACTCACACACTTCACCATTGAAATAAAAGGTCTCTTCTAAATCATACATACCATACACATACTCCGCGTGAGTTGCGACTGTTTCTACAGATTCCTCTGAAAAAATATAAAAATATGTTGTGTCATAATCGCTTCCACTCAAAAACAGCATCAGGCAATTATCATTTCCAAGTATCATATTCTGATAACCATAGCTTTCTCCATGCATAATATCTTCCAATTGTCCATCTGCATATTTCATAACTGTATATTTTTTCATGAAACCACTCACATCCGTTTCATAATAAATCAATTCAAAAGCTCCGTCTCCTGTCACATCTTTAAGCGTAAAATATGTATATACACTATCTAATGTATTTAAGTAATTTCGATATGCCTCCATCATCGGTTCAAAAACACTTACATTCTCCGCAGAAGTTTCTGATAGAACATTTTCATTTTCTTGTTCAATTTCCGAAGCTTTCTTCTGCTCATTTTCTAATTCTGTATTTGATTCTTTTTCTGAATCCGTATTTGGTTCTTTTTCTGGCAGCTCCGTACCGCCCTGTCCACCATTTTCTGACAGTTCCTTATTGTCCTGTTCAGTCTTCTCTGTTTCTCCTGTCACAAATGATTGTTGCACTGTGCCCTCATTATCTGCTTCCTTTTGCGGCGTATTTCCCCGGAACAAAAAATACACGCCAATAAACAGTATGACAACCGCACCACCTACCAGCAGCCAGGATATATAAGATATTTTTTTCTTATTTTTATAGCTATCTTTCTTTTTTCTTCCACATCCCGGACATATTTCGTTTTCGCCCATATCCGTCCCACATTTTTTACAAATCATATTTTCTCTCCTGCTTTTTCTACTCTGGTAATATAAATTCAATGTTGTTCATTAAACTGTATACTTCTTATCGCATCCAAAAATACAATACCTGCCATAAGATAAAATGCCGGCTTCATCGAACAGCCTGCTTCTCCATACAACATATAACCATTGTAATAAGCAAAAAAGGCATATGCATAAATAAAGGTCAGTACTGAAAAAATCAAGCCAACCACATTTAATGCTGGAAGTCCTTTTCCTCTTTTGAAAATGCATATAATATTTATGATATACACTACTAAAGGTATATTCATCCATATACAAATTCCGGGTATTATTGTAGCTCTCGTATATATCTTTTCTCCATAATAATAACTTGACGAGCTTATAAACTCATACCACTCCAACGGCGAATACGAGCCTGCCCGCGGCAAATGAAACCAAGGTACACAACACAAAATAGCTGCAATTATCATACAGATTAGTGAACCCATATTCATTTTTTTCTTCTTTTCTACAAATTCTTCTCTTTTATTCTTTATCGCCTCATATGCATCCTTTACTTCTTCTTTTGGCAGTGAAATTGCAGCTCTGTTCATTGAACCTCCGACCTTCTGCCCACAGTTACTGCAATATCTCACACTATCTTCTAATTCTTTTCCGCATTTTACGCAATACATTGCTTTTTCCTCCATGTCTGATTGAAATTGCACCTGCTATCCGCAGGTGCAATTTCATCGTATTAGTATGTATAATTGAATCCCATAGACTTTGACCACTTAGAATATACTTTTACTGTTTTTCCATTCTGCTTTACATTTTTGTAGGTTCTGATTCGTACATAATACTGTTTGTTTTGCTTTAATGATTTAATGACTGCTTTTGTTGCGGTATTCTTTTTTACCACAATCGTTTTTGTTGCATTCTTTTTATAACTAGAACTTGTAGAATACTGAATTTCATAGCCATCCGTCTTGCTGCTCTGCTTCTTCCATGAAATCTGTACCTGTGATTTAGACTTCACCGTATATCCAGAAAGTTTTGTTCCCTTCGGACTTATGGTGTATGTCTTCTTCACATTTCCACTATAATTGCCTTTGAATTTTATAGTCACCTGATACTGCCCGATAGCTTTACTGCTCTTTTCGTAGCTGACAGTATAATCAGTACCCTTTTTTAATTTATTCCCACTGCTGTCTTTTACTGTTACTGACGGTTTTCTTGTCCATCCACTGTAAGTAAAGTTTGTTTCAGAAAGCTTTATCTCCTTTACTTTTCCAATAGACTTACTCATGGTCGTCGTACAGTTTTTACATTTATAATAGATTCTTCCGCCTTCTTTTGTTGTCGCCTTTGTAATAGAAGTCTGCTCATAGGAATGCGATTTTTTCGCGATTGTCTGCTGTGCCTTTATTACCGTACCACACACAGAGCAATGACTTCCCTCCGTCTTTCCTTCACTGATACAAGTTGCTGCAACAGCTTTATCTGTCACTGCTTTATGACCTGTTTTGGCAATTTTCTTTTGTGCTTTTATTACCGTACCACACACAGAGCAATGGCTTCCTTCCGTCTTTCCTTCACTGATACAGGTTGCTTCTACCGCTTTATCTGTCACTGCTTTGTGACCTGTTTTGGCAATTTTTTCTGTGTAGCTTTTACCACAGGAACAGGTATAGGTTTTTACTCCATCTGAAGTACAAGTTGCTTTTTTTGTAACTTTGGATGTGTAACTGTGTGTATGCGCTTTTACTGTAAAATCAACATATGTCGCGTCACCACCTGTTCCGTCCGAATTATAAGCACGCATCCAAAGCCTGTAATCTCCAGCCTTATATTTACCAAGATTATACTTGTTAGCAGTTGTCAACGATGATAAATCAAATACCATTACCCGGTTTCCACTAGCTGGTCTTGTATACACTGTAATTCCATATTTCGCAGCATTCGCCGGTGTATTCCATGAAAAGGTAACATCTTCCGTTGTATAATAAGTCGACTTTGCAGAAATTGAAACTTTACCCGGTGTTGCAGCTACCGGATTATTAGCTGAATAAACATAACCACCATTATGAACACTATATCTGCTTATAAGCTGTGGGTTAGCTGTTCCTGTCGTCGTAAAAGAATCATAGCAATATAACTTTCCTGTTGATTTGGACAATTCATTAGCAATAAGCACAAAATGCCCATCCGGTGCGTTTGTTGCATCATATACCTTCAAAATCGTATAATACCCAGCGTTAATATTAAACCAAAGCTGTGAATCATCCGCATTCCAGTAACCAAGATAATTCAGATTCTTTCCTCGTGCATTTGCGTAGGCAACCGGTGCTGCATACCCATTTACCTGAGCAATATTGCCGCTAATATATCCATTACTTCTCTCCCATTGTAAATAAACATCCGGATTGAAGGAAGAACGTCTGTCAACATTTGCTTCATACAGCATTTTTGCCTGTGCAACAACCCAGCATCCAGCTGCTCTCATATATGCATCATCAGACCCACCCTGCGACCAATATCTGTAATCACTGGAATAGGAAGCTGCCTGTACATTCATCGTCGGTACAAACGTTACAAGCAGTAACAACAATATGAATACACTTTTTAAAATTCTTTTTTTCAATTCTTTCTTTTTCTTCATAACAATTACCTCCATCTCTCTTCTGTAGATTGCGATTATTAACTTTTTAAAGCATCCCTCCCAACTCATCCTTCTTTACGTGTTGTAAAAAATCTTTTTACACACATACAAAGAATTTTGTTTTATAGTTCTATAGTCCTATTTTTCTTGAGTATATCACAACCACAAGTTGTTTACAATACAATTATGGCGTTTTATTTATTTCAGTTCTACCTTGTTATAGTAATAACAATGAGGTGAAAAAATGAAAAGAATCAAAGAAATGCGTACAAAGAATCATTTAAGCCAACAGGCTCTGGCTGATGTGCTTCATGTTACACAACAATCCATACACAAATACGAGCACGACCTCGCCGTCCCTGAGTTAGACATTTTAATTCATATGGCAAATTATTTTGACACATCTATTGATTACTTGGTTGGAATCACAGATAACCCTGCTCATTGCAGTACTTATGATGAAAATATGTTTTCCAAAAAAGAATTGCGTGTTTTGGAATTTTACCGGACACTTTCTCCTAAGATGCAGGAGTTAGTTCAAGAAATGATAACAGAAAAAGAAAAAGGATGAATGTCGTTTTCGACACTCATCCTTTTTCGCCCTAAAATTCAAATTACAATCGCCAATTGCACGATTGCACATCCTGCACTAAATACAGAACACACACAATATAAAATTTCTTTTTTATCTTCTGTTGAAAAGAAGCCTATTGTTGAAAATATGAAAACACCGATACAAAGCAGTAACGGCACATAATGCAGCCCACTCATATTATAAGAAGATGTATTTACATACAAACAATACGGCAAGGACATATATTAATGGAGTAATCTTCTTTGCTTTTCCAGCAACCACGTTAATGATTACATAAGAGATAACTCCGATTGCGATACCTTCGGAAATGCTGTACATTAAAGGCATTGCCAGTAAGCATAAATATGCTGGAATTGCTTCTGTTAAATCTGTAAAATCGATGCTTACAACAGAGGATACCATTAAGAATCCTACAAAGATTAATGCTGGAGCTGTTGCAAATCCAGGGATTGAACAGAAAATTGGTGATAATACGATGGAAACTAAGAATAAAAGTCCTGTTACAACAGATGCAAGACCTGTTCTAGCTCCTTCAGCTACACCGGAAGAACTTTCTACGAAAGTTGTTGTTGTGGAAGTACCAAGTACTGCACCAGCAGAAGTTGCGATAGCATCTGCTAAAAGTGCCTCTCTTATTTTTGGAAGCTTACCATCTTTGTCTAACATATCTGCTTTGTTTGCTACACCGATTAATGTTCCTAATGTATCAAACATATCTACAAATAAGAATGCAAATAAAATTGCAACAAAATCAAAAATTCTAACATTTGAGAAATCTGCTTTAAAGCACTGACCAAATGTTTTGCCAATTGATGTTAAATCTGTAAAGCCCCATGTTGGATATAAAGAATAATAGCCAAGCTCTGCATTTGGAACATAAATTCCAATTGCCTGACAAATCATACCAAGTCCCCAGGTAATAACGATACCGAATAAAATCGCACCTTTTACTTTTTTAACATAGAGAATGGCAATTACCATTAAGCCAATTAAAGCTAATAATGCGCTGATTCCCTGTGTGTTAAAGTTTGCTGTAAAATCAACATAGCTTACTAATGTGGAGCTGTTGCTTACAACGATTTCACCATTCTGTAAACCGATAAATGCAATGAAAAGACCAATACCAACGCTGACACCTTTTTTCAGGTTCGTTGGAATTGCATTAAAGATTGCTTCTCTGACATTTGTTAAAGAAAGTACGATAAAGATTAAACCTTCCACAAATACAGCCATTAAAGCTACCTGCCAGGAATACCCCATTGTACCGCATACGGTATATGCAAAATATGCATTTAATCCCATACCCGGAGCTAAAGCAAATGGATAATTTGCAAGTAATGCCATTGCCATTGTTCCAACAAATGCTGCTAATGAGCTTGCAATTAATACTGCTGTCTTGTCCATACCAGCAGCCTCAAGTATTGATGGATTTACTGCCAGAATATACGCCATTGTCATAAATGTTGTAATTCCACCCATAACCTCAACCTTAACGGTTGTGTTATTCTCTTTGAGTTTAAACAGTTTTTCTAACATTTTCCTATTCTCCTTTTTGTTTTGACCATTGATACCGTCATTTTATTTTTAACTTCGGATGGCTCTTATTTCCTGCCATCCGAAATAAAAATCTTATTTTCCCTCGTATGTAATGACAGATGCAACATCATAATTCTTTAACTTCTCACGTCCGTTTAATCCTGCAAGTTCCATTAAGAAGAGAATTTTAACAACTTCCCCACCTAATTCTTCTACTAATTTGGCACTTGCTTCGATTGTTCCGCCTGTTGCAATCAAATCATCCACTAATACGACTTTCTGTCCCGGTTTTATTGCGTCTTTGTGCATTTCGATTTCTGCTGTGCCGTACTCTAAGGCATATTCTGCAGAAATTGTTTCACAAGGAAGCTTTCCTTTTTTACGGACTGGTACAAAAGATTTTCCTAATGCATACGCAATTGGCACACCAAAAATAAATCCTCTGGACTCTGTTCCTGCGATAACATCAAATTCCACACCATCTAACAGCTGAATCATGGAATCAATCGCAAGCTTTAAGCCGTCCGCATCCTGCAATACGCTTGTTACATCACGAAACATAATTCCCGGTTCTGGGAAATCAGGTATCGTTCTTACATATTCTTCGATTTTTTTCATAAAAATAACCGTACCCTTTCCTATTTTTACAGATGTTTCCCATCTGCTGCTCACTTTCGTATATGACTTAGAGACTTGTACGCACTACCTTTGGTTTGTAACCGTCTTTTTCAAGTGCTTTCATAATCTGTTTCTTATGCTCTGTTCCAAAACACTCTAAAGTAATGCGAAGTTCTACTGCTGCATTTCGGTTCGTTGTAACAAACTGGTTATGCTCTAATTTGATAACATTTCCCTGTGCATTTGCAATGGTTGCAGAAACCTTTGTAAGCTCGCCCGGCTTATCTGGCAGTAAAACAGATACGGTAAAGATTCTATCACGTAAAATCAAGCCCTGCTGCACTACAGAAGACATCGTAATCACGTCCATGTTACCGCCGCTTAAGATGGATACCACACGTTTATCTTTTACATCTAAATGTTTTAATGCTGCAACTGTTAAAAGACCAGAGTTTTCTACTACCATTTTATGATTTTCCACCATATCAAGGAAGGCTGCTACAAGCTCGTCATCCTCAACGGTAATAATGTCATCCAGATTCTTCTGGATGTATGGGAAAATTTTGCTTCCCGGTGTCTTAACAGCTGTACCGTCTGCAATTGTGTTTACGCCCGGAAGTGTGGTTACTTTTCCTGCTGCAAAGGATGCCTGCATACAGTTTGCTCCTGCCGGCTCTACACCGATTACTTTAATCTTTGGATTTAAAAGCTTTGCAAGAGTAGCAACACCTGTTGCAAGTCCGCCTCCTCCGATTGGAACTAAGATGTATTCTACTAATGGAAGCTCTTTAAAGATTTCCATTGCAATTGTTCCCTGTCCGGTTGCAACTGCTAAATCATCAAATGGATGAATAAAGGTGTAACCTTCTTTTTCTGCAAGCTCGTATGCTTTCTGACATGCTTCATCATAAACATCACCATGCAGCACAACTTCTGCGCCATAGCTCTTTGTTCTGTTTACTTTGATTAAAGGAGTGGTGGTAGGCATAACGATAACTGCCTTGCAGCCATAACATTTTGCTGCATATGCCACGCCCTGTGCATGATTTCCGGCAGATGCGGTAATTAATCCTCTCTGTCTTTCTTCTTCTGTTAATGTGCTAATCTTGTAATAAGCACCACGCACCTTATATGCACCGGTAAACTGCATATTTTCCGGTTTTAAATAAACCTTATTGCCTGTCTGTGCGCTAAAATAATCACTGTACACCAATTTTGTTTCTGATGTAACCTCTTTTACCTTTTCTGATGCCTCTTCAAACTTGTCTAATGTCAGCATTTTCATCACTCCTTACTTATCTTCACGCTCAAATAACGCGTTTACAAACTCTTCTGAATCAAATTTCTGCAAATCATCAATACTTTCGCCCACACCGATATATTTTACTGGAATTCCAAGCTCTGAATGGATTGCTACTGCAATACCACCCTTGGCAGTTCCATCCATTTTCGTCAAAACAATACCTGTAATCTCGGCTGCTTCTGAAAATTCTTTTGCCTGTGCAAGTGCATTCTGTCCTGTGGTCGCATCTAAAACAACCAAAGTCTCTCGGAATGCCTCCGGGTACTCTTTTTCTAAAATACGGTTAATTTTCTTTAATTCTTCCATCAGGTTCTTCTTATTGTGAAGTCGTCCTGCGGTATCACATAATAAAACATCCGCGTTTCTTGCTTTTGCTGCTGCAACTGCATCATAAACAACTGCTGCCGGGTCTGCGCCCTCCTGTCCACCAATCATTTCCACGCCTGCGCGGTTTGCCCACTCTAAAAGTTGGTTTCCTGCGGCTGCCCTAAAGGTATCGGCTGCTGCAATTACTACACGCTTTCCTTCGTCTTTCAGCTTTCCTGCAAGCTTTCCGATGGAAGTTGTTTTTCCAACACCATTGACACCAATGACAAGCACTACTGACTTCTCATGCTCAAAACGATATGCTGTTTCTCCAACATTCATCTGTTCTTTAATGCTGTTTATCAGTAATTCCTTGCATTCTGCCGGTTCTTTAATGTGATTTTCTTTTACTTTTTTCTTAAGCTTTTCAATAATTTCTTCTGTCGCCTTAACTCCGATATCTCCCATAATCAGGATTTCTTCGATTTCCTCATAAAAATCATCATCAATATTGGAAAATCCTGAAAAAATGGAATCAATCCCTGCAACGATATTTGCTCTGGTTTTGCTTAAGCCTGAAACAAGTCTGCTCCAAAAGCCTTTCTTTTCTTCACTCATTCCTCACTGCTCCTTTCCTCTTCTACTTGTCCAAATCATCCTCAATCAGATTTACGGATACTAAGGTCGATACACCTTTCTCCTGCATGGTAATACCATAGAGACGGTCAGCTGCTGCCATTGTTCCTCGTCTATGAGTGATTACGATAAACTGTGTATTCTTTGTCAGCTTATGTAAGTATTTTGCAAATCTTGATACGTTTGAGTCATCTAACGCCGCCTCAATCTCGTCAAGAAGACAAAACGGCGATGGTTTTAAGTTCTGAATTGCAAATAATAGCGAAATCGCGGTCAGTGATTTTTCTCCACCGGACATCTGCATCATGTTCTGCAGCTTCTTTCCCGGCGGCTGTGCGATAATTCGGATGCCGCACTCTAAGATATCCTCATCTTCCACTAACTCAAGTGTTCCTTTACCACCACCAAAGAGTTCTTTAAATACTTTGTCAAATTCTCTCTGGATTTCTGCAAATTTCTCTAAGAACTGTTTACGCATTCCAGTATCAAGCTCTTCGATAATGCCAACTAATGTTTTTTCTGCTTCTACTAAATCATCATGCTGTCCTTTTAAGAACTCATAACGCTCGGAAATCTCCTTGTAGTCTTCAATCGCATTGACATTGACATCACCAAGTTTTCTAATATCGTCCTTAATGCCGGAAACTAATTTTTTCAACTCGGAAAGATTATCATACTCTTCATTCTTTAATTCTGCTGCTGCATGACGAGTCAATTCGTACTCTTCCCACATATAATTGGTCTGATACTCATTTGCTTCTTCTAATTTCTCTCTCTGACTGTTCAAACGGAAAATTTCTTTATCCAAATCAGAAATACGTTTGGAAATGTCCTCCTGCTTCTGGAAAAATCCTTTGTAAATGGCTGACATTTCTTCTTTTTTGCTGATATGTTCTTTTAATTCCTGCTCCTGTTTTGTATGATTATCATCTGATGCAAGAATGGTCTTTTGTATTTCTTCGATGTCATGACGCTTTTTCTCTGCATCCGCCTTGGCATCCTTTGCCTCAGACATGACATTCTGGCGTTCCTCTTCGTATTTTGCGATTTCGCCATTAATACGTCTAATGTTTTCTAATACAAATTCCGCCTTCTGTCTCACGCTGGCTTCTTCTAACTGGATTTCAGAAACAAGCTTTCCTGCTGCATCCTCTTTTGCTGCATTTTCATCAAGTATCTGCTGGAAATTTTTATTTTCTTCCTCAATCTCAGTCTCACGCTGCTTTGCATATTCGATTTCCGCATTGATTTTTTCTTTGTTTTCGCTGATTTCTCTTAACTGCTTCTCAATCTCGATACTTTCAAGCTTTAAGCCTGCAAAGACGTTTTCACTTTCGTTCTTCTGCTCTGTGGCACGCTCTACGTTCATTTTGGCAGTATTCTGCAAAATGTAACGCTCCTGCAGCTCTGCCTTATTTGCTTCGATATCATCCACTAATAAGGACTGGGCTGTTTTAATCTCATCTAAACGTGCTCTGTGCTCTTTTATCTGTTCTTCTAAGGTACTTACCGATGCTTCCAACTCTTCAATCTCACGATTTCTCGCTAAAAGGTTGCTGGAATTGCGGAATGCACCACCAGTCATTGAACCACCGGGACTTAAATATTCGCCCTCTAAGGTAACAATATGAAGCGAATAATGATTCTTTTTCGCTAAAGCGATTGCATAATCAATATTTTCGGTTACAATTACCCTGCCTAATAAGTATGCTGTAACACCTTCGTATTTGGCTTCTGTTTTCACAAGCTGGTTTGCAAGACCAATAACGCCCGGCTCTTTTAATGCATCCATATTTTTAAAGTTGCCTTTGCCGTCCACACTAGTCAGTGGCAGGAAGGTTGCTCGTCCAAGACGATTCTCTTTTAAGTAGGAAATCATCTTTTTGGCAGTTGCTTCATCCTCTGTTACGATATTCTGAATGTTACCGCCAAGGGCTGTCTCAATGGCTGTCTCGTATTTCTTTTCCACCTGTATCAAATCCGATACAACACCAAGCAGACCTTTGTTTTCGGACTTCTGCTCCATAATCTTACGGATACTGTTTCCGTAACCGTCATAACGCTCAGCAATATTTTTTAAGGATTCCAAGCGGGACTGCTGTTTATGGAAACGCGTAATCTTCTCTTCTAATGCCTGCTTTGTCTCAATGGATTTCTGTTTCCACTCTCTGCCATTCTTTTCTAATTCCAAAGCCTTCTGCTTTAATTCCTGAATGGAAGCATTGACTTCTTCTAATTCCTTCTGATAGCCGGCAAGTACGGAATCCAAATCGGCTTCTTCTGTTTTTCTTGCAAGAAGACGCTGATTTAACTGGGCTTTGCGAATATTTACCTGCTCTGCCATGGTGTCATAACGCTGCTGTCTGGCTTTGATGGAGGCTTTATTATTTAAAAGCTCAATCACTTCGCTTTTGCCCTTTTCAATCCCTTCGCTACAACGGTTAATCTCTGCCTGCAAAGCTTCAAGCTGTACCTGTGCATCCTTTTTCTTGGTAAGGATTTCCTGCATCTTCGCATCTAATTCTGCTTTTTGTGCATCATAGGTTTCCTTATTTGCAAGACGTTCTTCTTTATCTTTATCTAAGGCATCCAAACGGCTCTGCATATGCTCGTCCGTTAATTCTGCCGAACGAATCTGCTCATTTAAGACATTAATCTGACCTTCGAGTTTCTGTTTCATTAAGCCGGAAGAATTCATACTTTCACGAATGGAATTGATTGTCTCATCCATTACCGCCATATCCTGCTCTAATTTCTCGTATTCCGATTTGATGCTTTCATGGGATTCTTTTGCTTCCTGATATTCAGAATCTGCAATGCTGTATTTCTCTTTGACCTCTGCAAGCTGTGTTTCAATACGCTCCATCTCTAACAGGAACATATTTACATCATAGGTCTTTAACTCTTCTTTTTTCTTTAAGTAGATACGGGCTTTTTCTGCCTGCTTCTCTAATGGTCCGACCTGACGCTCTAATTCTGCTAAAATATCATTGACACGAACTAAATTCTCGCGTTCGCTCTCTAACTTTTTCTGTGCAGTTGCTTTTCTTTTCTTGTATTTTACGATTCCTGCTGCTTCATCGAAAAGCTCACGGCGTTCTTCCGGTTTTCCACTTAAGATTCGCTCAATCTGACCCTGTCCGATAATGGAATAGCCTTCCTTACCAATACCAGTATCATAAAAAAGCTCTGTAACATCCTTTAATCGGCATGGGCTTCCGTTAATCAGATATTCACTTTCGCCGGAACGGTATACACGTCTTGAAACTGTTACTTCTTCAAAATCAATCGCAAGCTGATGGTCTGAATTATCCATTGTAATTGCCACATACGCATAGCTTAAAGGTTTACGGTTTTCCGTTCCCGCAAAAATAACATCCTGCATGCTTGCTCCACGCAGCTGTTTTGCACTCTGCTCACCTAATACCCAGCGCACCGCATCCGAAACATTACTTTTACCACTTCCGTTCGGGCCAACAATTCCAGTAATTCCGTTGTGGAAATCAAATACGATTTTGTTTGCAAACGATTTAAATCCCTGAACCTCAATACTCTTAAGATACATATATAAACTCCGTTTCTCTATTTTGGAACATTTTTACTTCTTCTCGTCTTTTTTCAATAACAGAAGTGCCTGATAAGCAGCTTCCTGCTCCGCAGACTTTTTGGTATGCCCTGTTCCCTGGCCAATCACCTTTTCACCAATTCGTGCCTCGACGGTAAAACGTTTGTCATGGTCCGGGCCTTCTTCGGAAAGCAGTACATAATTCAATGATTCTGTATAATTTCCCTGTACGATTTCCTGTAAAATTGTTTTGCTGTCATAGAAAAGCTTTTTATTCTCAATATCTGTCAGAATAAACTTATGTACGAAGCTTTTTGCTTCTTCAAAGCCACCATCTAAATAGATTGCTCCGATAACGGATTCTAATGCATCCGAAAGAATCGATTTACGATTTCTTCCGCCTGTCAGATTCTCTCCTTTTCCTAAATAGAGATATTTGCCCAGTTCAATTTCTCTTGTACAAAGTGCCAATGTCGGTTCACATACAATGCTCGCACGAAACTTTGTCAAATCACCTTCCGGCATCTTTGGATAATTCTTAAATAAATACTCACTGGATACAATTTCAAGCACTGCATCTCCCAAAAACTCCAAGCGCTCATTATCCGAAAGCTTTTTCATATGCTTTTCATTTGCGTAGGAGCTGTGTGTCAATGCCTGTCTTAGCAGTCCCTCTGCTTTGAAGTGGTATCCTATCACTTCCTGCAATTCTTTTAAATTTGCCATGTTCCCTCCGTTTATTCAGAGGTCTTTTCTTACGCTACACATCTATCCTCTTTATCCCCTTATAGAGTAAGAAAAAACTCTGATGTAATTTTTACCACCGAAAAACGTAAAGCCCTTGCATCAACAAGGGCTTTACACTACAAGCCACTTTCCGTCATAGTGGCGTTATTAACAACTCTATTATGCGTTTAAAGCATTCTTGATTTGTTCAACTGCATCTGCAACGGTAACAATTTTCTCTGCTTCCTCATTTGCAATCTCAACATCAAATTCCTCTTCCAGTCCCATAATAATCTGAAAAATATCTAACGAATCAGCTCCAAGGTCATCTACAAATGTTGTCTCCATTGTTATTTCTTCTTCATCAACATTTAATACTTCAGCAATGATTTTTTTTAATTTTTCAAATTCCATAATTACATTCCTTCCTGTTCTGTAGAACCTAAAATATTTTTCTTAATTTTTCCGTTAATATCCTGTTCTTTAAATGTAACACACTGGTAGATTGTGTTTGTAACTTCCTGTGCTTTAGCGCTTCCATGTGTTTTAACTACAAGTCCATTCAGTCCTAATAACGGTGCACCACCATACTTTGTTGCATCAAATTTCTTTAATGTGGTCTTTAATGCCGGTAATGCTAATGCAGCACCAATTTTACTTCTTAAGGTGCTCATCATACCCTTTTTGACTACTCCTATGAGTGTACTGCTTAATCCCTCATAGAGTTTTAAGATAACATTGCCCACAAATGCTTCACAGACAATTACATCTGCTTCTCCATGTGGAATCTCTCTTGCTTCAATGCTTCCAACAAAATTAATATCTTCACATTCTTTTAATAATGGGAAAGTCTCTTTTACTAAGGCATTACCCTTCTCTTCTTCTGCTCCGATATTAACAATTGCAACTCGTGGATTCTTGATTCCAAGTACATTTTCCATATAAACAGAACCCATCTTGGCAAACTGTACCAAATGTGATGCTCTCGCGTCTACATTTGCTCCACAGTCAATTAAAAGGGATACACCCTTCTCTGTTGGAATGAGTGGTGCTAAAGGTGGTCTTTCGATTCCTTTGATTCTTCCAACAATAACCTGTCCGCCTACTAAAACAGCGCCAGAACTACCTGCTGAAACAAAGGCATCTGCTTCCTTCTGCTTTACCATATTCATGCCAATTACAATTGATGACTGTTTTTTCTTACGAATCGCATTTACTGGCGGCTCTGCTGTCTCGATTACTTCATCCGCATGTACAATTTCTATCTGTTCCTTCGGATAATCGTATTTCTCCAGTTCCTGTCTCACTGCGTCCTGCTGTCCAACAAGGAATACTTTAATATCATTTCTTCCTTTTACAGCATTTACAGCTCCTTTTACAAGTTCTGCCGGTGCATTATCGCCACCCATTGCATCTAAAGCAACTCTTGTTATCTCCTGCATCTTCTTCTCCATTTCCTTACGGCAAAAGGATATTTTCTACCTTTTCCCAATGCCTATATCAAAATATACTATAACTCTTTCTATAAATCAATACGAAAATCTAATTCATATATTCCCTGTTGCGTTCATCTTCTGCTTCTATATCTTCCGGTGTCATATATTTTCGGAAAATCTTTTCCATAAACAGATTCTGCACCAGTGTAAAACATGATGGTACTAAAACGATTGCAATCGGCCATACGAAAACAGCAAGAACAGCAGCTACAAGAATTACAAACATTGCAAGTGTTTTCAACAGATTCGCAAGTGCAATTAAAAGTCCATTTTTTAATACGTTCTTGGTTTTATTTGCAAAACGCGCCATGTAAGGGAAAAGATACATTGCCCACATTGTCACTAAAGCAATCAAAACAATAAATACAACATAAAAAGAACCGTATTTCTCGCCTGCCTGTGCAAACTGATACATTATGTAGCAGTCAACGCCCATTAATGCATATAGTAATAAAATAATCAGCCACACGATAGTAGACTGTTTAAAATTAGATTTGAATGCACCAAAAAAGTCTTTTGCTAAGTAACCTCTGTTATGTCTAATAACCTTATTTACTGTGTAATACATGGCTGTTGTTGCCGCACCAGCTGTCACCACCGGAATACAAAGTAAAAGCCACAACGCACTCAAACAAATCATATCTATCAGTTTGCCAAGTGACTGAAAAAACTTGTTGTCTAAATTAAAAACATTATCCATCTCTTTCGCCTTTCCCTTTTTCTAAATGTACGCTTACCATTTTTATCTAAACGTTACTATATTAACATATAGGCTCTTTTCTGTAAAATTAAATTTCACTAAAATAGTACGCCTTTAAACACGTTTTAAAAAGAAAAAAAATCAAGGGAACGCTTTTTAGCAATCCCTTGATTTCATTGCATTTCTTAAAATTAGTCCTGAGGAATAATTTCTTTTTTGTTGTATGAATTTTCAGTTCACACATCATGTCACATCTTTTTGAATACCTACAAACAAACTGTTTAATTTTCATATTATCACATAACCCCACACCATTTCTTTTTAAATGGGTTATTAAATGGGTTAAAATGTTTCATTGGGTTATTTCATTATACATCCAGCACATTCTCTACTTCTTGCATAACTTTCTGTGCTCTCTCAAATGATACATGATTATATACCTGCATCGTAACTGCAATTGTCTTGTGCCCCATAATTTCCTGCAATACTTTAATATCCATACCATTTTCAGCCATTCTTGTACAAAACGTATGACGTAACGTGTGTGGAGAGAAATCCGGCAACAAAACATCTGCATTTTCTTCTATTGTCTCGTTATATGCATCCCTTATCTCATGAAATGCCCTCACAATAGTATTAGGTGTATATAATCTGAGTTGACTATTTAAAAACACAAAATTCGACACCCCATCAATTTCATATTGATTTGATTTACTAATGAAATAAATACTTTCCTTATATTTCTCTAATATCTTTATAATACTTTCTTGTAAAGGAATTTTTCTTGCTGTTCTATTCTTAGGTTCTTCGATATAATGTTTTGTCACACCATCCTTCTTTTTATATATTACCTGATGATTTATATTGATACTTTTATTTTCAAAATCAATATCATCCCACGTAACACCTAGTGTTTCTCCTATTCTACATCCCGTAGACAGCATAAAAGCAATCATTACATAATATTTTGAGTAAATATTATCCTCTTTTATAAAATTAAGCAATGCTCTTTGTTCTTCTCTCGATAACGGATACTTTGTCGAACTAAGTGCACCTCTCACATACTCTTTCATACAGCCTTTGGATTATACTTTCTACCTGTCTTTTAAATTCATCAAAATTCATCATTCTATCTTTCCTCCATAATAATAGAGCGCACAATACCTTTTTTGTATCGTGCGCTGTTTCTAGTTTGAATAAATTCTCTTTGTGGTGTACTACCGCTCCTTTCCTTATTCATCCGAGCTGTTGCCACCATCTATAAATGCCATCCACAAATTGTAACCAACTACAATTAGTACATTTAAAAATTTTACAACAGCTTCCTTACTAATTTTTCTTTTCAAAAAATCACCACCCTATGCTTTATTCATGTAAATATTACATAACTTCAAATGGTAATTTTCCGCAAAACAATCTAATAAACCAAAATAGACCAATATAATCCACAAAAAAAGAAAGAAGGTATTAAAAAATGTTTGAAAAACAACCAGATTTATTAACTCGTAAGCAATGTCAGGAACTATTACATATTAGTAAATCCAAAATGTTAGAATTAATTCATGAGGAACGAATACCTGCACGCCTCATTGCAGGTAGCTTTAGAATTGAGAAAGAAGATTTAATTGAATTTATCCGAAATACGGCATATTGGAAATAATACTTATATATTATATCAAAAAACCCTCGGCTATTGCCGAGGGCGTCAGACTATAATATTACTATTAATTATGCCACAAAATCAACAACAGCTACTTCTGTTAATGCAGCTTTCAATCTTTCAATAATAGCTTCTATTTTTGCAACTGTCTGTCCACTGTATGATACTTCTCCACACTGAGAGCACTTATGACACGGCACATTCTTAATAATAATGAAATGCCCATCAATATCTGCCATATAATTACTAAATCCATTTTCGATATTTCCTTTACAGAAAAAGCACTTTTCCATTATCTATTGCTCCTTTCTCACTTTAAAATCATCACTCCATTGCTCCGGATTCGGCTGATATGCTGTTATCAACCACAATCTCGTTTCACTCATACCAACTACCACATGAAGTACACGACCTTTCACCGTATACCCCAACACAAGGCAACTAGGATATGGATAATCGTCTGGGTAATCCTCAATTATCTCCCCGTTCATAATAACCTGTTTTATATCAACATACGAAATATTTCTCTGCTGAAACCTAAGCAACATATGACTAGTTACCTCTATCGAATCATCTTTACATTTTTCTCTTATTTCTTCAATTACCAATCATATCACCGCCCATCCTCTTTCTTATCTTAATTATATCAAAGTATTCCTTATTTTAAAACCATACCTTTACATAAATTCAATTTCGCAAAGTATTATATATAAAATTTCGTTATATTTCATTTCTTAATTTTGAATCGGGTTAAAATTGGGTTAAAATCAAAAAAATCAAGGGAAAGCTTCATCGGCAATCCCTTGATTTCGTAAGTTTCTTTGAAATTAATCCATAGCAATAATTTCTTTTTTGTTGTATGAGCCACAGTTTTTGCATACTCTATGAGGCATCATCAACTCTCCACATTTGCTGCATTTTACTAATGCTGGAGCTGTCATTTTCCAGTTAGCTCTTCTTTTATCTCTTCTTCCTTTGGAAGATTTATTTTTTGGACAGATTGACATTTACTTACACCTCCTTAAATTTGTTAAAGACATCTTGGATTGCTGCCATTCTTGGATCCAGTTCTGTTCTCTGGCAGTTGCAGTCACCTTTGTTCAGGTTCATTCCGCACACTTTGCAAATTCCTTTGCAATCATCTTTGCACAGAACTTTCATCGGCCAGTTTACCAAAATCTCTCTATAGATGAATTTATCTATATCCAGATCAAATCCAATCAGGTAGTCTACGTCGTCCACCTCTTCATCATTGACTACAGATTTATCAATTTGAATCTCTTTGTCAATATCAAAATGGACATTTGTTGGAACTTCTTCCAAACATCGGCCACACTGTATCGATACTACGATATCAACAGTTCCCTGGATAAGCAGCCGCTTGTTCTCCCGGTTTGCGATTCGTAAATCAATCGGTGCCTTTTCGATGATTGGGAATTCACCTAATCTCGATACAAAAGACGTCAACTCGATTTGAACTTGTTGATTTTTCTCCTTGTTCTCACAAGATAAAATGTCTGAAATATCTATAATCATGGCATTCTCCCACACCCCGTTGCAATATTGTTGGTACAACAAGGTTTTTCACACCTAAACAATTATACATAGGCATCCTATTTTTGTCAACAACTTTTTTTACTTTACTAATGCTACTGTCTCTCTTGCAATTGCAAGCTCTTCATTTGTTGCAATTACGCAGACTTTTACTTTTGAATCCTCAGTAGAAATAAGTGTATCTACTCCACGAGTCACGTCATTTACTTCTTTATCAACAGAAATTCCAAGGTATCCTAAATAGCTCATTACAATCTCACGCACGTAAGCTGTATTCTCACCAATTCCCGCTGTAAATGCAATCGCATCTACACCATTCATGGCAGCTACATAAGAGCCGATATATTTTGCTACACGATAGGCGAATACTTCTGTTGCAGCGATTGCACCCTTATGTCCTTTGAAATAGCCATCCTCGATATCGCGGAAGTCGCTGGTTAAACCGGATAAGCCCTGAACACCTGACTTTTTATTTAATACATTCATGACTCCTTCGATGTCTAAATTCTCTTTTTTGGCGATAAATTCCATAATTGCAGGGTCAATGTCACCGGAACGTGTTCCCATTACAAGTCCTTCTAATGGAGTAAGTCCCATAGAAGTATCTACACATTCGCCATTTAATACCGCGCTGATAGAAGCACCATTTCCTAAATGAGCAACGATAATCTTGGAATTATTATAATCCATTCCTAAAAATTCTGCGGTACGTTTTGATACAAAGCTGTGGCTTGTTCCATGAAAACCATATCTTCTTACTTTGTATTTCTCATAATACTCATATGGAAGACCATATAAATATGCTTTTTCTGGCATTGTCTGATGGAATGCAGTATCAAATACTACTACCATTGGAGCGTTTGGCATTAATTCTTTACAAGCATTAATTCCGATTAAGTTTGCCGGATTGTGAAGTGGTGCAAGGTCGTTACACTCTTCAATTGCTTTTAATACCTCTGGTGTTACTAATGCTGCTGATGTGAAGTTTTCACCACCATGTACCACACGATGACCTACGGCATCAATTTCAGAAAGGTCTGCAATCGCGCCTGTCTTTGGATTTACAAGTGCATCTAATACCATCTGAATTGCCTGTTTATGTGTTGGCATCGCTGCCTCTGTAATCTCTTTATCAAGTCCTGCTTTCTGATATACTAATCTTCCATCAATTCCGATTCTTTCGCAGATTCCTTTTGCTAATACTTTTTCTGTTTCTGAATCGATTAACTGATATTTCAGAGAAGAGCTTCCGCAGTTAATTACTAATACGTTCATATTTTTTCTCCTTTATTACTGTATACATATTTTATATGTCCAAAAAAAGCAGAACATATACCTTTAGTATACGCTTTAATTACGTGACAGACAAGCTACTTTTACCACAATACTTGTATAAAAAGCAAAACAGCCTGACAAAATTTTAACAGGGTATCTCTTTATTTTCCCCAGAAAAATGTTGTGGTATAATGAGAACAAAAGTGTGCATGGCACATTTTCGCGCCGAGCGCGGTCACTTGCAAGATTCTACATCTTCGCGCGACGCTTCTAAAAACGCTTCGCGTTTTTACCTGACGTACACCACGTACGAGCAATTTCCAATCACATAAAAAATTATTGAGTAGAAGAAATTCAATGCTTTTGAAATAAATACAACAAAAGGAACATTTTCATGAAAATAATCGGAATTATTGCAGAATATAATCCATTTCACAATGGACATGCTTATCAGATAAACGAAATCAAAAAAAGAACCGGGGCAGATTATGTTGTCATTGCCCTAAGCGGTGATTTTGTACAACGTGGCACACCTGCCATCATCGATAAATACGCACGCACTAAAATGGCTTTAAGCAGCGGTGCTGACCTTGTTATTGAACTTCCTGCTCTCTGGGCGACTGCTTCCGCAGAAGACTTTGCAATGGCCGGTGTCACTCTTTTTGATAAAATGCGGTGCGTGGATACCTTATGTTTTGGCGCAGAAACAGACAATCTGCCATTGCTCTCTACGTTAGCAGACATCCTTGCCGATGAACCTGCCAAATATCAAAGCCTGCTTTCTGCCTATCTGAAGGAAGGGCTTGTTTTTCCTGCTGCACGCGCAAAGGCTCTTTGTGAATTCCTTAACACAGATGCTGTTTCTTCTATATTAAATGAACCAAATAATATTTTAGCACTCGAATATTTAAAGGCATTAAAACGAAGAAGCTCTTCCATTCAGCCTTACTTATTAAAACGTGAGGGCGCAGGATACCACGACACTACGCTTTTGACAGATACAAACGCGCCTGCCGCTTCTGCAACTGCAATCCGCGAGGTGCTGTTAGGTGCTGATGCAACTTTCCAAAGCAGAATTCATAACTGTGAAATAAACGAAATCCTAAATCAGAGTATGCCTGATACAGCCACAGATATTCTGCTTGATTATTTACGCAGGCGTCCCATGATGCAGGCAGATGATTTTTCCTCGATACTAGGCTACCAGTTATTAAATGTTTCCAAGGAAACATTAGCAGCTGTTGGCGGATGCAATACTGATATTGCCAACCGCCTTTTCAAAAATCGCACGCAGTTTTCTTCTTTTGAAACCTTCTGCGAATTAAATAAAAGCAAAGATACGACCTATACCAGAATCAGCCGCATTCTCCTGCACCTGATTTTAGGCATTTCCCATGAGGATTACCAGCGCGCGAAAAATTTAGATTACATTCCTTATTTAAGAATTTTGGGATTTCGCATAAATGCTTCGGCTATTTTAAAAATCTTAAAAGCTTCGGCGAATGTTCCGCTGATTTCAAAGCTTGCAAATGCATCCTCTCTTTTATCCGAGGATGCTCTCTGGCTTCTTGAAAAAGATATTTTTGCCGCAGATTTATATGAGCAGCTTTGCTCTGTCAAACTATATGAAGCCCACAAAAAAAAGACAACTTCACAGAGCGAATATACCCGCGAAATTGTCCGAATTTAAATTTGAAATTTAGAAATTTAGGGACGTAGCCTAAATTTTGAAATCTGGGGACGTAGCCTAAATTTCGAAAAATAGGCTACGTCCCCAAATTTCGAAAAATAGGCTACGTCCCCAAATTTCGGAAAAAAGGCTGCGTTCCTAAATTTCGAAAAAAAGGCTGCGTCCCTAAATTCCGGAAAATAGGCTGCGTCCCTAAATTTCGAAATTTCGAAAAATAGGCTACGTCCCTAAATTTCAGAAAGTGGGAGGGTTAAGACAAATTGATTTCTTTCTGATTTGTACTCATACGAGATATCGCCGCCATGCTTTTTCGCCACGCCTTTTGCAATGGCAAGTCCAAGACCTGTTCCACCGCTTGTTCTGCGGGATTTATCGCCGCGCACAAAAGCCTGAAACATACTCTCCCGCACTTCGTCTGCAATTGCTTCTCCATCATCTGATACCAGAGCGGATACCTGTTCTTTTTCTTCTAGTACCCGCACATCAATCTTTGAACCTGTCCGGTTGTATTTTACCGCATTGGTTAATAAATTTGCCACTGTTCGGGTAATCAAACGTTTATCAGCCATGACAAACACATTTTTTTCTGGAATATCAATCTCTACATCAAAACGCGACATTTCCTCATAATATTCTGCACATATCTGACGCACCAGCTCACAGAAATCAATTTTTTCCAATTCCGGGTGATAATCACTGCTCTCCATTTTTAGCATGGTAAACATATCATCCGCCATCGTATTTACGCGGTCGCTTTTTGCTTCAATGATGTGATAATAACGGTCTAACTCTTCCTCATGCACAACACCCTCCGCAAGTGCTGTAGAAGTACTCTTAATCGAAGCTAATGGTGTCTTTAAGTCATGGGAAAGTTCCAGCAGCATCTGATTGCGTTCCTGCTGCAATTTTTCCTTTTCTGCTTTTTCTTTTTCCAGAGAATCAATCATGGCATTAAATGCTTCTACAATTTCATGAAATTCTCCTTCTCCATAAAACGATAATCTTACATGGTCTTCTCCATGTGCAACACGCTTCATACCGTCTACCATTCGGTTTAATGGTCTTTTAATCTTTCGATAAATATAGACGCTGACCAGCAAGCCTTCTGTAATCAGTATCGAAGCAAAAATCAAAAAGACTCTTGTGGTCGCCGCGGAACTGTCCATTTCAGCTAAATCAAAGCTAAAACTTATAGATACCGCCTCATATGGATAGAGAAACAAATAGCTTCCATCCGCCGTTGCTTCCCAAAACACCCGGTAATCTGACCCTAACACATCCACCTTTACCATTTCTAATAATTCTCGCTCTGTGTAGGACATTTTATCGGTCTGCTTTTCTCCATAAACCTCGATAACCTGATAGTTTTCATCTAACTTTTCCACCCAGCCTCTCGCCTGAAAAACAGAATCTAACGGCTCTAAGCTCCCATCCTCGTGAATCATCATCGCAGGAATCAGTTTTTCCGGGTCACCGCTTGACACTGTTAAAAGCTCAGCCATCAATCCACCAAAAACAGTGATAATTGCAACAAATGAAAATAAAAAATAGCTTACGAGAAGTTTTCGGAAAATACTTCCTTTTATCTTATGCTTCTTTTTCAAACTTATAGCCCAATCCTTTCACTGTTTTTATCATTACGGGATTCTTCGGGTCATCTTCAATCTTATTGCGCAGATTGCTGATATGTACCATAAGTGTGCTGTCTTCTCCCATGTACATATCTTCCCATGCATAATCAAAAATCTGCTGCTTTGTATACACTCTGCCTGGTGATTTCATGAATAATTCTAAAATCCGATACTCGGTTTTTGTCAAAAGAATGGCTTCTCCTTTTTTCTCAAGCGAGCATTCCTGTAAATTTAATTTCAAATCAAATAATGTAATCACGCATTCTTTTTCTGCAATTGGTTCTGCATAGCTGTAAGTTCTGCGAAGCTGTGCTTTTACGCGCGCAACGACTTCCATTGGATTGTAGGGTTTTGTCACATAATCATCTGCCCCTAATTCCAATCCAAGGATTTTATCGTAATCCTCACTGCGGGCAGTCATCATAATTGCCGGAATCCTGCTATTTTCCCTGATTTTTCTCAACACCGCAAAACCATCGATTTCAGGCATCATAATGTCAAGCAAAACCAAATCCGGCTGCTCACTCTCAAACAATGTAAGGGCTTCTCTTCCGTCCTTTGCTTTTACCAGGAGCATATTTTCTCTTGCAAGAAAAAGCTCTAAGGTATCTAACAATTCCATTTCATCATCTGCTGCTAAAATCACATACTTCGCATCTTTCATAACCAGTCTTACCTTTCCTGTTTACTGTGCAACTGCATGAGTTAAATAGTCATCCAAACTGTCTGTCACTTGAAAATCAGCCTTCCATTCCGGTACAAGCTGGTCTAAGAGCAGACATTTATACATACCCATTTCGTAATATTTTCCACTTCCGTTAGAATATTCAAAGGTATCAAAATAGGCTTCTTTCCATGCTTCTTCGCCTTCTAACAAAAGATATGCCTGTGCTTCCACATAACGAGCTGTGCCTTCTATCATTTCATAATATTTCTCTACATAAGCTTCTTTTTCAGAAAGCATTTCTTTTCGCTCTTTCGAAACCGCTAATGCTTTTTCTGTCAGCGCTTTCTTCTCGTCCATATCTTCTGTCTCATATGCGGTTTCAAGCAGTTCCATTTCACTCGAAAATGATAACACTAACTGTTCGTTGGAATCAATATTATTTACCACAATTTCTTCTGTGCTGTCATCCTCATCAAGTCCGGCAGTCTCTGCCTGAGCAAAAATTTCTTCTTCCCAATTAGCAAACTGCCATGTATGGAACGCTTCATGCCAAAGTGTTGTCACATGCACATTGGTACTGTATTCATCCTCCGAAAACTGCATGCTTCCATCAGATATTGACTGTGCTGTATTCAGCAGCTTAAACATATTTGAAAAATTATCATAAGTTGGAAGAATGACCTGATATTCACCGTCTACCTTGCTGGTTGTTCCCACAAAGGTATCAAATACTGCTTCTTCTTTTTTTATCTCATCACCTGAAACCACATAATCTGCTTCACCATTAAAGAAACGTACCTTTTTATCCTCTAACACAAATCCTTCAAAACCATTCTCCTGCATTTTTTCCTGTAATCCGATGGCTGTTTTATAAATTTCCCTGTCTGTTTTGGACAATCCATAAGTTCCGGTTGCCGCTACGCTGATTACTAAAACCACACCAACTGCTGCATATATCTGTTTAAAAAATTTCATCTTTTTTCCTTGCCAACTTTCTTTCTGTCTTTTTATGCTTCTTTTCTTTTGAATACAAATAATCCAAGCGATATGATGTAAAGGGCTAACACTGCAACTAAAATCATGTGAATATCTACCGGCTTTTGTGCCATCAGATTCTGTGCCTGTGTCTGGACACCATGCATATTTGGCAGAATGGTTAATAACGCATTTAATACCGCTGCTGCCGCACCACCTGCAATATTTTTATAAATCTCTAAAACACCATGTAAAATTCCAACTGCCACAACGCCAACTCCGATTGCACTTGCTGCCGCAGATGGTAACTGAATGCTTAATACGCTTACTAACAGACTTCCAATTGCAACATTTAAGCTTACGATTAAAAATGCTGGAATCATGCGTACCAGATAATCCATGTGTCCATTTGCTATTACATAAAAAGCTAATGCCACATATAAAATTCCCATTGCTGCCATTGAACTGAGTACATTTGCCAAAGAAAGACCTGCATGATATGTATGCTGTGGGATGCCTCGAACCCAGATTAAATGGCTGTTTCTTCGCTCATATTCATTTGGAATGGTACGAATACTTAATATAACCGCAAGAATGCTTCCTACCGCATTCATCATTGTATGAATGACCATAAACATATTCTCAAAGCTTGTAATCGGTTTTCCCTCAATCGAAATACTTGCCGAACCACTGCTGCATAATAATAAAATTAAAATTCCAATTGCTACTACGATATATAACTCTTTTCTTCTCATACGCTCTTTCCAGGCGTTTTTCATAATTACAAACATTTTCCTACTGCTCCTTTATCCTAAAAACTTCCGCCAACGGCTTCTACAAACATTTTTTCTAATGTCATTTCTTCTGTAATGTCACTCTTTACAAAATCACGAATCTTTTTGCCTTTTTTCATAATAATTCCGCGGTCACAGACCTTTTCAATATCACTTAAGATATGGGAATTCATAATGATTGTTTTTCCGCTCTTTTTTAAGCGGAGAATTAAATTCAACATCTCAATTCTTCCCATTGCATCTAAGCCTGCACATGGCTCGTCCAAAATTAAAATAGACGGGTCTCCAAGCAATGCCTGAGCTAATGCTAATCTCTGTAACATACCTTTGGAATAATAGCGAACCTTTGTACCGTCATTTTCAAGTCCAACTTCTTCCATCAGACGCTCGCATTCTGCTTTTAATTCGTTTTTCGGAAGTTTTTGAAGTTCTCCATAATAAAGCATTACTTCCATTCCTGTTAAAAATGGTGGAAAGTATGGTGTCTCCGGCGAATAACCAATTAATTCGTCTTTTGGAAATGTAATTTCACCTGCATCATTTTTCACAAGACCAAGCATCATTTTAATCGTTGTGCTTTTTCCTGCGCCATTGCTTCCTAGCAATGCAAAAAGCTCTCCCTCATTCATCTCAAATGAAAGGTGGTCTACTACTTTCTTATTTTTATAACTTTTCTCCAATTCATTTACCCTTATCATTTTCATCTGCTCCTTTGCTCTGATGTCTTACAGATGATATCTTACGGCAGGCAGGTAAAGATAAAATAAAAGCAACCTAAAGATTACCTTAAGGTTGCTAAAAAAATTTAAAATTTAGGGACGTAGCCTTTTTTCCGAAATTTGGGGACGTAGCCTTTTTTTCGGAATTTAGGCTGCGTCCCCAGATTTCGAAATTTAGGCTGCGTCCCTAAATTTCAAATTAGTGATGGAATAAACGGATTCCTGTAAATGCCATTGCGATATCGTATTTGTTACATGTATCAATAACATGGTCATCACGAATAGAGCCGCCTGGCTGTGCGATATATTTTACACCACTTCTGTGTGCACGTTCTACGTTATCACCGAATGGGAAGAATGCGTCAGAACCAAGTGCAACATCTGTGTTTTTATCTAACCATGCACGTTTTTCTTCTGCTGTAAATACTTCTGGTTTTACTTTGAAGATATTTTCCCAAGCACCATCTGCTAAAACATCCATGTAATCTTCACCGATGTAAAGGTCGATTGCGTTATCTCTGTCAGCACGACCAATCTTGTCTAAGAACTGCAGACCGAGTACCTGTGGAGACTGACGTAACCACCAGTTATCAGCTTTAGAGCCTGCAAGTCTTGTACAGTGGATTCTTGACTGCTGTCCTGCACCGATACCGATTGCCTGTCCGCCTTTTACATAACATACAGAGTTGGACTGTGTATATTTTAATGTAATCATAGCAATTGCAAGGTCAATTTTTGCTGAATCTGGAATCTCTTTATTCTCTGTTACAAGGTTGTTGAAGAAGTTCTCATCGATTACTAATTCATTTCTTCCCTGTTCAAATGTAATTCCGAATACCTCTTTACGCTCAATTGGAGCTGGAACGTAATTAGGGTCGATTTCGATAACATTGTAGTTACCTTTTTTCTTTTCTTTTAAAATTGCTAATGCTTCGTCTGTATAACCTGGAGCAATAACACCGTCAGAAACTTCTCTTTTGATAACTAATGCTGTTTCTTTATCGCAGACATCAGAAAGAGAAATAAAATCACCAAAAGATGACATTCTGTCTGCGCCTCTTGCTCTGATATATGCGTTTGCAAGTGGTGTAAACTCAACATCCATATCATCTACCCAGTAAATCTTACGCTCTACATCTGTTAATGGAAGACCTACTGCTGCACCTGCTGGTGATACGTGTTTGAAAGAAGTAGCTGCTGGAAGACCAGTTGCTTTCTTTAACTCATTTACTAACTGCCAGCCGTTGAAGGCATCTAAGAAGTTGATATATCCTGGCTTACCATTTAATACTTTAATTGGAAGTTCGCCATTTTCCATATAAATTCTGGATGGTTTCTGATTTGGGTTACAACCATATTTTAATTCTAATTCGTTCATGATATTCTCCTTACCATTTGTTATTTACACGTTTTTGTTTACGATTCTTGTTTCGTATTTTCCTGTTTCAATGTCAATATATCTTACAAAAAGAGAAACTTTGTTTTCTTCGTTTAAGTTTTCCCATACCATGTTTGTGAAAGTATCGATATCAGAGTCAACACCAACTAATTTTGGTTCGCCTTCAAAGCTTGGTAATGGATTGCCATCTCCCATGTATGTATGGATAAAATGTGCTTCACCAGCTACTGGATTCTCGTATGCAAATGTGTAACGGTTGCATGCATCCGGATTACCATTGTTGCTCTTTAAGATAGACATTGCATAGTTGTAAGTTCCGTTTTCGATATGCATAACACCAGAAATTCTAGGTGTATAGTTTGGAGCATCTGGCTCGAACTCTCTTGTACGAAGAGCCTGTTCGAATGTCTGCTGTTTGTCCATTAATTCATAAATAGTATCTGTCTGGTCACCGTTTGTTACGATTGTCTTGTTTCCAAGAACACGAACTGGTGCATATATAATTAAACTTGGGTCACTTAATTTGGATGGGTCAAATGCCTGTGTACGGATTCCCTCTCCATCTTCTACAAATACGCGGTTACGGCTGTTTTCACTTCTTCCCATAATGAAGTAAGCTGTTACAGCATATTTTCCATCTGCAGATTTACCAATGACGATTCCACGTCCAGGATAAGAATTTCCAGCGAGTTCTTCTTTTAATGACATCATTTTCATGAATATGTCCTCCATTTCCTTGTGACAAGTTTTTAATCAAAAAAGTTCGAATGAGATATATTTTATCTCACTCGAACCTATTCTAACATCCAAAATATATTTTTACAATGGATATGTTCTATTAGCCACATGAATTTATTTACTTAATTTTATTAGTAAGGCTAATATTTACCACAAAATCTAGTAAATTCGTGACCAAATTCCTACGATTTTGTAGATAAAATGAAACCTACATTCATCTGCTTTTTCGATTTTAATTAGTGGCACTCAGGTTGACTCTCAAAAGGGCAAAACTGCTGATTCTCACAAAATCAAGCATATTTCAAGCAATTGCTCCCTGAGTCACACTCTCTGAGTCCTTACCTTTCCTACATTTTTCAATCTCTATCATGCTGATATAGCGTATTTCTGAGCCCCTAGCGTGACTCCTTTAATCAAAAAAAATTCCCTAGTCAGGAAAATCTGACTAAGGAATCTCTCTCTACTTTATTCAATTTTCAGGATAAATAACTTTGCCTTTTTCAGCACCAAAGCCATTGCCCCTAAATAAATTTTATTAATTCTTAAAGCTGTGAATTGGTGCAGGAATTCTTCCTTCGCGGTTAATGAAGTCTGCGCAGGAATATTTATTCACTGGCATAATTGGTGCATAACCAAATAATCCACCAAATTCAACTGTATCACCAACACCTTTTCCGATAACTGGAATTAAACGTGCTGCTGTTGTCTTCTGGTTTACCATACCAAGTGCCATTTCATCTGCAATCATACCAGAAATCGTAGTTGCTGGTGTATCACCCGGAATCGCAATCATGTCAAGACCTACGGAACATACACAAGTCATTGCCTCTAGCTTCTCAAGTGTGATTGCTCCTGCCTGTACAGAATCAATCATTCCCTGGTCTTCGCTGACTGGAATAAATGCTCCACTTAAGCCGCCGACATAAGAAGATGCCATAACGCCGCCTTTTTTCACCTGGTCATTTAACATTGCAAGTGCTGCTGTTGTTCCCGGTGCACCTGCATATTCTAAACCGATTTCACAAAGGATATCAGCAACACTATCTCCGATGGCTGGAGTTGGTGCTAAGGACAAGTCGATAATACCAAATGGAATACCAAGACGTTTGGAAGCTTCCTGTGCTACTAACTGTCCCACACGTGTTACCTTAAATGCTGTCTTTTTAATTGTTTCGCAAAGAACTTCGAAGTTCTCACCACGAACTTTTTCTAATGCAGTTTTAACTACGCCAGGTCCACTGACACCAACGTTGATAATTGCATCTGCTTCTGTTACTCCATGAAATGCACCTGCCATAAATGGATTATCATCCGGTGCATTACAGAATACCACGAGTTTCATACAATCCACAGAATCTCTGTCTTTAGAGCGTTCTGCCACCTCAAGGAGAATTTCTCCCATCAGACGGACAGCATCCATATTGATACCTGTCTTAGTAGAAGCAAGATTTACAGAACTGCAGACTCTTTGTGTTCTGCATAATGCTGTTGGAATGGAACGAATGAGCATTTCATCTGCTTTTGTCATTCCCTTGCTTACTAATGCAGAATATCCACCGATTAAGTTTGCGCCTACTGCTTCTGCTGCGCGGTCTAAAGTATCTGCAATTGTTGCAAAATCTTCCGGTGTTTTACAAGCTGCCCCACCAACTAAAGCGATTGGTGTTACAGAAATACGTTTATTTACGATTGGAATACCAAATTCTGCTTCAATCTCACTACCAACACGTGCCAAATCCTTTGCAACGGTTGTAATGCGGTTGTAAATTTTCTCATTTAACTTATTTAAATCGGAATCAATACATTCTAACAAGCTGATACCGATAGTAATGGTACGAACATCAAGGTTCTCATGCTCCACCATGTTATTTGTTTCATTTACTTCAAAGATATTAATCATTACGGCTTTCTCCCATTATCTGATTTGCTTTAAATTCTATGCATCATATCAAAAATTTCTGCACGCTGGCATTTGATAGAAACGCCGATTTCCTCGCCGATTGCATCTAAATCTTTCTGGCAGTCACCAAATGCTTTTGCAGCCTGATTCATATCTACAATCATCATCATGTTAAAATATCCAGACACGATTGTCTGAGAAATATCTAATACGTTGATTTTATTTTCAGAAAGGTAAGTACATACCTTCGCGATAATACCAACAGTATCTTTTCCAACTACAGTAATAATTGTCTTATCAACAGTATTTTCCATTTTACATCTCCTTATTGCTTTCGCACTCTGCTAAACTAATTTACGGACTATCATATCACAAACATTTTATAATTTCCACTACTAAAAAAGATTATTCTTATTTTAAATAATAATAAATTATTCCTAAATTATAAAATATCCGGCATTTTAAAATACAATTTTTTCTGAAACACTATCCCTTTTTGCCACATAAATTGGGAAGTCCTCGCCTTTATATGGATTATCTCCCAAGGTCACCTCTAAACGGACTGTTTCATAAGCAAGCTCCGGGTAATTATTTTCTTTGCTTAAATGTCCCAAAAAGATTGCTTTAAAATCATCATGTAAAAGCTCGCTCAAAAGCTGACCGCTCAATTCATTCGAAAGATGACCTCTGTCTCCTAAAATTCTGCGTTTCAGCTGATAAGGATACGAGCCTGCCTGAAGCATTCTCACATCATGATTTGCTTCTAGTAATAACACATCAAGATTTTTTAATTTTTCTATGATATTGTCATCATAAGTTCCAAGGTCTGTCATTACTGCAGCACTTTTTCCCTCCTGTTTCACTTTGTAAGCAACCGGGTCTGCCGCATCATGGGAAATGTGGATTGGTTCAATCGTCAAATCCCCGATTGTAAAATCAACGCCGGGCGTAATGCACTGAAACAATGATTCATCAATTTTCCCAACTGACTTCGTATTTAACACCGCATCAATCGTTCCTTCTGTGGCATACATTGGAATTCCATATTTTCTTGCAAGAACTCCTACGCCGGAAATATGGTCGATATGCTCATGGGTAATTAAAATTCCCTGCATATCCGCGGTTTTTAAATCAATGCTGTTTAATCCCTGTTCAATTCTTTTTCCACTGATTCCTGCATCAATTAATACATGGCAGTTATCAGAACCAACGCAGATACAGTTTCCACTGCTCCCGCTGGCAATACTACATAATTCCATCTTTTTAATTCTCTTTCCAAGCCAGTTCGATTGTATCACCATCGTGAAGCTCTGATGCGAACTGTGCGTCTTCACCATTTAATCTTGTTACGATTGCTCTGCCTCTTGAAACAGTCAAATCAAAATCATAACATTCAAAAACATCTACAAAAATATAGCTCTTTTTCCCAGCTAATGTAACAGGTGTTCCATTGACTGTCACATGGATGGTCTTTTCTTTTTCTTCCTCCGGTTCTGCCTCGGTTTCAGCTTCCACACCTGCCATCTTTGCATCCGATGCTTCTGCCTCTTCTTTTATCATGCCTTCTGCAATGACTTCTGCTGCATTTTCTGAGGTAGAAGGAGCGCTTTCACCAGTTTCTTCTGCTACTGCAAAACCTAAGGTTGTCCATTCGATTGTAAAATTCTCATAAATCAAAGTATCTAAATTGGCAATACGGTTATTTACAAGAATCTCTTTGTCCATATCAACCTCTACATCCATAAACTCAATCAGCTGTGATACGGTATAGAATGCTCTTGTATCAATATGGTCGCCGTCCTTAACCTCATAGCTTCCGGCTTCTAAGCTGCCGTTTACTTCAACAAATTTCGGACAAAGTACACGTTTTCCATTTACTACAAACGCAACGGAAGTTGCCTGATATTCCTCTAACTGCTCAATGCGGAATGCAGCATCTCCTCCCTGTGTAGACTTTGTAATTACGATGTCACTGTTTGGCTCTAATGGTGTATTGATTCCCACCTGCTTATCGTTCATATAAATGACTGCAGATTCCCCTGCTTCTCCGCGGATAACGCGGTTTACGCCATTGACCACAAAATTAATCTCTTTTCCACGTTTCGGGAATAAATCTTCATTTGGAAAACCTGCCTGCAATGCAGCATCTACGATGGTCAGCTTATTGTTATCATAAAGTTTTACACGCTCTCCATTTAAACGTACCATAATGAAATTATTTTTCTGGTCATAATAATTTAAGCAGATACCAATTGGTGTAACAAGAAGTGGGTCTTTTTTAATATCCTTCTGTTCAAAGTCAACTTCCTGCAATACCTCTTCGCCTCGCAGAGCAACACGCTCTTTTGGAAGGTCTAATTTTTCTGCAAGCATTTCTGTGTAACCATGAATTTTACCGCCGCCGCCAACAATAAATGCTGCGCTGACGCTCTGGTCACCATTTAATTCTTTAATTTTATTAGCAACGTCTGTTGTCATACGGTCTACGACCGGCTCTGTTAATTTCCAGACCTCAGAAGATGGTATTGTATGCTCAATCAACATAATATCTTTATATGTAATCTCATCTTCAATACCACTTGTCAGCTTAATCATCTCCGCAGTTTTAAAATCTACCAGATAGTGCTGTACAATCAGCTCTGTAATCTCATCTCCTGCAAGCGGAATCATACCATATGCGATGATACTACCATCTTTGGTTACAGAAATATCGGAAGTTCCTGCACCGATATCTACTAACGCAATATTTAACATACGGAAGGTTTCCGGGATTGCCACATTGATTGCAGCAATAGGCTCTAAGGTCATATTTGCAACAGAAAGTCCAGCAAGGCCTACCGCAGAATAAAGACCATCTACTACGTCTTCTGGCAGGAAGGTTACGATAATATCTTCTGCAATTGTTTCTGCCTTATGTCCTTCCAGATTGGAAATAATATCATCATTCAGATAATATTTCACAACCGAATATCCAACACAGTAAAATTTATATTTTGTGTCATTTTTTTCTTTTAAAATGCTCTGTGCTTTTTCAATTCCAAGCAAATCCAATGTATGAATATCTTCTCCAGTCACAACTGTCTCTTCCGGATATTCATAAGTAATCGTTGTTGTTACTGTTTTTAATACTCGTCCAGCGGCAGCGATACATACTTCTGTCAAAGGCTGTTCAATCTGCGCTTCTAATTTCTCTTTTACCTTCTGAATTGTCTTTCCTACACGTCCAATATCATGAATCTGTCCGTCTAACATAGACCTTGTCTCATGCTCTGCCACGCACTGTGCCACAACAATAAACCTGTCCTCCTCACGATATCCTACTGTACCGATAACATTTCTTGTACCGATATCAAGTCCAAATACAAATGGCTGTTCTTCTCCTCTTCCTCCACTCATCTGTCGCATCTCCCTGTTCGTTTTGTATATTTTTAGAACACTTTGTCCTATTTAAAATCTGCTATTGCCCGTTCTATCTGTAAAAAGGTGTCCTCTAATCCGTTGTTATTATCAATCACAACCTTACAGTGTCTGCGGAACTCCTCTTCCTTTAACTGACTGTCAAAAATCTGACGCACCTTTTCCTTTGAATAGCCTCTTGATTCCATCAGACGTTTCTCTCTGATATCCTCTCTTGTATAAATATACCAAAGTTCGTCACAAATTGCATCATAATGTTCTTCAATTAATAATGCAGCTTCTAAAACAAGTATTTTTCGAGCCGGATTGTTACGCTCTTTTTCGGCTTCTGCTATCACATACTGCTTTACTGCCGGATGTACAATTCCATTGAGCCTATCTCTTTTTTCTATGTCCGAAAAAATCACTTTTGCAAGCTTTAACCTGTCAAAACCGCCCTCTGGTAAAAATATATCCTCTGTTTCAAATTCTTTTGCAAGTCTCTGGTAACATTCTGTGCCCTGCTCCATCAAATCGTGTGCAATTTCATCCGCAAGCATCACGCGTACACCTTCTTTTTTTGAAAGGTATTCTAAAATTGCTGATTTTCCCGCACCGACACCACCAGTAATTCCAATAAATTTCATTTATACTCCTTATTTCGCCTCGTACCAATTCTTGCCGGTATAAACCCATACCGGCATTGAAGTTCTATTTTGCCTCGTACCAGTTCTTTCCGGTATGGGTGTCAACTTCTAATTTTACCTGTAAATCGGCTGCCTGCTGCATGCTTTCCTCTAAAATCATACGAACCTGCTCGATTTCATCCTCTGCTGTTTCTATCAGAAGTTCATCGTGTACTGTTACGATTAATCTGGATTTCAGATTCTCTTCTAATAACCGGTCATGCACACGAATCATGGCAATTTTAATAATATCTGCTGCCGTACCCTGAATTGGTGCATTCATGGCAACTCGTTCTCCAAAGGAACGCTGCATAAAATTGCTGCTGGATAACTCCGGCACTGGCCTTCTTCTGCCAAACATGGTAGTTACATAACCTTTTTCTTTGGCATCTGCTACTAACTTATCTAAAAACAGCTTAATCTTTGGATAAGTTTCAAAATAGCTGCTAATATAAGCTTCTGCTTCCTTTTTGGTAATGCTTAAATCCTGACTCAAACCAAAAGAGCTGATTCCATAAACAATACCAAAGTTGACTGCTTTTGCATTTCTTCGCTGTAAATCAGTTACTTCCTCAAACGGAATCTTAAATACCTGCGAAGCTGTAATTCGATGGATGTCCTGCGCCTGTTTGTAGGCATCAATTAACTTTTCATCCCCGGACATATGTGCTAACACACGAAGCTCAATCTGGGAATAATCGGAATCCATAAATACATAGCCCTCTTTTGGCAGAAAGGCTTTACGAATCAGTCGTCCAAGTTCAATTCGCATCGGAATGTTCTGCAAATTTGGCTCAGTACTGCTCAAGCGTCCGGTTACAGTAATAGTCTGGTTAAAATTCGTATGAATCCTTCCATCCTCTGCAATATAATTGGCAAGTCCGTCTGCATAAGTTGATTTTAATTTTGCAAGCTGGCGGTACTCTAAAATATCTGCAACAATCGGATGCTGTGGAGCTAATTTCTCCAAAACATCTGCTGCTGTAGAATAACCAGTTTTTGTTTTCTTGCTGTTTGGAAGTGCTAATTTTTCAAAAAGAATCACGCCAAGCTGTTTTGGAGAATTGATGTTAAATTCTTCCCCTGCCGCATCATAAATCTGTGTTTCGAGTTCTTTGATGCGGACAGCTAATTTTTCGCCATATTCTTTTAAGGCTGCTGCATCAATTGCGATTCCTTCTTTTTCCATATCTGCAAGGGTGTAAACCAGTGGCATTTCCACTTCCTGATATAAGGATAACATTTCTGATGCCTTTAAATCTTCTTCCACTGCCTGTTTTGCTGCAAAAGCAACATATGCCTGATAACATGCATATTTCACAAACTCTGTCTGCTTTTCTTCGAATGCTTTTTCAACACTTAATTTTCCTAATAAATCAGCTCTTGAAGGAATCATAAGTGATGCATAATCTTTTGCCAAATCCTCATATGGATATTCATTTTTCAATGGATTTAAAAGATATGCCGCAATCACATTATCGAATATATTTTCCTGCGACAAGTTTCCGTTGGCTTTTTTCTCTAACATTCCAAGGAATTTTAACTGCGGTTTTAAATCTAAGGTTGCGTAGCCTGCTGCCTTGCAGTTTACAAGAAGCTCTACTAATGCATCACTGCTTAAATCCTCATTTGCATGGAAAAAGTAGGTATCCTTTTCTCCAAAAGAAACTGCCATTCCAAAAAACTGGTTTGTCTGCGGCATACCGAACAAATTCATCTGCCCGGATGCATCCATGCTGTTATCTTTCTCTTCTTCGTATGCAATTATCTGAAATGCACATTCTGTGCCTTTTATTTTTGTAAAAATCTTTTCTGCTTCTTTTTTCTCAGTCACAAGTTTAAAATGTTCTTCTGCCTGATTCTTTGGTGCATCTACCTCAAAACGATTCAAAAGATTCTTAAACTCTAATTTCTTGCAGAGAAGATATGCTTCTTCTGTATATAAATCAGAAATCTGCTCTAATCTTGCATCTTTCAAATTGTACTCAATATCTGCATTAATTTCAATGGTAGCAAGCGTTTTGCTCATCTGTGCCAAATCATAATGCTCTCTTAAATTATTACTTGCACGCGGCGGTTTGATTTCGTCTACGTGTGCATAAGCATTTTCAATGCTTCCATACTGCGCAATCAACGCAGTTGCTGTCTTTTCGCCAATGCCCGGCACACCAGGAATGTTATCAGAAGTATCTCCCATTAAAGCCTTCACATCAATAAATTCTACCGGTGTTACCTGATATTTTTCCACCACATCCTTGGTGTAATAATCCTCAATCTCTGTTCCGGTACGTTTCGTTTTCGGAATACGGATTTTGATATGGTCACTTGCAAGCTGAAGTAAATCCCTGTCACCGGATACCACAGAAACCTCTATTCCCTCTGCTTCACTTCTTTTTGCAATTGTACCAAGAATATCGTCTGCCTCGTAACCTTCCTTTGTTACAACTGTTACGCCCATTGCGGCAAGCATTTCTTTCATCACAGGAACTTGCTCACGCAGTTCATCTGCCATTGGCTTTCTTGTTCCTTTATACTCTGCAAACATCTTATGGCGAAATGTCGGTGCAGACAAATCAAAAGCCACAGTCAGATAATTTGGCTTTTCCTCCTCTAAAATTTTAAACAGAATATTTAAAAATCCATACACTGCATTCGTATGAAGCCCTTCGGAATTCGTCAAATCCGGAATTCCAAAAAATGCTCTGTTTAAAATACTATGTCCATCTATCAAAACCAGCTTTTCGCTCATGCTATGGTGTCTCCAATCTCTCTTAACCTGCAACACCCTGCAAAAAATTTGCAGGGTATCCATTGCATTATTTTTTATTATTTTAAACTATTTTCAGCAATTCTAAACTGCTGTTTAAATAGCTCTTGTATACTTTTTCAGCCACACGTTTTCTTCGTCTGTCATGTATGGAGAAAGTACCTCATATACCTTCTTGTGATAATCATTTAACAGCTTTCTCTCGCGGCCTGTCATCTCTTCCGGGTCAATGGCATCTAAATCAATCGGTGCATAGGTAATATTTTCAAATTCCATAAACTGACCATATTCGTTCTTCTCTGCTTTATGGCAGACTAATTCATTTTCAGTACGGATACCATATTTTCCTTCTAAGTATACACCAGGCTCATCTGTTGTAATCATGCCTTCTTCTAATACACCGCTGTCATTACGCTCTGGCACTACTCTCCAACGGAAACCATTCGGCCCTTCATGTACATTTAATATATAACCAACGCCATGACCTGTGCCGCATTTATAGTCAATTCCCATGCTCCAAAGCGGTCCTCTGGCAAGAATATCTAAATTCAAACCGGAACAGCCATATAAAAATTTAGCATTTGCAAGATTCAAATTGGAACGGCACACTGTTGTAAAATGAATACGCATCTCGTCTGTAATCGCTCCAAGCGCAATTGTTCTGGTGATATCCGTCGTTCCCTCGTAATAATGTCCGCCGGAATCCACTAATAAAAATCCCTCCGGCTTTAATTCGGTATCCGATTCCGATGTTGCAGAATAATGCATCATTGCCGCATTTGCGCCATAAGCTGAAATTGTTCCAAAGCTTAAATCAATAAAATTCTCCTGCTCCCTGCGGCGTGCCTCTAAATAATCAGAAGCCGAAATCTCTGTCATAGGAATCTTGCCAATGTTGGTTTTCAGCCAGTACATAAACTTTGTAAACGCTACACCATCTTTTACATGGGCAGCTCTGGTGTTATCCACCTCTGTCTGATTTTTAATGGCTCTCATCAACATGGATGGATTTGGTTTATCCACAATACGAATATCTTTTTTCAGACTGCTGCAGATGCGGTAATTTGTCTCTCCACAGCTCATAAGCACGACTGCATCTGCTGAAATCTCCGTTACATATTCATAAATCGCATTGTAAGGTCTTGTCTGAATCTGATTTTTAGTCAGATAAGCACGCACCGTATCATCTAACACTTCTTCCTGTAAAAACCAGATGCATTCCGTCTCTGTCAAAACCAGATAAGATAGTACAACCGGAACATGTGCAATATCACCGCCGCGGATATTTAAAATCCACGCAATATCATAAAGGCAGGTTAAAATATGCACATTTGCGCCATCCTCTGCCATTTTTGCACGAATGTCTGCAAGTTTCGCTTTAGTGCTTCTGCCTGAATATTTCTCTTCCAAAAGAAACGCTGGTGCTTTGGATAATGCTGGTCTGTCTGTCCAAATAAGGTCGACTAAGTCCTCATTGACATGAAGTCTGCCATGCTTTACTGCCGCAAGTGCTTCTAGTTTGCGTCCCCATCTTCCATTGACAACTCGTCCATCAAATCCAAGACAACCGCCCTCTTTTAAATTTTTCTCAATATATTCGTCTACGGTAGGAACACCCTCTTCACCCATGCGGTACAGTGTTACGGTACTTCCCTTTAACTGATTCTCCGCCTGAACAAAGTAACGTCCGTCTGTCCAAAGTCCAGCTTCTTCCATCGTAATAACAGCTGTTCCTGCCGAACCTGTAAATCCTGTAATAAATTTTCTTGCTTTAAAATGCTCTCCAACATATTCTGACTCATGAAAGTCAGAGGTTGGAACAACATAAATATCAATTCCTCTTTTTTTCATCTCTGCACGAAGCAGGGATAATCTTTCCTGTATCATTTCAAAACTATGTCCTTTCCAAACTATCTGTATTCTTAATTACCTGCAAATTCAAAGAACTTCGTATCAATTTCTGGATAAGAACGTTTTAAAGAAATTGGTCTTCCTGCGCGGTTTAAAAAGCAATGTGAGCTTTTTCCTGTTGTTCTCAGTTCCCCTGTTTCTTTATCTGTCATACGGTATTCAAGCTCCATCTTGATACCATTATATTTTACTAATTTGGTTTCGATTACAACCACATCATCAAAGTGTACCATACTGTGATACTCACAGGACACCGATAATACCGGGCTGATGATTTCCATTGCTTCCATTTCTTTATAAGAAAGTCCCATCTGGTCCATCAAATCCATGCGGGCTTCTTCCATCCAACGGATATAATTGGAATGATGAATGATTCCCATCTGGTCTGTCTCGTAATATTTCGCATGATGCTCATATGGGTGAAATACGATTTCGCTGTCCCTTGTGTCATAAACCTTAATTTCTTTTTCTGTCATAATATTCACTGCCTTTCTTACAATAAATGTGTTTTCACACATTCCAGCCAAGCTAAATTACTCTGTGAATATCTTAACACCCAGCACACTTTATTTCAATGGGATTTGTGTTGTATTTATCGGTATTCGTAACAGTTCAGCCCACGCCATTCGCAATCTCGCACTTCGTGCTCCAAAGCCTGCTATCGACATTCTTCAAAATATTCGCGGTAATCCTCTTCATCTGCAAACAACATATAATTTCCATCTACATAACCCATATATCCTGTTTCAATCACATATCCCTTCATAAAAATACACTCCTTTTTTCCGAATCAATTTGTTTTGTTAATGAAAGTGTAATATTTATGGCGTACAATAAAACGGACAGGTAAAACTTCTATTTTTTGTCAGGTAATTCTTAAAAACTTTATACTTTTTTCATTTGTTCGAATTATCCTTTCATGTTAGAATCAAACTATGTTATCTTTCCAAAATGCTTATGGATATTTTTACTATCTGTCTGCATTTTCCATACAGTACTTTATATGCTGTATCAACATGGCCTTTGCGTCATATCACAGGCTTTTCAGCCTCTCTCTGAAATACAATTTTTTAACGTATTTTCATTCAATATTTTCTCATTTTTCTAAAAGGGGTGATGCCTATGGAAGTATTTTCTTCTGCAATTAGATTTTCTTAACAACATTTCTTTTCGTAAATATTTTTACAAACAAGGAGGATATTTATGTCTGATACTATTTACCAAATCTATGACAAGATTTTCAAAAAAATCTTAACTCTTTCCACAAAATCTGTTATCAACCTAATCAATGGTCTATTCGAAACAAATCATCCATTAGACAGCAAAATCACCTATAACTGGACAGAATTTGAAGACCGGCATTTAAAGCGTATTCTTGCGGATACCATTCTTACTATCAATGATATTTACAGTTATCACTTAGAAGCACAGATTACGAATGATTCCGATATCGTTTTCCGAATGTTTGAATATGGATTCGGACACGCAAACCGCACACGTGAAAAAGACAACTCCCTTTATATTCTTCATTTTCCAGAACCTAAAATCATTTATCTATATTCTAAAAATACACCTCCAGACAGCTATACAATGACATTGGATTTTGGAACGCAGGGCACTTTTGACTACAAGGTTTCTGCCATTAATTTCTTAGAAACCACTCCCAAGGAATTAAATGATAAAAAGCTTATTATTCTCATTCCTTTTATGCTGCTAAAGCTTCGTGACCTTCTGCAAAAAGAACGTTCTCCGAAAAATCTTGCTGTATTGAAAAACCTGATTCAAAATGATATAGTAGGAAGTATCAATGAAAACCTTCGTGTAGGTAACATTACATATGATGACGCACAGATTTTAAAGCGGCTGACGCATAAGTTATATGTACATATCTACTCTCACTATAATGAAATGGAGGAGTTGAATGATATGACGGACGAATCTTTAGTTTTGGATATTGATATATATTTAGAAGAACATGAGCGGAATATGGCAGCAAAGGATGCCATTATTGCAGAGCAGGAAAAAGCTTTAGCCACACTTCGTGAAACGGTTGCTTCTTTGCAGGCAGAAATTGCCCAATTAAAGCAGTCCTGATTCAAATCATCAAAACATTTATGGCTTTGGGAACTTCATGGACACAAAAAAACCTCTCTGTACTTTTCGTACAGAGAGGTTTTCTTTTCATAAATATGTATACGTTAAACCGTTTTACCGGATTATTTTTAGTCGGAACTGACAGTGCCCGCCAATGATGCAAACTCAACAGCTCCTTTTCTTAAGAACAAACATATTGTAGCAAGGTATTGTGACAAGATTATGACCTTCCAATAAAAACTTTCTTAAAATTCTTAAGATTCCCAAAAGCAATCCCGAAGATTCTTTTAATGTCTATTCTTTTTTATCAGCATTGTTGCTGCAAACAAAAGCACGCACAAAGCACTGATGCCAAGTCCAAGCTTTAAGCCCGGTGTCTCATATTTTAATTCGATTTCATGGACTCCTTCATCCAGATGAACACTTAAAAATGCTTCTGCAAACATTTCTGATTCTGTTTCCTGTCCATCCACATAGAGTGTCCAGCCATCCTCTTTTGCAATAGAAAATACAAGTCTTCCAGACTTTTTCACATCAATCGTTCCACAGATATCTGTATCCTCAAAATGTGTCAGTTCCATCGTCTGCTCATTCAGCTTCTGATAAGCAGTATCAAGACTTTCCATATTTAACACATATGCTGTAATTTCTACAATTTCATCTTCTGTATTTTTAATTTCGATAATATCGCCTGCATGACAGTAGCCTAAATCAAGTGTGTAGCCATGAGAAGCCTTTGTAAAAGATTTCGTCCTTCCATCACTGACTTCTTCGGTCAGTTTATCCGTATCTATATCTTCATAAGTGGCAAAAATATAGCCATCCTCTGTAACCGGAATCGTAGAAACTCCTACAGCAGATTTCGAATCAATCCTTGTAAACATGGCATCTGCTGCTCCAAGCAGATATGCCAGCTGGTTCTGGTTTTCAATTGCATCCTCACCATCATATTCCCATGTAAAAGCAGTTTCTTCCTCTACCATAAATCCTAACGGCAAAGAATATTTATTTTCATAAAGATAAGTATCTCCACTGGATGCCACAAGCGTTCGAATCGGATTTTCTTCCATATCATTATCTGCAATCACATATTTTAATGACAGCATCGAAGAAATCAATGGTGTTGCACCATTCACGCAGTAGAAGTTTTTACCGCCCTCCATTCCTAAATCCTGATAAATATGACTGACATTAATATTCATCAGAGATGAAAACTGTGTTGCAGAATAAAAACCGGATAATGCTGCATCATTTTTCGTTTTTCGCTCTAATTTTTCTGTGCGGTAAAAATATGCGCCCGTCTCACTCTCCGCAGCTTCTTTTTCCTCTATCTCGCTTAACACTGTTTCATAGTCTGCAAAATCCGCCACATAATCAGTTCTGTTTGTTGTGCTAAGTCCCTCGATATTGAAATGCAGCGTCAGCTCTGCCACCGCAAGCAGCATTGCTGTAAGAAACAGCCACTGCTTCTGCTTTGCATTTCCAATCAGATAAAGAATCAGAAGTGCCGCATAACATACTAAAAGCACATCTGTTAAAAGAAATGCATCTACATTTAAAATTCCTTCGTCAGAGAACTTATAGGCAAGCATAAAAAATGCTACATTTGCGACAAGTGACACAACTACATGCCATACCTTGCTGCCTTTTAGCTTTATCACCGCCTCAAACCCAAGTACAAGCAGCAAAAACGTGTATAAAAAAGACTGACGGCCTGGCAGGGAATTTGGAAAATGAAATCCATGCCAGATGAAATCAAGCATATTATTTGCAAAGCTGACTACAAAAAGTGCTAAAAATAACACCCGCGGCACTTTCTTTTTCCATGAAATCTCTTTATTAAAAAGATACATAACCAGCAGCAATAATACAAAGACGCTGCTGTAAATGTTCGGCCAGTGGTCGCGGCTGGTATAATTTTCTGTCATCACACAATGTCTTCCAAGCTCTGCCACAATATTAAAATACCATTCCATTGTATCCGGAAAGGAAATTCCCTGTGAACCGCTCATGCCAAGCACTATTGCTTCCGGAATCAAAAGTATTGCACCTGTGCCGCCTGCCAAAAGGGAATACCAAGCAAAACGTGCCGCTGTTTTTACCCAGTCTTTTTTCTTTTCTATCCATAAAATCAAAAAGTAAAGCGCTAAGAAAATACAGATAATCATGGATATATAAAAGTTGGACAAAATTGACACCGCAAGCGTCACATAATAAAGTCCGGCTTTTCCTTCGTCAACTAACCGCTCTAACCCTAAAATAATCAAAGGAACAAGCACCAGACAATCCGTCCACATAATATTCCATGCATAAGCTGCCATAAAACCAGACAGTGCATAAGCAGTTGCAAAAATACAGATTGCAAAATGATTTGTTTTAAAATGATGCTTTAAATAATAACCAAAGGTCAGACCACAAAGTGCTATTTTAAGCACCACAAGAATTGTCATAAATTCAATCACAAATCCTCTTGGACAGAGAATAATCAGCCAGTTAAGCGGACTTGCCAGATAATACGCATAAAGTGAAACAAAATCAGAGCCAAGTCCAATCGTCCAGGAATACTGTAAGCTTTCTGCTGATTTTAATTTATCCATAAATTCCGTAAAAAACGGACAATACTGATGATACATATCCACATGAAGAATGCATCTGTCACCAAAAGGAAATACTTCATGGGCGATACAAATAATTATCGTTATTAAAAATGGAATCAAAAAACATGATAGCAGCGGTATTCTTTTTTCCCATTTTTCACTTACCTTTAACATCTTTTTGTCAATCCTCCAAATCCCTGTCAAATAACTGATAATACTGCAATTTCTGATACTCCAACAATCCTTCTTTTTCCTTTAAGGCATTCGTATCTGTACCGTCTGCTTTTTTCACACGCATCGCAGAAATTACCGGATAGCTTTCTTCAAGCTCTAACAGATAATTCTGATAATCTGTGGTTGGAACGCCTGCGGCTTTTAATGTATTTGCTGCCAGATAATTTAAACTGGTTTCCGCATCTGTCTGTTCCTCAATATCATAATTTGCCCAGATAACATAAGGCACTTCGTAACGGCTTTTTAACGCTTCTTCATCCAACTCATCTACAGATGTTCCGTTTAATTTTAAAATCATGGACGCAACTGTATCATTCGGCTGGTGGTCGCCAAAAAATACAATAACAGTTTTCTCATCCACATTGGAAAAATAAGTAATCAGTTTTTCTAATGCTTCATCTGAAAGCTTCACCAAAGACAGATACTGCTCTAAGGAAATGCTTTTTACATTATCGACCTTAATAAACGGCTGGAAATTATCATACTCATCTGTGTAACCACCATGATTCTGCATGGTTACATTAAACACAAATAATGGCTTATTTTCCTGTTTGTTCTCATAAAGTTCAATAATTTTATTTACGCAGCTGTCATCACTAACATATTTTCTAACATAAGACGCATTCCAATAATCATCTTTAAAAAAGCTGGTCTGAAATCCAAGCAGCGGATACACCGTATCCCGCTCCCAGCCCGACGCTCCATAAGGATGTGTCGCAGCTGTTTCATAACCAAGAGATGCTAAATGAGCAGGCAATGCTGCAATTTCTTCGGTAATATACTGCTGATAAGGAATACTTCCCTGTGGCAAAAACGCCATGCTGTTTCCTGTCAAAAATTCAAACTCAGAGTTGGCGGTATTTCCTCCACACACAGATACATTCAGCGTCCCTGTAATCGTATTTTCTGCACCTTCCTGTAAGCTGTGCAGATATGGCATATAATCTTCCGATGGCGAAAAATCTCCAAGTGCTGCCACATCTGAAAACGCTTCATCCATCACGACAATAATGTTTGGAAGTTCTTCTTTTCCATCCTGTTTTTCTGCCATACTATCCTCTGTTTCCTCATAAGAAGCTAATATCTCCTGCGCTTCCTTTGCCCGGTAACCATCCGGTTTTTCTACCGACACATATGCCAAATCCATCACAAAAGTAACCGCAATTCCGTTCACATTTGTCATGTACGCCGGAGTAAATAAAAACGGATATAATTTATGGCTCGTCTGAAATTCCTCATCCTGCAGCCGCCCTGCAAATAGCACTAATGCAAGTATAACACCCGCAGCAGGCAGCAGTCTTTTCCAAAGCTTTATCTGATTTATCTTAATTTTTAACCACTGCACCAGAACAATAATTACAAGAAAAATAATGGTTACAACCACCATTCTTGTATCCGGTTTAAAATCATAATTCGAAGCAACACTGGCTGCTGTTCTCCATGAGAAAAAATCCCAAGGTACAATCGGATTGCCTCGAAAACGCACCACGTAAGCATTGGCAAGTCCGTATATCATCGCAATTACCGCTTCTGTGCGGATGGCAAAGCGAATGCTTCCACTTAGGAAAAAGAAAAGCCATGCCACAAGTTCAAACAATGCAATATTAAAAATCTGCGCCCATGTTCTTACTTCTTCTAACGGATTGTGTGTATAACATTCCATCAGGTAAAAGATTGCAATCGGCAGTAAAAATAATACTGCAAAATTGATAATGCCTTCTATGTATTTCCGCTGTTTCGTTAATTCTAGTTTCATCTAAAAAATACCCTTTCTGTCTGCTGCATGCGCAAACTTTGCTGTCTTGGTGCTCATAAAAAAGCGTCGCCGCGCGACGCTTTGGCGTAACACTACGTACGAGCAATTTCCTATCACTAAAAAAATGGATGTGCCAAAACACCTTGAATATTTTAGCACATCCATTTTTATATGGAAATTAGTTTGTATCTTAATTTTCTATGAAGTTTTTCCGTTTTCTACTTTTAAAACTCTTTCTTTTCGATAAACCGCACCGACAGGAAATAAGAAATCACTCCTGCCACACCTAAAAATAATACTGCCGCCAAAATCAGCATACTCCGCTTCATCTGCATGATATTTACAAGAAGCATTTCCATATCCACATTCATTTTCGCTAACAGCATTCCAATAATAAATATACCAAGAAAAATGATTCCATAAACAAGAAACATAGCAATACGGCCTTTCTCTACACCAAACTTAATTTCTATAGGAATCGAAACCATAAGAAAAAGCAGCACCATGCCAAGCATAACAATACCTGTTAAAACCGCTTTCATCCAATTTGTTGTGCTCTGCATGAAAAATAAATAGACAATGGCTGCCAGCACAGATACCACATCTGCGAAAAGTGCGCATAAGATTCCAAATAAATATTTTTCCTGTACATATCGTTTTCTCTCAAATGGAAGTGTCATCAAAAACGCCATTCCATTATCAAATTCATCATAGCTGATGGTACTTATCGTAAAAAAAGAACACAATACCGTCATATACCCAATCGCAAAGCTTGGGTCAGCATTTAAAAACATAAATAAAATGCCAATTGCGGCTACGGTCAGAAAAAATTTCTGCTGACCAAGTAAAAATCTAAAATCCTTTATTAACAAACCTTTCATGCTAAGCCTCTCCTCCCTCCGGCTTCCCCTGAAGCATCATAACGATAGTGTCATCAATATTTCCCTTTTCAACTGCTATCTGCGGATAATTTTCCAGATAAAACTGCTTTTGATTTGTAAGACACCGATAACCATAGTTCTCCAGCTTTTTACGAAGAATATACTGTTTATCCAGCTTTTCGTACTGCTCCTTTGTAACCTTTAAAACCGCATATTCGTCAAGCAATACGTCTGTTTCCTCATGAAGAACCACTTTTCCGTCATGAATCATATATAAATCGTCGCATAAGCCCTCTAAATCACTAGAAATATGAGAACTAATTAAAATTGCACAATCATTCTTTTCCATATAAGCACGAAGCAAATCCAACAGTTCATCCCTTGCAATCACGTCTAACCCCACTGTCGGCTCATCGAGAATTAAAAGCTTTGCCTCATGGGACATTGCCGTCAACACTTTCAGTTTCGCTTTCATCCCTGTTGAAAATTCTTTGATTTTCTTATCCATTGGAATGTCAAAATGCTTACACTGTGAAACAAACTTCTCTTCGTTAAATTTAGAATACATACTCTTCATAATTGGCACTAAATCCCGTACCATCAGATACCCGCTAAAGCCAGAATCTGTAAACACTACACCAATTTCTTCTCTTTCTGCATCTGAAAGCTTCTCAACTGCTTTTCCAAACACTCGAATGCTTCCTTCGTCCGGTTTAATAAGACCTAAAATACTTTTAAAGGCTGTACTTTTTCCTGCTCCATTTGGTCCAATCAAGCCTGTTATCTGCCCTTCTTCAAGTGTTAAAGAACAATCTAAAGAAAAGGTTTTGTACTGTTTCTTTACCTGATTCATTTCTAATAACATCTGTTATCACTCCTCTTTCCAACTCACGCCTCACTCTTTTTGCTACAATTCTTCCATCATCAAGTCAAACAGCTCCCTGATTTCTTCTGCTGTCATTCCACAGCTTCTTCCTTTTCGAATTGCCTCTTCAAAGGCTGCCTCCACTTCTTTTTTCTTTTCTTCTAACATCAGATTCTGATTCATACACGATACGAAACTTCCTTTTCCATGTACCGTAACAACAAATCCTTCCTGTTCTAAGGCATCATACGCTTTTTTTACTGTTAATGCGCTGATGCGAAGTTCCTTTGATAATGTCCGCACAGAAGGAAGCGCGTCCTCCTGCTGTAGTTCTCCACTCATGATTTTTTCTTTTATCTGCCCGACAATCTGTTCATAGATTGGCTGCATCGAAGAATTATTAATAATTAAATTCATTGGTCGACCATCCCTTCTTAGCAAACAGTATACAACAGCATTAAACTGTTGTCAACTGTTATATACTGTTTATTTCAAAATATTTCTGCAGAATAAAATCCTTCCTAGTTAAAGCAAAAAACAGCCCAAAATGGGCTGTTTTCTTACGACGTATAATATTTTGCCTGCGCATTCCATAGGCGTGCATACTGCCCGCCCGCACTCAATAATGTTTCATGACTGCCCCGCTCTACAATCTGTCCTTTGTCAAAAACAATAATATCATCACAAAAACGGCAGCTGCTCATACGATGTGAAATGTAAATGCTTGTTTTGTCCTTTACCATTTCATCAAAACCAGCGTAAATTTCCGCCTCACTGATAGGGTCGAGGGCAGCCGTCGGTTCATCGAGAATGACAAGCGGTGCATCCTTATACAGCGCACGCGCCAATGCAATTTTCTGCGCTTCACCACCACTGATTTCCACACCATCTCCCCGATGCTTGTATAAATAAGTGTCTAAGCCGTCTTTCATATTTTCAACGATTTCTGCCGCCCCTGCCTGCGCTAAACACTTCCAGATTTTTTCATCCTCACGTGTAAGCCCGGTTGCAACATTTTCCCACACAGGAAAAGAAAAAAGTTTAAAATCCTGAAACACAACACCAAATAAATCGCGGTATTCCTCTTCCTTATATTTTCGAATGTCAATACCATTTAATGTAATACGTCCTTCCGTTGGCTCGTAAAGCCTGCAAAGCAGCTTGATAAAGGTTGTTTTTCCTGCACCATTTCTTCCAACGACCGCCATTTTTCTTTTCATGTTAAGCTTACAATTGACATGCTCTAGCACAAGCTCCTCATTTCCCGGATAATGAAAGCTGACATCCTCAAATGCTATCTCATACTCGCCATCTAACCGTTTTTCTACTGGAATTGTGCCTTTTGTATGAATATTTTCAATATCTAATACATTTAAGAATTCTTTTAAATAGGCACATATCTGCTCTAAATTCACATAGTCAGAGGTAAAAGCTGAAAATGCAGTACCAAACTGATTCAACGCTCCCACATACTTGGTAAACGAACCAACACTGACTGCTCCGGTAATTATCTTGACTGCAACCAGAATATAAGAAACTACCACAAATAAGCTGTTTGACGCAGTCTGCGCAACTGCCTTTCCACGCTCCATCTCACCAGTTTCTGCAAAATAATCATTTGTTTTGGCAAGCTCTTCCCTGCCATTTTTTATCAGCATTTCTTCCATTCCAAATATACGGATAACCTTTGCCGCCTTATAATTCATAAAGATATTGTCCGCCAGATAACCAAGTCTTATTTCTACTCCTGTGTGCTCTTTAATGCTCTTTCTCATCCGCTCTAAATATCTGCCACCCATGATTTTAGACAGCCAGATACTTACTCCTAAAACACTCAAAAATATCAATACCGTTCCTGCTTTTCCTGCAAATAATCCTAATATTCCCTCTGTTTTTGCCGGAGCTTTCAGACAAAGTGAAAAAACCATGCCGACAGATGCAGCCATAGTGACTGCGTTTTTGAAAAGCTGCGTATAATTTCTCACAATCTCCGATAAGCCTCCCTGCATCTGTGCAGAACGCTCTGCAAAACGAATCTTCTCTGTTATCTTTGGTTCTTCTACCAGCTCATAATCAATGGACATCATTTTTTCCCGCAGCATTTTGGTAAATGCACGTGTACATCTTGTGGAACTTTTACTGATTTCTTTTCTTAAGAAATGCCCGGCAATTCCAAGAATAATATTAAGAATAATCAATAAAAGCACATAAACTGCTGCCATACGGTAGTCTTTATTTAACAACGCATCAATCAAATCAGCTGATAAAAACAGGGAAAGAAATGTCACTATAATCTGAAAAAAACATTCTAGTAAGCTGACCGGAATTAACAGCGCATCAATCGAATGCGCAATTTTCAGCAGACGGAATCCTGTTTTATGAAATGCGAAACGTTCTTTTAATTTATGCATAAATCTCTTCCTCCTGCTGTTTTTTCTGGTAATAATGTGCCTGCACCTCAAACATATTGGCATATGCACCTTTTTTTTCTAGCAGCTGCTCATGCGTGCCCTGTTCTGTAATCCGCCCATTTTCCATAAAAAGAATCCGGTCACAAAATCTGGTAGAGCTAAGTCTGTGTGAGATAAAAATACTTGTTTTTCCTTTTGTCAAATCATAATATTTTTCATACATGCGGCTCTCTGCAATCGGGTCAAGTGCTGCCGTCGGTTCATCTAAAACCACGACTGGAGCATCCTTATAAAGTGCACGTGCTAACATCAGTTTCTGCAATTCACCGCCGGATAATGTCACGCCTTTTGCATCTAAATCCTTATTCATGCTTGTTTTTGTACCAAATTCCAAGTCCTCTACTTTGTCCCATAAATCCGCTTTTTTCAAACAGTCCTGCAGATGCTTCGTATCCACATCCTCCTTCGGCACACAGGTAACATTGTCCTCTAGCGTAAAGGAAAATGTAAACACATCCTGGAACACAACTGCAAATTCCTTAAAATATTCCTTCTGATTTAAATTTGAAATATCAACACCATCGAGATAAATTTTTCCAGCAGTCGGACGGTATAATCCGCAAATCATCTTGATTAAAGTCGTCTTTCCTGCTCCATTCATGCCGACAAGTGCTAACTTCTCACCCGGCCGAATGGTCAGATTTAAGTTTTTAATCGTATCCTCTGTCTCTCCCTCATAACGGAAACAGACATTTTCCAGCCGAAGCTCGTGTGTCGCTCCTGCATTTGCGATTGTTTCTTTATCCTCATAAGAAACCACGCCATCCTCTAAGTAATCGCGATAGGCATTCATAATCCTGTTGTTCTGCAAAATTTTCTGGACAGCATCAAAAAAGGCTTCCATCCATGTTCCAAAGCTGGAAACTACGCCCACATACAGTAAAAATACACTGATTTCGATATTTCCCTGCATCATTTCATAAATCAGATATGCATAAATCACACCATCACGCACAAAAGACAAGCACTTTTCTAATATCCCTGCTTTTACAAAGCCTTTCTGCTCCTTTTCCTGTAACGCAATATCTTCATTTATGACATCATCAAATTCTTTTACAAACCATTCCTTCATGTGGTATAAGCGGATGTCTTTTCCATTTGCAGGAGTAAGCGACTGTGTTTTCAAATACTGAAAACTCGTCCACACCCTGCGCTCTTCCTCTTCATTTTGGTAGCTCGCTTCGCCTGCCAGATAATTTCCAAAGGCGGTAACTGCTGTTAAAACAATTAAAAACAGGAGCAGCGGCAGGCTTTTTCGTCCGATAATCACAGCATAAACTGCCATTCCGCCCAGATTAATAACTGCATTATTAAGTGCCCGCACAAATGCTTCCACGCCCTTTTGGTTTCCTTCATATACATTTTGACGGGCTGCATCCATTTTTTCCTGTCCTTTGGTACTCTCAATAAACTGTCCATCCGCAGTCAGACTTTTTTCAAAATATTCCCCAAACATTTTTCCGCGGAACGTAAATAAGGTTTTGTAGCTTAGCTGCCACAAATTCTCCTTTAAAAGCCTCACCAGCTGTAGCAGCACAACATAGCCAATAATTCCGGCAAGGATGATTTTCGGGGTCAAATTGCTCACCAAAAGTGCCACAACAGCACTTGGCAGCGCCATTGCTAAAAACGGATAGATAATTTCTACCAGAATATCCGTACCGCAGATAACAAATGCCTTCGTCCCTTCGAACTTCTTTAAGCGTTCAAACGCATAACGGTAATTATCCCACAATGGGTAACGCTTTCCTTTCTCTTCTTTTTTCATCGCAGTCTCTTCCTCCTTGTATCACAATGCCCACAAAATCTTCTACAGTACACAAGCTTTTTGCGTACCAACACTTTTCTAGCACATGATAAAACAGGAATCTCCAATTATGGAAATTCCTGCACGAAATGTTATTTATTTTTCATGAAATGTATTTTTATTGAATGTCAAGAGGCATGGTTACTTCTGCTGCAAAAATTCCCGGCTCATTTGCAAGATTTAAGTAACCACTATATTTATCGACCATTGCTTTTACGCGGCGCATTCCAAACCCATGACTGCCTCTTTTATTTGTAATATAATTGCGCTCGTTAAAATTAAGTTCTTCCTTTGCCCCATTCTGGATGGAAATATAGAGCTGGCTTTTATTCACAATCATATAAATACGGAGAAAACGCTTATCCTCTTCAATCTGTTCGCATGCTTCTATCGCATTGTCTAAAAGATTTCCTAAAATCACACACAAATCCACGTCCGCAACCGCAAGCTGTTCCGGCAGTTTTACCTTGCAGTTTATCCTGATGTCACGTTCCTTTGCAAGTGTTAATTTGCTGTTTAAAATGGCATCCGCCATTAAGTTTCCTGATTTAACATAGGTATCCACGCCATCTAAATCACGTTCTAACTCATCTAAATAGATTTCCAACTCATCATAATTTTCCAACGCTATCTGCGCTTTCATTACTTGTAAATGATTATGATAATCATGCCGCCAGCCGCGCATATTCAGATAAATATTTTTGATTTCTTCATATTGGTGGCTCAACATATCCTGCTGAAAATGCTCCGTCTGTGTTTCAAATCCTTTTTTGTATGAAAAAAGTGTTCCTTCCGTCAAAAGAAGCAGCAAAAATTCTAATACTAACAAAACAAATAAAAAAATGCTTTCTGTATTCTTTCCCACAGACGCTATTTCTGTAAGCTGTATCATTCCTTTTTCAAACAGATAAACAACGCCTGATAATGCTCCGTAAATACTTCCCAGCACAAGTCCATTCTGCCAGCTTAAATATCCTCTTTTTCCAGCTAAAATCCGAAAAATTATCCACAAAAAAATGCCATTTGCCACATAACAATCCACGCCAATGCCTGAAAAAATAATCAATACAGCTCCAACCAGCGCAATCCGCCACCATTGCAGACAAAATGGCTCATCATCAAAAAATAAATCAAACAGCAAAAATAAAATCGTAACCGCACCCCATGCAAGCCCTTCTGCAAGCTGCATCCTGCCTGTCAGATAAAAAGCCCTGTTGTTTTCTAATAACATTCCCCGGTAAACATCCCATACGAATGATGCTCCCAAAAACACCACCGCCAAAAGCAGCGTGATGATGCGTCTTCCTTTTCCTTTTTTGATTGTGCCTGTCTGCTCTACTGTATACCAATACAATGCCAGATAGATTGTCTCTAATGCAATTTTTCCCATGCAGCCTAAATCTCCTGATTTTTCCGATAAAAATTAAGATACGCCTGATTCAAAGCCTCCCATTTGCCACGCGGAATAGGAATTGCTGCTCCCGTATCCATCTGTACTTCTTTTCTTGTAATCTTTTGAATATGTGAAAAATTTATCAAATAAGAGCGGTGTATTTTGTAAAACATCCCGCTTTTTTCTGTGATTTCTTTTTCCAGTTTTTGAATTCCAAGCTTACTGCGAAGTACCTTTGCATCCTGATAAACTAAGGTGTCGTGTCCGTCACTTTCCAGATAACTGATGTCTTTTAGACGTATTTTTTCCACTTCTCCTGCTGCCTCTAATAAAAGTACTGCCTCTTCCCTGCCAATTCGTTTTCTTGCACGCTCCATACATTCAAAAAAACGCTCTTCTTTCACAGGCTTTAATAAATAAGAAACCGCCTCCACATCATAGCCTTCCATGACGTAGTCAACGATTCCGGTAATAAACAATATCTGCAGCTGCTCTCCGCCATTTCGCAAGCGCTTAGCAAGTGCCATGCCGTCCATGCCCGGCATCTCAATATCAAGCAGCAGAATGTCCACATCTTTTCTTTCTTCCCACAGAAAAAGAAACTGGTCTGCATTCCTGCAGTTCTGCACAAATACCTCTATATTGCATTCTTTCGCCCATTTTTCTACATAATTTTCCAATAAAGAAATCTGTGACGTTTCATCATCACAGATTACGATATGTAATGCATTATTTCTCATTTTACTTTCCATTTTCCCGCATCGAAATTCCTGCTCCGGCAATTGTGATGATAAATCCACCGATAAAAAGATAAATGCTGTATCTTGGAATTGGATTTCCATTAAAATAATTCACTGCCATAGCAAGGATTGCTGCAAGCTCTGTTGCAAGTCCTAATATTGATGTTGCGTTTGTTTTCTTTTTCTTCATCACAATTCCCCCAAAGCAATTATTCTATTGTGATTCTATCATTCCATTCCTTATCTGACAAGAAAATTTGACTTCACCTATGAGATAAAGTACACTTATTTTATCAAAAAAACGACTTATGGGGAGGAAAAATAAATGCGTCTTTTAATCATCAGACATGGTGACCCTGATTACGAACACGATTCCCTTACCGAAAAAGGCTGGCGCGAGGCAGAGCTTTTATCGGAGCGCATCTCACAAATGAATATCAAGGATTTCTATGTTTCTCCACTTGGACGCGCCAAAGATACGGCATCTTTAACCTTAAAGAAAATGAACCGTACTGCGACAGAATGCGAGTGGCTGCGGGAATTTTCTCCACGTATCATGCGCCCGGATGTCATAGAGCACGATTCGATTGCCTGGGACTGGCTGCCAGAAGACTGGACAAAGGAAGAGGAATTTTTCCGACGCGACCTTTGGGGCACAAATGAGCATATGAATGCAGGAAAAGTCAAAGAAGAATACGACTGGGTAATTCAAAATTTTGATGCTCTGTTGGCAAAATACGGTTATGTACGAGACGGCGAAAGCTACCGCGTCGATACACCAAACAGAGATACCATTGCATTCTTCTGCCACTTTGGTTTGGAATGCGTGCTGTTAAGCCATCTGATGAATGTTTCTCCGATGGTTTTATGGCATCACACCTGTGCTGCTCCAACCTCCGTTACTTCGATTTATACAGAAGAACGCCGCGAGGGAACTGCCATCTTCCGCGTAAACAGCTTTGGTGACATTTCTCATCTTTATGCCGCAGGTGAAGAGCCTGCTTTCGCAGCACGCTTCTGCGAAACCTATGACTGCAGGGAAGAACGCCACGATTAAATAAAAAAACAGTACAAAATGGGATATGTAGCATTATCCTGCCATATTGGCATTATTTGGAAGGTTGTGCCATTCGCATTTATTCTTTTACAAGGAAAAGTTTTGAGAACGGTGGATAAAAACTTAGAAATTCTCTGCTTTTTTCCGATGAATAAACGTTTTGTGTCCGCTCATTGCGTTTTACACCCACAATCAAAAGTGTCCGCATTGGAACGGAAATTTCCTTTTCCATGCGAACACTTTTTTGTGGGTGTAAAGACCTTGAGCGGACATAAAATATAACGATTTCATCGGAAAAAACAGTAGAATTTCAAGTTTTTTTTCACCGCTCTTAAAACTTTTTATTGCTGAAAGAATAAATGCGAATGATATAACACTATGATAATGCCAATATGGCAGGATACGTTTCACGTAACATTTTGTACTGGCTTTTTTATCGATTCTGATTGATGGGGTTGATTCCTTCTTTACGCGCATTGTGTGTCTGATTCTGGTTTTCGACTTTCACTTTCTGCGTTATGCTGTTGAATTTGTTTAAGTTCTTCTGGCGAGCCATCTGTTCTTTTTCTTTATTATTCATATTCTGCTATGCCCTTTCTATCAAGCTATTTCAAGTTGTTGTTTTGAAATTGTGTTGGTATTTTGAGCATAGCATATGTCAGATAAAACGGATTTATTCAACTATAAAACGATATATCTGCGCTTTCGTTTCCAAAAGTAAACTTTCGTTTTTATTAAACATGTGGTATTTACTACATATTTATGTTAATATATTGATACATTTATCAGGGGTGCTGATAGGACGTGCTCCCATCCGTTCCGAGACCTAACGGAAAGGATGGTGCTTATGGTTTCGTGGAATGACTTGTTCAGCTTTGTCATCATGCTGATGGCAATTTTAACTTACATAGATAACCGCAGACATAAAAAGTAGCCGTCCTGTTCTTTGGCGAGAATGACGACTACTTTCATATAACATTATAAATTCGCCGGAACGGGTGAAGTGCACTCACCTTATCGGCTCCCTTGTTAAATGTATTTTATAACAAAATCATAAAATAATCAAGTTAATAACAATCTTTGCTTCCCTACATCATCCTGGCTATAATCCCTAATACCAAAAGATGTGCCGGATAGAAGATATAGAAAAACCACTTTGAAATATTTTGTCCATGCTTCGCTCTCTTTCCATTATAGAAATATCGAAGAATCAGACCGGATGCAAGCATTCCCAAACATGCTCCTGCTGCACATACTAATGCTTTGATGCCAGAACAGCTTGAAGAATAGTCTAAAAATTGCAGCAAGCCAAATAAAATGATTCCAACCACATAAGTCCGCCAGAATTTCTTTGTATCTTTTCCTGCGATATCAAACATGATGACAAATATCGCAGCAAAAAATGCCCAGTCACCAATTCCCGTTGCAAGCACTAATAAAAACACCAACACATTTTTCCCTGCTGCATCTTTTACCTTTTCCCTCACTACCAATATCAGGAAACATATGAATAAGGTATATATCATATTCAGACCGCCGCCATTGTTGAATGCAAAGCTAAAAGGGAATTGTGACAGCAATGCAAATATAAAAAGCCTCATACCATACTTTTTCTTAGAGCGCGTATAATGATAGCCCTCCACCAAAAAATAACACATCGTAATCGCAGTAAAATAACCTATATCAAAAAATAATTCCGCAAGAAATGTTCCCGGTGTCAGAAATATGTTTGCAATATGGTTTAATAACATGGCAAACATAGCAAAATATTTGATTGCGTCACGATTTAAAATCTGACATGACTTTGTTTCAGTATTCATTCGTATCTCCTTCATTCTGAATCTTCTCTGCTGTTTCGAATGTATTCAGAAACTGCTGTAAATTAATATGTATACATTATACCAAAGTCGAAATTTAAAGCAACTTCTTTTAACTCTCCTTCTCCTCCTTTCCGAATCTTTTCCACAGCTCAGATAATTTCTCCCAGCCATACATTGCAACAAATGCCGCCACAAAACCTGCCATCACAGCTGCTGCAATCATGTACCAGACGATAACTGCATTCATAGACTGCATATATGCAATAAAAGCAGCTACCGTAATGCCAACGGATAAAACAAGAACTAAAAGGTCTGTTGGTATCTTTGCTAAAACTCCTACTCCCTTGAATACCTGTGTGATGACAGATACCATAAAAGCAATTGCACCAATTGCTGCGATAACTGTCGCTGCATTTGTTATGAAACACTCCATGAATCGTTACCTCCTTATTTCTACTACTAATATCTTATTCGAGACATGCAGTAAATATGCTTGTTTTTTCTTTGGATTTTAAAGTTCTATTTTCCAATAAAACACATAAAATATACTATACCTTTAATACATTTACCAAGGGAGCTGGCAGGCGTGCCCTCTCCATTCCGAGACCTAAAGTAAAGGATGGTGCTTATGGTTTCCTGGAGTGAATTATTTAGTTTTGTTATCATGTTTATGGCAGTTTTGACTTACATAGATAACCACAAAGATAAAAAAGTGTCTTCGACACTCTCAACTCCCCTAACCCCTCATTCATGAGGGGAAGGGGTTTTTCTTTATCTTTCTTTATTGTAAAATTCTATTATGAATATTTTGCAATCCATCTTTACCGATTATTATGAACATATGA
>JBGVHB010000106.1:0-2372 GCA_045121975.1 Roseburia sp.
CTTTTCCTTCGGATAAATTAGCCATTTGAACGAGAATAAGAATTATGTATCACTTTATTTTGCGAGCAAAGTTATGAATAATTCGCTAAAATGAAAGAAAATCAAAGATTAAATTTGCGAGAATGAGAATTGAAAGTAAAATGAAGTAAATCATTCTAAAACTCGCTAAATAAATTCCAGACAGAAATAGAACACGAATAAACTTTCTGAAAACGTTGCAGTTATGATATCCTAAAAAATATAGGACCCCGAGAACTTAAATCCGAGAAAAACAACACAAATTCCAGATCTAGAACAGGCCATTCTATTCTAAAACTCGCATTTAATAATCGATAATTACCTACCTCGCTTATATATAATAGGTCAGACATTCCATTACTCGCACTAACGAATTACATACCTCGTTTTAATATTTAATAAGAGCGGTGCAACTAACTGAAATCAAATCTCTTACATCAAAGTGCAAAATAAGTGTTAAGACATTAATAAGTTATATCTATAATTAGATAAACAATACGGGGCAAAGCCCTTTTACGATGAAAAAATAAAGAAAATGAGGAATCCGGGCAAGTTATCAACAATTGAACATGAAGAAGTACCATCATTTATTCTAAAACTCGCCAAATACCCACCGACATTCCTAAACTCGCACAACTACGCTAAATCTTAATTCCAGAACTCGCGTTCATTTATTCCAGGACTCGCCCTAATTTTTTCATCGAACTTCACAGCGAACTGCAAATCAGGCAGATACACGATTTGTGCAAATTCGCGTTAAGACATTAATAGGTATTGTCTAAAATAGATACACAAATAGCTGACTAAATCGATGAAAGAATAAAGAGGATCTGAACTGGTGCCAGGACTCGAGCGTCATCTCGCCAAAACATTCTTTTTCTCCCATTTAATCCCTATAATCTTATTCTTATTCTCGCTTTAATAGAAAATTATGCTTTTGTAATTTATTGATATACAAGGATATACAAACTAATGGCGATTTCAGCCTTACATTAATTAATACATAATTCCATTACTCGCTTTTATCCTGGATTCTCCCACTGATCTTCTGGCTGATAGTCTTCATTAATTCGGCAACTGCCCCCAAATTTATCACCTAATACCCACTCTCCTACCCCACATATTAGCGAGTTTCAGAATTAGAAATTCCTGCATAACCTTACATCACGATTCTGGCCAGCATACTATTTGTATCAACTGACGTATCTAGAATGATGTTTTATATAAAAATATATTTATAGATTTCTATATTTATATTTTGATATGTTTATATTTTTATATAAATTTGTAATCTAATTATGAATGATAATTATGGGACAGACAGTATGCTTTGCAAATAATAAGGGTGGTGTAGGTAAGACCACTACATGTGTTGCCATCGGACAGGCTTGGGCAAGAATGGGAAAGAAGGTTCTCTTTGTCGACCTGGATTCGCAGGCGAACCTGACTTCGATAGTATCTCCGCTTGATCCTTCTCAGAGAGAGGTTTCAATACGTGATGCATTCCAGAACCCTGACCTTTTCTCCATCGAGAACGTAGGCGAGAACATGGACCTCGTGGCTTCGGATCTTTCTCTTTCAAACTTTGACAGAGACACAGCTGCAATCGCCGGACGCGAGTATCTCCTTCTCGACCTTCTTAAGGATGTCAAGGCAAATTATGATTTCATTCTCATCGATTGTCCACCTGCTCTCGGACTCATCACTTATAATGCCATGATCGCAGCTGATCATCTGGTGATGGTGACAACAGCTGACCAGCTCAGCTACTCAGGTCTTGTGATGGTTGCCAATCTCTTTGCAGACGTGAAGAGCAACGAAAGACTTAACAAGGGTCTCAAGCTTACCGGTGTCATTGTTACTAGATTTGAGAAGAACAAGGTTTCCGAACTCTACCTCAATAAGATCAAGCAGGACCTTGGCCAGGCAGTCATCGAGCCTGTAATCAGAAAGGCTACCAAGATGCAGCAGGCCGTTTCCCTTAAGGAAAGCATCTATGACCTAGATCCAAGTGGCAAGGCAACAAGTGACTATGTGGAAGTAGCTCAGCAGCTCGCATTACGCATTCTGCAGGCCTAGAACATAGATTTATAGAAAAATATATTTATATAATTATATAAAAATATACGAATATGGCAAAGAAGGACCCATTCGAGAAATTCAGACAGGCGACCCTAGGAGGCGAGGCAGACAGCCCGCTCAAGGCTGCTCTCACCCAGGAACCTAAGACTGTTCAGCCTGTAGATACACGCGTACCTGTAAGACCAGCTGCACCTGCAGCTCCTGTTCAGGAACCGGTTGCCCAGCCAGAGAAAGTAAGCAAGAACAATTCACGTGAACTTGTAAGTTTCCAC
>JBGVHB010000107.1:0-1591 GCA_045121975.1 Roseburia sp.
TAGTGTCTGCTGATTAACAGAAAATCCTTGAAAATGCTGACTTTTAGCCCAATTTGTGGTAAAATAAATGCAAGGTTTTTGGTAAAATGAAATCTTTTTTCTTGCAGTTTTTTGATATATTTCACTATAAAGGGGCGAAAAATCGTGTACAAACCAATTGATAAATTACAGCATTCATTTTTAGATTTTAATCAGCCAATGGGACTCAAAATGAATCCCCAAAATCGATGGATTAAACTGGCTGATTTGATTCCATGGGACGAATTTGAAGCAAAATATGCAGAACAGTTTCCAAGCAGCAAAGGTAACGTTGCAAAACCGCTTCGTATGGCATTGGGGGCGTTGATCATTCAAACAAAGTTTCAGTATAGCGATCGTGAACTGGTGGAACAGATTACAGAAAATCCATATCTGCAGTACTTTATCGGTCTTTCCGGTTATCAGGAGGAAGCTCCGTTTGATGCAAGTACATTGGTACTTTTCCGTAAGCGTATTTCTGCTGAAATGCTGATGGAAGTAAATGAGTATCTGCTGGCTCATAAAGATGATGATAATAACACTCCGTCTGCATCCGGTGATCCTTCTGATTCAAAAAATGAAGAAAAAGAAAATCAGGGAACTTTAATGCTGGATGCAACCTGTGCTCCGGTAAACATTCGATATCCACAGGATGTTTCGCTGCTCAATGAAGCAAGAGAAAAACTGGAAACGATCCTGTATCGTTTTCATAAAATATATGGTCTGCCTCTTCCAAGAAGATACCGAAAGAAAGCAAGAAAAGATTATCTGGCATTTGCCAAAAGTAAAAAACATGCCAACAAAAAAATCAGAAAAGCACTACGCAGACAGCTCGGATATGTAGCAAGAGACATCAGGTATTTGGAGCAGTTCATGAGTGATGGTTATGCATTGGAGAAGAATGAAATTTCATTGTATCTGACCATCTGCAAGTTGTATGAACAACAGAAATATATGTATGATAACAAAACACACTCTGTAGAACACCGAATAGTAAGCCTTTCACAGTCCTGGATTCGTCCAATAGTAAGAGGAAAAACAAAGGCGCCGGTAGAATTTGGAGCAAAGCTGGACCTCAGCATTGACAATGATGGTTACAGCCGGATTGAAAAAATATCGTTTGAAGCATACAACGAAAGCAAATGCCTGATAGAAGCAGTGGAACGCTTCAGAGAAAGAACCGGATGTTATCCGGAACGGGTACTGGCAGACCAAATATACCGAACAAGAGAAAATCGCAAGTTTTGTAAAGAACACGGAATCCGGTTATCCGGTCCAAAGCTTGGTCGACCAAGTCCAACTGTAAAAGTTGATAAAAAACAAGAGTATCAGGATAATACGGATAGAATTGAAGTGGAAAGAGCATTTAGTGTAGATAAACGCTGTTACGGTATGGGATGTATCACTACAAAGTTACAGGAAACACAGCTTACATCTATCGCATTATCTGTATTTGTCTCTAATCTGTTTAGGATGAAGAGACTGATACTTTATACTCTTTTTTATCTTTTCTTAAAATGGAAGAAAAATAACAGTTGGAGCTTGCAATTATCTGTTTAATCAGCAGACACTA
>JBGVHB010000108.1:0-2237 GCA_045121975.1 Roseburia sp.
TTTGGGCGCAGTTATCCATGCTGCTTGAATATTTTAGCAGCTTACGAAAATTTAATGCTCCAATTTTAAATCCAAACCAATGCTTGGTACGGATTTTTCCACGCACAGGCATATGATCTACACCATACTTTCTCCGAAGGACTGACGGAATTGTTTCTACTCCATTTCGAATTCTCCCCAGAAATTTATGCTGCCATGTCTGGGTAAAACGCTGGGCTTTGGCTCTTTCATGAGATGCCTTTGAAACATATACAGCACTGGTTTTGTTGGATATTTTTGGATTACACTGGTCTCTGTGAGGACAGTTTTCACATTTGTTTTTGTTGAAGGATGCGCGTACTTTTCCTGTGCTTTTGACAAATGAAGTGCTCTTGGGCTGATTACCTGCCGGACATAAAAGTATGCCTTTTCCGTCATCGGAAAAAGTAAAGTCAGCATAGATATCTTTGGTATCTCTGCCTAGTAAATCTGTGGTTACAAGCTTGATGTTTTTGCTTTCTGCAAGGGCACGGTTTTCTTCACCACTGAATGCACCATCTGCTACAAGTGTTGCTTCTTCCGGCTTTTTATCTGTGGCATCAAGGTGTTCTTTGAGGAAGTCGCTGTCACTATGGATGTTTTGATCATATTGATAGTCAGTTACCACTGAGTTTCCTTCGCCAACAGATTCTGTAATATTCGCAGAATACCCACGATGCTGTTTGCCTGCTTTTTCCCTATAGGTTGCATCTGGATCTGATGGATTCTGGAGAATCGTTGAATTCATTTCGCCATCTTCCGCTGTTTTCAGTCTAAGGGAGCCGTCCTCTTCCACGAATACCTGCTCCGAAAATGCCCTCACCAGAAGCTGATATTCTGGAACATCATCATAGCTGCCATTGCATTTTTCCATAAGTGAATTGGCATCAGACAGGATACCTGCAAGCCGGTCTGCATAATCTTCCTGCCGCTGATGATAGATAACCTGGTTGAAATCCTTTGGATCATAATAACTCTCAAGACCTTCAATTTTGTCATCCTCTTTAGTTTTATGAAGATATTTGACAAAGTTGGAAAGGCAGGTATAGAGTAACTCCATGCGGCTTAATTTCTTTATGTTTGATGCGATCATCAGGGAATCCATGCGCTGAATCTGGCCATTGATTTTCATAAGCTTTGCCATTTCCATAGAAAGCTCAGTGATCGTGTCATGAATCAGATCTTTTCCATGGGTCAGTTCATAATTGTAGCATCGGTTTCTAAAGCGGCTTAATGTTTTATCGCTTAAAGGCTGTTCCTTAAAACTCGTAGTATGGAGGGCGTACTGAAATCTGATGTCAAACATAAGAGATTCAACAAGTTCATCATCCGTCATGTTAAACAGCTCCTTGATAATAAGAGCTCCGATAATTACGTTTACCGGTGTATTGGGACGTGAGGCCTTTTCACTGTATAAACAGGCAAATTTGTTTTCATCAATCAATGGGAAAATTTTGTCTGCAAAATGTGTTGCCCAGGATTTTTGCAGCATTCTGTTTTCACGCTCGGTAAGCCCCCAAACGGCATCGTTTAATGTAAGCTGTTGACAATCGTTTTCTTTAAAAGACATAAGTAAATCTCCACTTCCATAAGATACTCTAATTATACTACTTATGTCTTGAAAAATCTCATTTATGTGAAGTTTTCAAGGTACAAATTTATGGTTACAAGGTTATGTTAGGACATACCTTTTGACCCTCGAATCATAAAATAATAGAGGATATACAAAAAGAGGTTCTTCGTATATGACATGCTCTGCATAGGCAACTTTTGCTTCCTGAATCATCGAATGGCGATAGAGTTTATTCCAGCATCCGTACGTGATTTTTTCAGAGAGTAAGAGATGTTTTCTTTCGTCTGGAGAGTGTATGTTAATAATTTCAGGAAATATTTTTCTGCCAGAAGTGACAGTACCTAAAAAATCGGTATAATAGTTATATTCAAATTGTACAAGGTCAGCATCAGTATTTTTTGCACATTGATAGTTTTTTTGTAAAAAATTTGTATCAACAAAATCATCGGCATCTACAAATGCGATATATTCCCCCGTAGCATATTGTAGCGCAATATTTCTTGCACCACCTTGCTTCATGTTTTCCTGTAACTTTAAAACTAGAATACTTTCAGGATACGCACTTTCAAATTCCTGTAGCATTTTCCAAGTGCAACCATTATCTGTAGAAGCATCATCAACAAATATCAATTCAATATTTTCTATT
>JBGVHB010000109.1:0-2474 GCA_045121975.1 Roseburia sp.
AAACTGAAATTTTACTTTTCCTTATATTCATCTGGTATTGCTATTTGAAATGTTTCACACAACAGCATCACATCATGCACATCATTTTTATCGTGTTCATATCCCAAATGAAGCATTACCTGACTCAATGGTTCAATACAAGAAACAGTTATATCTCCAACTTTTCCAATACCGGAAAAAGTTTTTGATGGAAATATATCTCCCTCATAAACAATTCCGTCATCTGTAAATTCAAAACAATGTAAATCAATGATTCTTTGTTTATCATCTTTCCAGACAGTATGACCATCCGTTGTATAATCAGTATTTACTTCCTCAAATCCATGCTGCTTAATCACATAAATATAATCATGATAATGTTTCAGTTCAACAAACAAATCAATATCATTGTGTATTCTTGATTCTCTTTTAAGAAGTGCATCAACACCCCATCCGCCATCTAAATATACTTTAATTTCGTTTTGCAAAGCATATTTTATAATTTCACATGCATCTTCTGTACGTACCATAATCTATCCTCCAAATTCAAATCTTTGTATGCTTTCCAACTCACTAAAAGCCTGAAATTTGTCAGTCTTTCATCCTTTTTGTTATCAATCACCAATTAGCTGTAATCCATTAGGATTTAGCTGATATATTTTATCGCACACCTCTTCAATATACTTTCTATCGTGAGAAATGCTAATGACAGCCCCCGGAAATTCTCGGAGCATTTTTCTTATTACCGGACCGGACAATGGTGAAAAATTTCTTGTCGGTTCATCCAGAATAAGAACATTTGCACCACTTAAGCTCATCCTCAAGAGAAGCACTTTCGCCTTTTGTCCGCCTGATAACTCCCGAATCGGATGCTCCATTTCATCTGGTGTGTATTTAAGTGAACCAAGGTATGTTCTAATTCTTGTACGCTCTTCTTTATCTCCTGTTTTATCAAGGTAATCAACCGGTGTAACATCCAAATCCAGCAGGTCTTCATAAGTTTGAGGCATATATTCTGCTTTAATGTCATTCCGATTTAGGAGTTCTTCCGCTATCTTTTTTAGAAGAGTCGTTTTTCCTGCCCCGTTGGCTCCTATCATACAGATTTTTTCTGAACCTTTTATTTTTAAATGAATTCCTTCTGCTAAAATTCTTTTGCCATCCGGAGTCACAAGCTTTGAAAGTTCATATTCTATGACCGTTTTTCCTGCGGGAATGTGTGAGTTTTCATCCCCTAATTTGACAAAGATTGCTTCTTCCTGTTCCGGCATCTGAGTCATATTTTCATCTTCTTTTTCAAATCTTCGTTCCATTGCCTTAACCGTATGCATTTTGTCCTTTAAGTTTTTGGCAACAGACGGTGCTTGTCTGGTACAACTTCTTAATGCACCTTGTACACTCTGCATAACTCTTTGATATTTTTCATCGCGAATCTTTTTCTCCCTACGGTCACTCAGTGCCCGCTGTTTTTGGATTTCAAATTTATGAAGCCGTTCTTCCACATAGCGTCTATAGGGAAGCTTTGCCACGGTATATCTCGCCTTTGTTTTTCGTATAATCTGCTCGATATGTATCACCATGTTGGCAGTACGCTCTATCAGCGTTTCATCGTGTGAAATAAAAAGCACAATGTGCTTCCAGTCATTTATGATTTTTTCCAGTAATGTAAGCGTCGCAATGTCGATGTCATTGGAAGGTTCGTCCAACAACAGCACAGAAACATCGCGAATGAAAAGCCTCATAAGTTGTGTCTTGACTTTTTCGCCTCCTGAAAGACTACCCATTGTCTGGTTACTGTAGAAAAAATCATTTTTCATTCCAAATTTTCCCGCAATAACAGACAATTCTTTAGGCGTTTTCTCCCAGAATATTTCCTCTTCAGAAAAATATTCGTATATTGTTTTTTCCTTATCTTCATCGAGCATCTCCTGCGGAAGATAACCAAGACGTTCGTGTCCCATTATCCTTTCCCCATCTGCTTCTATATAGTTTTCTACAAGCGACGGATTGTATATCCACTTCATTAATGTCGATTTCCCATTTCCCTCTTCTCCAATAATAACTGCCTTATCTCCATCATTTAGCACAAGGTTGAAATCATTAAGAATTATTCTCAGGTCTTTTTTATGTGTTAAATTTAATTTTTTTATCTGCAACATTAAAGTTTCTCCTTTTCGAAGTCTGAGCCAATTATTATTTTGAACACACAAAAACGAGTCTTTTTTGCATACGCAAAAATAGACTCGCTAAATAGACCCTTATTTCTTTTCCAAAAGGAAAACAAAGGAAATGCCTCTTGCGATAATCCAACTTAAGCGTACACAAAACAAACCTATTCTCTACAGGCTCAATAACTATATGTGTCTTACTTAAATCAAATTATCTATTAATCATTTCCTCACCTTACACAAAATGTGCCTTTCTTTCTTCTAATGGCAATACTATCATACTGTATTTTTTGTGTCAATACATTTCACCTTATGGAAGTGCAAATT
>JBGVHB010000110.1:0-5290 GCA_045121975.1 Roseburia sp.
ATCACTCAGAAGTCCTCCAGGATTGGAATCTGTCCATGTCCGTAATGCCTCATTCATTTCCGCTGAACCGGGAACAATACTAAATGAGGAAGCATAGTATTGTTCTGCCAATTTGTTCAGCGTTTCGTTATTATATTTAACCTAATCTCCCGAAAAAATTATACACATGTCATATCGAACGTGTTCTAAAACCCGCATAAATACTGGATTTTTTTTGTATTTCTCTTTACAAAATAGTGTATAAAATGTATAATATAATTATAATAATTATACACTGTTTTGTAAGGAGAAATACATGTCATCATACGTTTATGTGAAGAATCCGAATGGTAAAACCTATGTTTACGAGAATACAACCTACTGGGATAAAGAAACTAAAACATGCAAGCACAAACGCGTAAGCGTTGGACACCTGGATCCGGATACAGGTGCTATAGTAGCGAATCGTAAAAAAGGTGATGCTGCAAAAAATAAAGTGAAGCTGCAAGAAAATAAAGAACATTGTATTGTAACAAATATAGGCGTTTCCCTGTTGCTTGACAAAATGGCAGATGAAACCGGGCTAAAGCCATTACTTCAGAATGTGTTCGCTGACGATTGGCAGCAGATTCTGACAGGTGCTTATTATCTTGTCAGTGAAGGTGGTGCATTATGTCATGTTTCAGAGTGGATTGCCCGTAACCGTGCTCCATACAATGGTTCTTTGACCTCTCAAAGAATAACGGAGCTGCTCACACGCATTACACCTTCACTGCAACAGGAATTTTTTCAAAAATGGATTGAAGTCAATAAACAGGACGAATACTATGCCATGGATATAACAAGTATTTCTTCTTACAGCGAATTCATAGAGTTCGTCCGTTGGGGCTATAACCGTGATGGAGAAGAACTTCCGCAGATAAATCTACTCATGCTTACTGGGGAAAAAAGCCGTCTGCCAATGTATTACAGAATCATACCGGGAAGTATCAAGGATGTCAGCACGCTTCAGGAAAGCCTTGAAAATCTTGAACTTATCAAAGCAGGATCACTGCATTATGTGATGGACAAAGGTTTTTACAGTGAAAAAAACATTGATGCTTTTTACGACAGACATTTGAAATATATGGTAGGCGTACCATTTACGGCATCATTCGCAAAAGATGCTGTAGAGCGTCATCGCAAAGATATATGCAACCATCACAATTACTGCCAGGTAATGGATGATGAATTATATGCCGTGACCGAACTGATGTCATGGGATAATCACCGGATATATGTCCACATATATTTTGACAGTTACAAAGCAGAGACTGATTCTAAAAAATTTGACCACAAACTGTATGTATGTTATAACGAACTGGTTTCTGGTAATCGAAACAAAGCAAATGAAAGCTTTTATGAAAAGTACTTTATCATAAAGGAAACACCAGTGCGTGGGCTGAAGGTCGAATATAATGAAGAAGCAATTTCTCTTCATAAAAAGAACCGAATAGGTTGGTTTGTTCTTGCAACAAATGACATAAAAGATAAAGTCAAGGCATTGGAAATATACCGTAGCAAAGATGCTGTTGAAAAGAACTTTGACGATCTAAAAAACGACCTTGATATGAAACGGCTTCGCATACATACACAGTCGACTATGGATGGTCGTATATTTATTCAGTTTATAGCCCTGATTCTGATAACAAAGCTCAAAGAGGTTATGAGGGAAAACAATTGGTTTCAAAATCATAATCTTCAGGAAGTAATAGAAGAAATGAAATCTATACGAGAGGTTAGCATCGAGGGTAAACGTAAAAAGTTAATTACACAACTGACTGGTTTTCAGTCAGAGATAGTTGAATTATACAAACTGGTGATTTGATTCACCAGTGTATAATTTGAGTGGGATTTTAGGTTGTATTTATCCGTAACTCCCGACTTTCCAATACGATAAACCCAGCCATATCTTTCTGTCCATAAAGGAGTGGAACGAGTTCTGACTTGTTGACCCTTGTATCATAATATCCAATAATAACAATATTGTTAAAAATTCCATGAGCTGTCACAGTTCTACCCTAACTCACTGTCACAAACTCATTCATCTTTCTGTCACTGTTTTCGGGGGGTTCACCCCGGATTTTTCACTCTGTTCCTCCGACCATTTCATGGTCAGCAACAAAACGCACCATATGTTCATCAATCAATCGTTTCTGCTGTTGATACGCATACATCAGTGTCTTCTCACAGATTCTGTTTATCATTCTCGGGATACCGGCTGACACCTTGAAGACTTCCTCTTCAGCTCCACTCGTAAACAAATCCTGCTTTACTCCTGCATACGCCAAATGTGCTGCGATGTACTTGCTGGTTTCCGCTCTGTCTAGACGATTCAATACGATATTCATGTCTATTCTCTGACGGATTGCTGCGTAACTTTGTAACCTTAACTTCTGTTCCCATAGTTCCGTCTGCCCTACAAGTATCAGGCTCATCGGACTTGATGAATCATATCTGTAATTCAACAGAAAACGAAATTCCTCCAGTGTTTCTTTTCCCAAAAGATGTGCTTCATCCAACACGAATACTACTTTCTTTTTCTGTACTGTCCTGACATTTTCGATTTCCTTCTGCAGCTGTCTTTTGGAATCGCCCCGGTAAAATCTTGCTTCCAGTCCCATCTGGTCTAAGAGCCCCGCATACAGCCATCTCGGTGTAAGCTTGGAATCCGACAGGTAAAGTAACATATATTTATCTTTCGGAAGGCTGGATTCAAACATTCGTATAAGTGTTGATTTCCCACATCCCGGATCTGCTGTGACTACTGCGAAAAGCTGTCGGTCTGCCACGTACATCAATCTTCCCATGGCATCCTCTATCTGTTTCGAGCTGTACAGCCTGCACGCTGGGATATCTCTCGTGAATGGTGTGTTCATCATTTCAAAGAATTCTTCATACATGTGAACCACCAGCCTTTCCATACCCGCCGAAAGAAAGTGCATTTGCCATTAGATGATGTTCTTCCCTGTATTTCTTTTCTAATGCATCTAATAATCTTGATGTCTCTGGTATCTCTTCTGTCATTCCTATAGGAATCTGGGGTGTGTTACCACAAAAAGCATCTATTTTTATACGGGATGCATATATCGGTTCCATATCCCTGTACATCACTTTTATGACATCCGTATTCATGGGATCATAAGCGATTTCCACTTCTGCATTGGCAAGAGCTGCACTTGCTTCGTATTTCACATCTCCAAAAGAGAAACATCCTGCCTGATCCAGTTTCCGTGTTTCATGATGCAGAAATGCTTCACTCACTATAGCAGTATCAAGATACACCAGCCCTCTCGTATCTCTCATAAATTCCCACATCGGCGAGATTCCTTCTGGTGGTATGTTTACACCCTGCGATTCGTAGTACTCTCGAATTCCATCATGGGCTTCCTTCTGGTAGTCCTGTTCCAAAAAATACTTCCATTTGCGGTTCAGTTCTTCCAGCGAATGCACTTTTGCCACACGGATCTCTGCAATAAACTGATCGACCTTTTGGTGAAATTTTTCTACCTTCCCTTTGGATTGACAGGCTCCTGGTTTTGCATGAATTACGCGGATCCCAAGCCTTGCAAGGGCTGTATGAAGCTGGTTGGTAGTATACTGTGTTCCATTATCCAGATAGCAGGCATCACATTTTCCATACTTTAAGATTGCCTTATGAAAAGTATCTTCCACTACTTCCTGACGCTGGTTATCATAGAATTCAGACTGCACAATAAATCTCGAATGGTCATCAATTAATGATGACAGATACGTTTTTATCACCGTCCCATCGCCAAGGCGGATATCCGGTCCATACTTGATATCTCCCTGTAAAAGTTCCATACGGTGCGGTCTGCAGAAACGCCTGGAAGTTCTTTCACGCTTTTCTGTATAGCGTTTCATCTGCTTAACACCAAGACCGGCATTATAAAGATATCTCTGCAATGTTGATGCTTTTATTATACCAGGCAATGCATAACCTTCTATCTCCAGTATCTTTATGATCTGGCGGACGCTCCGTCTGGGCACTTCCCGTTTTAACTGAATTGCTTCTCCTACGATTTCGTCCCAGTTTTCTGGTAATGCCTGGCTTCTTCTTTTTTCTCTGTTCATCGGACGAAGACCAGCGAAATCTTCCTCCCTGTATCTGGCTTCATAACGGTACAGGCTTCTTTTTGATATCTCGTATTTTTCTGCGATTTCTTCTCGAAGCTGCCTTCTTTTCGCATCATCCAGTTCATCATCCAGAAGCGGTGCTATCATCTGATAACGTTTCAGTGCTTCCTCATCCTGCCATTTCTTTACTTCTTTACTTTGCATAAGTGTTACCTCCTTTTGAGACAACCTTATATCAAAGCCCGTATGACAGCACACAAAAGCAGGTGCATAACTCCTACGTCTCCGGATACGGTTCTATCCGCCCTCCGGAGTTATATATAAACCGGATAACTAATGACAGCCACCCCGGGCTTATTCTTTCCCTGAGTCCCTTCAGCAAAGACTCACTGGATTTCAGGAACTCTATATCTAAATCCAGGAGATGATGCAGCATCGATTTCATCTGCCCGTTGATATTTGCTTCGTTATGGGCAAACCACCATTTCCAATGGTTCATGGTACCTTCACATGGATAGTCTTCCGTGTCCAAGTCGTCTGGTCCCATAACTCCATCAAGAACATCCTCAATGATGGCTGTGCCATAGTGCTTGTATGGAATCAAACAATCCGGTAACTCGTTGTGAAGCCGGTTGCAATGTTCATTGCTGCATTTAAGACGGTTAATGGCGAACCAGCTCTTTTTTCCACCAGCTTCCTTATGTACCCTTAGTTTCTTGTCCCTCTTGCATAGAGGGCTTCCACACACTGGACAGATGGTATCTTCTTCGCTGATTACAAAAAATATCATTTTCCCTGTTGCGCTCTAACCGATACTTTGATACGATAACCATGGTAGCAATACCATCATTGATCCTGGAATTCGGTCTCGCCAAAGAAGAGATTCCAGGATCCTTTCTTTTTATTCTTTGGTGTCAGTATATCGGTTAATTCTGTGACAGACAACTAGATTAGTTACATGTCAGGCTGAGAGGGGCGCAACACTATCATCAAAGCGTTAAACATATTCCATTCCCATAGTTTCATAACCTTCCCTTTTTCATCTCCATATTTTATAAAAAAAACTAATGATATTATCCGATTTATACTTTGACATTTCTCGCATAATTTCCAAACGTCTATGCAAATCATGTGTTTTAAAATATGCATCTATAAAAGCCTTTGCATACTTCGG
>JBGVHB010000111.1:0-9679 GCA_045121975.1 Roseburia sp.
TCAGTTATCAATGTTCATAAGACAAACAAGTTTGTCTTTGTTGTTGTCTCACAGCAACTCTGATATCTTATCATAAGTTCAAGTCGTTGTCAACAACTTTTTTATTTTTCTTTTGAACTTTTTTCAAAGTTCTTTGTTGTCTTAAAGCCGACAACTTGTTTATCTTATCACAAGTTCAATTCCTTGTCAACAACTTTTTCAAAAAAAATTTGAACAACTCATATCTTCAAATAAGAAGCGGAGAAGGAGGGATTTGAACCCTCGCGCCGGTTACCCGACCTATACCCTTAGCAGGGGCACCTCTTCGGCCACTTGAGTACTTCTCCAAAGTTTATTTGACAATATGATATTGTTCGTGCGCCGTGACGCATAGATAATAATACTAAAGGTTTACCCTTTTGTCAATGAAAATATTCAAACTTTTTAAAAAAGTTGCGATTCTTTAAAAAACCGCAACTTTCTTTCTTATTATTAGTTCTCTTTATGCTGTTCTAATAAATACAGATTATCTTTGATTTCCTGCATCGCCATATACATGGAACGCATTCTCCAGTCTTCGTCTTTTTGGAAAAGACCGAAAAAGACTTTCTCTTTTTGAAGCTGTCCAATATAACGGTTTTGTACAAAGGCAGCACTTGCCTGTATGCTAATCCGATTATCCGGATGACAACGCAGATACTCACTCAGATTTCTCAAATACATATCACAGGAAATTCTTGCCTGCTCTGTAATTGGCTTTGCTTTCTTTTCCCGAATCGTTTTTTCTATCTTCCATATAATTGAAACCGGAATTGCAAGCAATATTACAATTCCCAATCCAATGCAGCAACCGGGAGAATCAATGCAGTCTAACGTTTCAACCGCAAATTCTGTAAAAGGCAGTCTGCCTATTGCCAAATACGCTTCTTTTGCTCTTTCTATTTCACGCAGCGTCTGTTCTCCCTGATTTATAATTTCTTCTCTTTGCATCTGACTTACTATTCCAATCTAATATTTTATAGACTCTATCATAGCATACTTATTGCATAATATCTTTTATTTTTTATCGTATGGTTTTACTTCTACTTCTTTTTTATCAAAGTCAATGAAAAGCTGATATGCGTAACCATCATCGCTGGTATCCCAAATTTCTACATATTTTGGCTCAACTTCGATTAAAATCTCTGTATCTGTATGGCTGTATTTGTTGTAACTTTCCCAGAGGTATTTCTTGTAGCCTTCTTCAAAACGGCGGCCAGGCTCTTCTGTTACTAACCCTTTGTTTACCGCGATACCTTCTACCTGGATTCCGCTCCAGCACATTGCAACATTTGGATTTTCTAATAACTGTTTTGTTTTACGGAAATTCTTGTCTGTTTTAAAATAGATTTTTTCATCATAAAAAAGACAGCTGACATTACGCACCATAACATAATCATTTAAGCTGGAGGCTAACGCCATAATCTGGCAGTTTCCAAGCTTTTCAAACATTTTCTGAACTGCTTCTTCATAACTAATTGTTTTATCAATACTAAATTTCATTTTGTGTCCTCTCTTATATATGTATATTTGACTTTTGCAAAACTTCGTCTTTTATAATCTTCTTAAATATTGTTTCACTTTGACTAATAAATCTTTTCTCGTGTTTAAAATGGCAGGATTTACTCTTTATTAATAAATGCTCGGATTGGTCGGCTTAGTTTCTTATATAAAACAAATGTGAAAACGGAGCTGACTCCATATTTGATAATGTTAAATGGAAAAATTCCAAGCAGAACCATTGACAAGGTGTCTTTCATTGCCGGATTAACTGCGCTGCACATTGCTACAATATCTTCTACGGTCATTCCGCAGAGTGCTGTGTAAAATGGAATGATTAAATAAAGGTTTGAAAAAATGGCTACAACGGATACACAGATAGTTCCAACTAACATTCCAATGATAGCATTTTTCTTGCTTTTCTTTCTTTTGTAAATAAAAAGTGCCGGCATTACATAGGAGCAGCTTAAGATTAAGTTCTGCAATTCACCTGTTCCAATAGAATGGCTTCCCTGAATTACAAGCTGGAGCAGAATTTTTAACAAAATAATTAAAAATGCTGCCAGTGGTCCAAACATAAAGCCTCCAATAATTTCAATAACACCTGCTAAATCAAAGGATAAGAATGGCGGCATAAATGGAAGTGGGAAACGAAACATCAATAAAATGGTACTGAGTGCTCCCATCAATGCAATAAATGTCATTTCTCTGACACGTATTTTTGCTGTTTTTGTTTTTTTGCTGGTTGTGTTCTCTGTTGTAATACTGTTTTTGTTTGTCATATCCATAATGACTCCTCCTTCAAAAATAAAAGCCCAAAACATATATAAATATGCCTTGGGCGTAAATTCACAGAAAATGTCTTTTCTCATCCGGACTATACCGTCGGTACTGGAATTTCACCAGTTCAGCCGCTCTCGCGGGTCATGGACTATCACCATCGGTAGGGACTTGCACCCTGCCACAAAGACTTCAATATTTATTTTTGAAATCAGATATGTAACATTATCTGCACGTTTCATTATAGTGTTTTGTAATTCATATGTCTACAATTATTTCCATTTATCTTAGATAAATTTATCACCAGTAATTTTATTTTTCACACTAGTTATCCACAATTCAACACTTAATTTGTGTAAAATTGGTGAGATTATTTCTTTTTTCGTGGAAATTTAGATTTCCATCGCGTATTCCTTAATTGCTGTCTCGTAAAGGTTGTTTCCTTCGCAGTCAATTACTACGATAACTGGGAAGTTTTCTACATCAATCTTTAAAATAGCTTCTGCACCCAGGTCTTCGTAGCAAACGATTTCTGATTTTGTGATGCATTTGGAAAGAATTGCGCCTGCACCGCCGATAGCTGCAAAGTAAGTTGCTTTGTTGCGGATGATTGCATCAATAACTTCCGGTGTTCTTTTTCCTTTTCCAATCATGGCTTTTTCGCCAAGGTCAAGTAAGGTTGGCGCATATTTATCCATACGAGATGCGGTTGTTGGACCGGCAGAGCCGATTGGTCTTCCTTCCCGGGCTGGAGATGGTCCCATGTAATAAATGGTGCTGTCTTTGATGTCGATTGGCAAGTCTTCCCCGCGGTTTAATGCTTCAATCATTCTTTTGTGTGCAGCATCTCGCGCTACATAAATTGTTCCGGTAATGTATACATAATCACCAGCCTTTAAAGTCTCAGAAACTTCTGCGGTGATTGGTGTTGTAATATGTTTATCCATTGATTTTTCCTCTTTTCTACACTTCGCGTACTACGTGTCTGTTTACATGACAACAGATGTTGATGGCAACTGGAAGTCCTGCAATGTGTGTTGGGTAAGTATTTACATTTACTGCAAGAGCTGTAGTTGTTCCGCCAAGACCGCCTGGCCCAATACCAAGCTTGTTGATTTTTTCAAGCATTTCTTCTTCTAATTCTTTCACATATGGAATTTCAGAATGCTCGCCTACCGGGCGTGTTAATGCTTTTTTGGCAAGGATAGCACATTTTTCAAAAGTTCCGCCAACACCAACGCCCACTACCATTGGTGGACATGCGTTAGGACCTGCATCTTTTACTGCTGTTAAAATTGCATTTTTTACACCTTCGATTCCGTCTGCCGGTTTTAACATAAATACGCGGCTCATATTTTCACTTCCAAAGCCTTTTGGTGCGATTGTAATTTTCACTTTATCTCCCGGTACGATGGAATAATGAATGACTGCTGGTGTATTGTCTTTGGTATTTTCGCGGATAATCGGGTCTCCAACAACAGATTTTCTTAAAAATCCCTCGGTGTAGCCCTGACGAACACCTTCATTTACTGCATCTTCAATCGAAGCTCCTTCAAAATGAACGTCCTGCCCTATCTCAAGGAAAATAACTGCCATTCCAGTATCCTGACAAATTGGTATCATTTCTTCCGCTGCGATTTTTAAGTTGTCCTGCAGCTGATTTAAGATTTTCTTTCCTAATTCAGATTTTTCCGTATCTAATGCGCATTTCATTGCCTTGTCCATGTCACTAGAAAGGTAATGGTTTGCCTCGATACACATTTCTTTGACATTTTGTGTGATTAAATTCGTATCAACTGTTCTTATCATTTTTTCCACCTTTTCCTTAATGATTTACTACCTTTGGCAGCACTTCATCAATATCTACATAATAATTTTTAAAATTTTCATTGTCGTAATAAACACGAACCTGCTGATTCAACAGTAACGCATCCGGGTTAAAATAAAGATTTCTGCTTTTAAAAATGTGAACTGTTCCATCCATCGACTGATACTGGCAGTACACAATAAATGGACACATTCCATTGATATGTATATTATAATTCTGAGTCGTTTCTGTAATCTCTGCCATTACATAATTTCCGTTATCCAATAAACGCTGCATTTTTCTCTTTTTAAACAGGTGAGAGAATAAAAAAATCACTCCTATTATCAAAAAGAGACTTCCTATGCTGCCAAATGTAATCAAAAATATAATTGCTTCACTCATCTTACTTTTCAAAGCCAAATATAATCCAATAGACAATGCAGAAAATATGCTGCCTAGAATCGTAAATATCAAGCCGATAATAAAGGGTGCGCTGATTCCCACTTTTACTTTTTTACTGCTCATTTTCTTTGTCCCCGCTGCTTCGCTTTATATTAAAATATTTCTTGTATTTCTCAAGTGATTCTTCAAAATTACGTGAAGTCATATCTGGGAATGCCTTCATTAAACGCTTGAAACCAAAGTTTTTCTGGCTAAGCAGTTCTTTGTATTTCTGTGTAAGTTCTTCGTATTCTTTGCGCTTTGCATCTTTCTTTGCTTCGTATTCGCTTTTTGATTCTAAGATGCTTTCTGAAATTGCACTTCTTGCAGCTTCTTTTTTCTCTGCGATTCTATTTTTCGCTGCTTCTGTTGCTCCTGCAAGTTTTGCTTTTGTTTCTTCTGCTGATTCATTTATGCGCTCTTTTGCTGTTTCCTGCATTTCGAGCAGATTCTCTTTTTTCTCGATTACGTTGGTAACACCCTCATAAATGTTCTCACCTAATTCATCTGAAAGCTGATGCATTTTCTGAGCCATGTCTTCCATGAGCTTCAATCTCTTGTTGAACTTCAAAATAGTTGCAACTGTTACGCAAATGTCCACTGTAAATGCAGTCATTGCAATTACAAGAATGACAATTCCTAAAATCTCAGGGATGATTGTAATAAATTTATAAATTGCCGGATGAACCACATCCATGATAAAGGTACACGCAAGTCCCCAGTAAATAGAGAATTTCAGGCATACATATCCGCGAATATTAAATGGCTTGTTTGAATAATCCCACCATTTGTTATGAAATACTTTCTCTAATATAAATCCGGTCAGGTATTCCAAAACACTTGTCGAAAGGAATGAGCCAAAAAATAGTATCAACAGATTATCTTTGAGTGGTGTCAGGATTGCTACAACAATAACGACTCCGCATCCGTAAATTGGACAATACGGTCCGTTCAAAAAACCACGATTCACAAATCGTCCTGTGTCCAATGCTGCATAAGATACTTCTGTACACCAACCAATGACTGCATATGTAATAAATATCCATACAAGCTCATAAAAATTCTGTGGCATATGATTCCCTCTCTTCTGTTGTATTGGATTTTTGCTGCATTAAAGTGCTGGCTGCAAAAAACCCCTTTGCAGGTTATTATATATAAAATGCAAAGGGGTGTAAATATTTTTTCTCTTGTATTATTGGACTTTTATCAGGAAAGTTCGTATGTTTTTGTTGCTACCCTTTTACCAAACTGCTCATCATGCTCTACAAATAGCAGCGTTGGTTCGCTCTTTAAAATTGCTTCCTCTAACTGCTCTCTGAAAAGCACATCCATATAATTTAATGGCTCATCCATAATCAGCAATTGATTAGTATCTGCTAAAGCCCTTGCAATATCTAACTTTCTGCGTTCTCCGCTGCTGAAGGTTTCGATTGGTCTTTTTAACAATTCCTCGGATAAATCAAAGCTTGTGGCAGTTTCAACTATTTTGTCATATTGTTCTTTGTCTTTCACAAGCTCCTTTAAAACTCCACATTTCCAAAATCCCTCTTGTGAAGCTAACGAAATTGTTATTTTTTCGTTTATTTCCAACTGCTCCTTTGGAAAAAATAATTTATTCTGCCACACCTCCATAATCAGCCGGATTAAGGTACTTTTTCCACTTCCATTCTTTCCACAAAGCCAGAGTCTGTCGCCTTTTTTTATGTGAAAACACACATTTTCTAAAATTTGACGTTCTTCATAACCAAAATTTAGTCCATGAATGCGAAACAGCACATCTTCCTCCATTTCTTCCTGCAAAATGGACAGGTTTCTTTTTTGCTCCATATTTTTTAACAATTCTTTTTTGGCTTTTAAATCATCCTCTATTCTTTCCTGCGCCCGCTTTGCCTGATGAAGATAACTTTTTGCGCCGTTCGCCCTGAAATTTCCACAAAAATCATACTTTTGCTTATTGCCAACCTCTGCCCAGTTTTGATGTTTTTGTGAAGTGCGCTCTAGCTGACTGATTTCTCTTTTTAACTTTTCCTCCGCTTTTAGCTCAAAGATTTCTTTTCTTTCCATGTTTTCTTTCCAGGAAGAATACGTTCCCTTTTCAAGTTCCACCGTTGCTTTGTTAATGGCTAAAATGTGGTCTGTTACCTCATCCAAAAAGTTTTTATCATGGGAAACCACGATGTATCCGCTTTTTTTGTTGAGGTAATTGATAAGAATCTTCTTTCCCTCCACATCTAAGTGCTCCGTTGGCTCGTCCAAAAGAATAAAGGAATCTTTTCGTAAAAATAAAGAGATGATTTGGATTCTTGTTTTTTCTCCGCCGGACAATGTTTCATATTCCTGCTCTAAAATTGCTTCCTTCATCTGCATAAGATGCAGTTCTTTTTTGATTCGGCTTTCTATAGTATAGCCATCTGCTTCCATATACTGCTCTAACAGCTTTTCATATTCTTTCAGGCTGTCTTTCGTATTTTCTAAAAGACATTGCTGCATCTTTGTTTCTATTGTTGCAATTTTTGCAATATTTTCTTTAATTACATCAATTGTTCTATGAAATTCTGTATTCACCTGATATGGAAAAAGATGTGGCGTTACTTCTTTAACGATTGTTCCGCTTTTTGCCTCCAAATCTCCATGTATCAGACGAAGCAGCGTTGTTTTGCCTCTGCCATTTCTTCCAATCAATCCAAGCCGCCAGCCTGTATCAAGGGAAAAATTAATATTTTTAAATATTGGCTGCTCCATATCTGTATAATAAAATGTTACGTTATTCAGTTTTATTTTTGCCATAATGCCTCTCTTTCTGCGCGAGTGCGCATGACTGGCATATGTGCGTGACTGCCAGTCTTACTCTGTTGCTTTTTTCTTTTCTGCAAAAATCAACATGACATTCACCTCCAAATTTATGATACGTGCCGACTGGATAATTAAATGAATTAAAAAAATCTGTTTTCTTCCGAAAACAGATTTGTACGCAAAATAAAACCTTATGCAAGGCTTAAGTAAAGGTTCACAATCCAATTCGGCAACAAAAGAAAATCTGCGGACAGATTCTTACTTTGATAAAGTATTTTTGTTTTTACCAAACTAGATTTTAAATCATTTTCTCACCTTCACGTTATGTGCCTTTCTTTTTGATATTGTTATGGTAACATAAAAAATTTATGGCGGCAATCACTTTATCCTATTTTCCATCTCTTCTTCTCAGGATACCTGTCCTCTGCCAAAAAGAAATCCGATTCTTTTAACTGTTTCCACTCGCCGGCAGAAAAATGCATCTCATGTCCTCATAAAACAACTGAAAAAAAGGAGAAACCCTAAATGGTAATAAAAATGATAATCTTTCTATTAATTCCCCATATGCGCTTGCTAATGTCAATTCCTTTGTACAGCCTTTTCCATTTGCTGTAATTGTTGTTCCTAATACTGCTAAATGAACACTATATACATTTTCTCCAACTTTACTCCATGACTCTTGTGCAACAATTCCTAATAATGCTAGTTTATTTCTAGCATTTGATATTGTTTTTACCGGCTCTACATCCTTATATTTTAATAAAAAATCTTTACTCATAATATTTTTATCCTTCTAATATTACAGATTTGTTGTTAATTAAAATTTTATTATCAAAATTTTTCATTATTTCATCTGACAATTGATGACCAACCAAAATAACTGTACGCTCCTTATTTTCAATAATTTTATTAACAAGTTTCTTGGTAGTTTTATAATCAATATTTGCAAAACTTTCATCAAAAATAACAACGGGAGGATTATATAGTTCCATCCTTGCAAGTGCAATTTTTTGTCTTTCTCCACCAGATAAAATATGACCATTCTGTGAAATTGTGTGATTTATTCCATCACTATAATTTTTTATTAAATACCCTAATTCTGATTTTATTAAAGCTTGTTTTACTTCTTCATCGCTGAATTTGTCATTAAATAATGTTACATTATCTTTTATAGATGCATTAAATATAAATATATTTTGTGTACATGGCAAAATAAATTTAGAATATTGTTCCATACTAAAATTTTTAATATCTGTTCCATCCACACATATTTGCCCTTCTTCTGGGATAAAAATTCCTGTTAAAATATTAATTAGAGTTGACTTTCCTGTGCCTGATTCACCACAAAGCAAGTATTTTTTTCCTCTTTCTAAAGAAAAACACACATTTTTTAAAATGGTATTATTTTCATAAGAAAAAGTTAGATTTTTAATATTAATCTTTTCAAATTTTTTGGGCATATCCATTATTTTCTTCGGTACATTTTCTTTATATTCAATGCTTTCTTTTAAATTTTTTATAATATTTTGTGCACTTTTTACTTCAGTAATATCATCCGTTAATGTCTGTAATGGCGATGCAATATAAACTACTAACTGTGATGCTGCAATTAATTCCCCTACTGTAATATTTCCCTTAATCACAAGGATTGCTCCAAAAAAATATATTCCAATATAAATTATTTGACCTGATGTAAATGACAACAATCTTGCTAATGATGTAAACAAACGTACTTTGTACCTCGATTGTTCCAATTTACTATTCGAATTGCTTATGGCTTGCAAGGATTTAGCCGTTACTTGAAAACTTTTTATCATATCAAAACCATTTAAATGGTCAGTTGTTGTAGTTATAAATTCTTCTGCACATATAGATTGTTCTTCTTTTTTATTACCAATAATCTTACTCATTACTTTCGGAATAGTCATTTGAAGTATTGTCGTTAATAATACAAATAACGTAAGCCATGAAGAAATTATAGTTAAAAATATTAAACTAATAACAAATTCAAATATTTCATTAAAAACACTAAACCAAATTTTAAAATAAGATTCTTCTATCATATCTAAATCATTTGTAAGAATAGAAATCCATCCACTACTATTTTTTTTATGAAAAATATCTGTTGGCATTGAAAAAATTTTATCAATAATACTATTTCTTAAATTCGTTTGCGCATTACACAAAACCTGCCATTTTATCGTAAGCGCTTAGTATTCCAACGTCCACGCTAAAATAACGCTTGCCCTAATTGCTAGATGCAAGCGTTTTACTTCATTTTAGTTTTGACAGCTTGATTTTACTTCTTCATTCCATGGCGCCAGATCTTCAATCTGCTCA
>JBGVHB010000112.1:0-100355 GCA_045121975.1 Roseburia sp.
ACCCTCAGAAACAACTGCTGTTTCAAGGTTGTCACAACTCGAAAACTGTGCACCAGTAAGCTGCTTTACTCCCGGAATAGTAACGCTTTTTAAATTATCACAATCTGCAAATGCAAACTGTCCAATGTACGTTACACTGTCTGGAATTACAATCTTTTCTAATTCCAAGCAAGTATCAAATGCATAAGAATCAATATATGTAACGGTATTTGGAATAATAATTTCTTTTAAACCATGGAAATAACTTTCCGCAGTTGTTTGAGTTTGGAATGAGCTAATACGGGTAACTTTTTTACCATCCAGTTTTTTGGGAATGGTAAGAGATTTATCAGAATCTAATAAATAGTCAATTTCTGCTTCATCAAAACCAAGAATATTGATATTTCCATCGTCCATTACCTCATAAAAGAAGCCATCTTTTAACTCATAATCCCAAATAGACTTAGGAGCTGCTTCAACCGGCATAGTGGGTGCCAGCGTACCAACAAGTACCGTCCCTGCAAGTAACATAGCTTTTACTTTCGATAATATTCCTTTCGTGCCAATAATCTTTTTGTTCATAATTTTTCCTCGCTTTCATTGTGAATATTTATATTTTTTTTACATTTTGGACTATTATTAGGTTAGCCCGTACCAAAATGCCGTACCATGTAGTACATCTCTTCTTATATCGGCATTTTTCTTCTATTCTTATAATAGATACTTTTGTTAAAAATATAAATAGGAAAACGAGTTTTTTTTATTTTTTTTTGCAGTTTCTTCCTTATTATATTGTATTCTATTTTTCGTTTCTTTTTGAATCTATGATTTTCTTCACACCAATTCCGGTTAATACTGCTACCATTCCGATAAATAATACTTTCACAATTTTCTTCATCTTTTTTTTCCTTTCTTTTTTTTTGTGGTTCAAACAGACTGTTTGAACCACACGTTTGTTACATCATAATAATGGAGCATACAATTGCAATAATACTACCAATGATTGTTACAATTGCATCACCTATGATGTGTTTCTTTATTCTCTCGCACTCCTCTGTCTTTCCCTCTTTTTCAAGGCGGAGCATCTTCTTTGAATTAACTCCCATTGCAAGTAATCCAATTAATAATACAATTACTCCAAATAATACGTATACCATTGTTCCCATCTTTGTTTCTCCTTTTTTTTAATTAATATAGATATTTTTAACAAAAATATAAGGTAAAAAATATTTTTTTTGCCTTAAACGATACATTATTGTTCGTTTTCTTACTTTAATACCTCTTTGGTGTTTTCTGTGTCAGATTCTTCATCTTTTTCGTCAGAAGATTTTTCGACATCTTCATTTTCTGCATCAGGATTTTCTTCTTCTATCTGCTCTTCTTCGATGTTTTCATCTTCTGCATCGTCCCCGTCTTCATCTACGATTCCATGTTTGCGAATTCCAAGGCGTTCATCTTCCTTTAATTCATCCTCGTCGTCATTCTCTTCTTCTAATTCCGGAAGATAATCTTTCTTAAATACAAGATTATTAATTAATTCTGTATCTATAATATAAAATGACTCCAAATCGGATTTTCCAAAAGTGTCTCCCACTTTTATTCTTCTAGGTTCACCGCCGGATACTCCTATTTCTACTTCATTAAGCAGGTCTGTCTCGTTTTTTCCTTCGATTGAAATTAATTCCCACGTACCCTCACTTGTAACCTCTTTTATTTTTATTGTTTCATTATCTTTTACTTCATAAGTCTTTTTCATTTCGATTTCATCTTCATGATTATCACGTATCAGCCAATATACGGTAATCTGACTTAATCGTTTTATTATTTGACCGTTTTCTACTGTTTTATATTCATCAATTAATGCTGTTTTTGTTACAGTAACTTTACCTTCGTTCCCATTCAAATGATTATACTGTTCAGTAGCTCTTATTGTTAAATAACCTTTTTTATAATCTACATCAATAACTTCTATTTCTACATTAGACCTTGAATTTAACATTTTTGTCATATTTTCCATGAAGAAAGAAATAAATTCTTCATTTGATGTGGGAGTTATTTTTCTACTATTTCTCAGTTCTTGTACAGCATATTCTATACTTGCATTTAAGGCATTCTCCAGTTCTGTTTCTCTTGCCGAACGTCCATATGTTTCAGCATTAATAAGAGTAATCAGTATTAACAGTACGAGTGATGCTATACCAATAATTATATTTTTCATTATCTTCACCTATGATGTTGCTTTAACAGCAAATCCTACTACCCTTTCTGATTTTTTCCCGGTTATCTGGTCTGTTACTTCAATTACAAATCTATAACGTCCTTTTTTTAATAACGACAATTCATACTTATCCTCGTCATAAACAAGATATTTTGTTCCTATTCCTGATGCTAACACATTTTCCAGTGTGTCAATAATTAACACGCTATCTCTTTGTTTTGTGGTTATATCTTTAATATAGAATTTAAAATTTCTTGCTTCTGTTTCGGATGACCAATTTGTACCGTTCCATGTATACTCTTTATCTCCAAATGTTACATTAAATAATGTTCTTATATCGTATTTGACTTCATTTATGGACGGTTCATACATTTCTAAAGTATTTCCTACATACTTAATTGAAAGCTCATTGTTTGCGGCTGCTTTTGCCGTATTGTATTCTGCTGTTAATTCATCTTTTAAATCACCATTTTTCATGGTTCTGTATTGGCTATTTGATAACCAAGTAAAGATTCCGGCTCCATTTTTGTTTGTAATTTTTCCTCCCAGTAAAAAGATTATAAGGAATATAACAATTACCGCCATAAAAACAGATTCCAGTACAATTGCAATTATTCGTTTCATAAACAATATCCTTTCTTACCCAAACATCCACATGGCGATTGTTTCAATCCATGGTGCGATAGTATATCTTATTCCTAAAAAAAATATAATTAGTATTATTGCAGGAATTGCGTCCAATAAAAATTCTCCAATAACTTCTGTAATTTCTTTCATGAAAAATACCTTCCTTTAAAAACTTGTTATATAACTATAAACTCCATTTAATACTGCAAATGCTGACCCAAAAATCAGCATATAAAGCACCATTTCTCCAAGACTTTCAAAAAAATGTCTCATAAATATAACACTTCCTTCCTACATAATAATTTTGTCTAATGCTCTCACATATTTGTATGGGTGGTCTGATAAAATTTCTTCTGGTAAAACCTGAGTGTCATTTACCTCTTTTACCATTTCAGCAAACTCCTCATATGACATTTCATCCATTATCGGTATAAGAAGCACCTCATGTGTGGATGATGGTAAAATATATAGGTCACTTCCTACTTTTTCTGAAAAATCTTTTAAAACATTCTGATACAAAATGCATGATGCACCATTCAACTTATATATGTTAGAAAGAACATACATTGGACAAATATTTTCTTCTGCATTACCAATTTCATTATCGTTAGAAAGCATATTAGTAATCACATCGACAATATTTCTCAAATCACATTGTAAAAGTTTTGGCGTATTCTCTGTTGCAACTATATGTAAATCATCTTTTGTTACATTCCAATACTTTAAATGGTGATTATGAATCAGAATCGTAGCACTTCCTTTTTCGTCAGCCTCCAACAAACAATTGAATATAATTGCCAAATCCAGAAAGCGAAAATGCGGTACGTCCTTTAACAATTCTTGATTTCTATTGTAATTTACTAATTTAAAAACAATATTATCTTTAACTCTTTGCCATTCTGTAAAGAAAGATACCTCCACATTTGCATTAACCTTATTTTGTTTGTAAATACAAATAAGCTCCTGTTCTATCTCATTCAATGTTCTACCATTTTCATACTGACTATAATAATAGTCCAAATAGATTGTTGGCGATATATTTGTATCATGAGATACTACAGTCAATCCTTTTAGCTTGGTATCATTGTTTTTGATGACATCCTGCATTAGTACTTTCACATTAGGCCCCAACATACGTTGTAAATCCATTACAATACATTTTTCAAACCCTTCATAAGACATTCCTTTTTCTGTGTTTCTTTCCATTCTTTCGTTCATAATACATATCTCCTTTTATAATTTTTTGTATAAAAAAAACAAGTATTAACCCAAGCTTTCCAATTATTATTAGAAAATCTGCAAATTAAACACTTGCTGTTTATAAATACTTTTACCCACTCTTAATTTTTAACTTGTAAGTGGTTGAAATAATATTTTTTTATCTACTATTTGTCGAGAATAGTTTTTAGATATTACATTATATGCAAAAAAAGATAATTTATAACATCATTCCATTTTTACTCAACACTATGATACAATAAGAAAAGAAAGAGGTGGTTTTAAATATGTACGATACATTGTCCTACAAGCAATTATTTGACGAAATAGACACTTTAAATACTTCAGCTTATAGTTTTCTATATAATGATGATTTTGAAGGATTTCAAGGCATTATAAACGATTTTATCGCTTCTGGAATTACTGAATCAAATAATTTTGATATTGCAAGAGCTGCTTATAGATATGCTCAAACTTTCTTTTCTATTAATGGATTTTGGTTAGGAAGCGAAGCTGAAAAACTTATAGATGATTATATCTTTCATCATTTTTCTATGGGAAGAACCACTGCTGATATTAAAACAGATAATTTCTTTCCAACTTATGCTTATATGTGTCAACATATAGAAACTTCAAAATGGGGGACTTTGGACCTTTCTCCTGAAGAAATCGAACAGGAAAAAGAAGAAAGAAAAGCAAATAGACTTCTTGAAAAAAGAGTAGTTGCATTTAATGAATACATAAAACTCTATCATAATTTATATACAATTGAAGAAACAAATACAAGCATCTTCTCCATGCATCCCCTTATAGCAGATGTTTCCGCATATCAGCAATCCTATGTTGATAATGTAATAAAACTTGCAGAGGCAAGAAGTAAAATCAATTTAACTTTCAAATTTACATGCAAGCAATTAGATGCTACATCTATGAAAGGTAAAACACAAAAAGAAAAAATAGATATTCTTACACAGAATTTACCAAATATTTATCTTGATAAAAATAATTCCATCAAGAATAATGTCATTGAAAATCATTTAACTTTTGACAACAACGACCAGAAGCTTCTTGTTAGCAATTACATTCAGGGAAAAGGTATCGACCGAAAGAATTGGAAGAAATATTGCAAAGCTATTTTTCCGAACAATATTTTCTTTTATTTGCAGCTTGCTTTTTATCTATCCATTCCATCTTCTGTTGAAATTGAAAAATTCATGAATCATCATGGATATTCTATAAAAAGTGATATGACATTTTTTCATAATGTTAGGAATTATAATATTTTTTATAAAGACCTTTGCAGATGGATTGATGCCGGACTTGATTATAATTTGATTAATGAATTTCTAGGGTATCCTTTGGAAATTAAGGAGCAAAGAAAATCTAAGACTATCTAAAAAAATGCCCCTGCAAGCTTATATTTAGCTCATAGGGGTATTCTTTAATTCTTATCGTTACATTTATTTTTTTCTTTTCATTTCTTTTGTAGCATACTCGATAATTTCTTTTTCCTGTTCTTCCGATATGGAAATTCCAAGCATTTTTATTTTTTTCATAATATCTGCCGTTGCTTCATTTACAGCTTCATCTCTCATTTTAAAGGATTTAAGTTCTAATGTCTTGCTTACCATAGTATCTACCTCCTTTTTTATTTCATCAAAATTCTCAAATACACGTTGTTCTGCTTCTCTCATTGCCTCTAGTATAGCATTATACTCTTCAATATCAATCACACTATCATTATATGCAGTTTCCAACAAATTTAACATTTCTTGATAAAATTTTACAATTTCTTCCTTTGTGGGTGGTTTCTTATTTTTCAGTTTCTGTGGATATTTCAATGCTAAATATGGCAAGAATATAAGTAATTTCTTTTTATTAATACTTTCCAACGAATAATCATGAACTCTAATCGTTGGTACTTCATACAAGTAACTTCCGTTTGGAAAATTCACTTTCATGCTTAATTTCTTTGGATTATTTTTATTTGTTGTAATATATACAACACAAGACCTTGGAAAATCAAATTCATCTATATTCTTTTTTCTTTTTGCATCCAACAATCCTATTTGAAAATCATATTCAAACATTCGAAATGCCATTTCCTTATCATTTGAAAATTGACATTCAAAATGATAAATCATGCTATTTACCATAAGTGCTGTATCACATATTACTTTGCTACCATCTTTATTATAAAACTCATTATTCAAAAGAGTTATTTTTGTTGTTTTATCATATGTTTCATTAAATACTTCATTTATTAACGGTAAAAACATTTCAGGCATTTCTAAAAGTAAGGTCTTAAATATTCTATCCCATATATTATCTTTTGTTTCGTCTGCTCCCATTTGCTTCACCATTCCCCTATTTCTAATTTTAATATAGCACAAACCTATATTTTTAGCAACTTGGAACAATTTTGAACTTATAATTAACCAAAAAGGATTTTGAGAAAATTCCCAAAATCCTTTCCATTTTCCTAGTACGCCATTCCCTTCAAAAGTACACCATTTCATACGCCATTTAGAGCCAAAAGCACACCATTTTTACACCATTTTGCCCCAAATTTATAAGAAACTATAAGAATTTATAAGAAAACCGTCCTCATTCAAAAAGCCCTGAAACCATTGATTTTCCTAGCTATTTCCCAACAATCTCCGCCATATCAATAAATTCATAAGGTGTGCTCTGGTAAACGTAATAATTGAGCCAGTTCGAATAAAGAATATTTCCATGCGAACGCCACTGGAGCATTGGTTTTTCGTTTTCATCATCATTCGGATAATAATTCACCGGAATGCTGATTGGAAGTCCTTTGCTCTTATCGCGTTTGTATTCTTTATCCAGTGTGATGCGGTCATATTCCGGATGACCCATCACGAAAATTCTTCTGCCCTCGTCTGCAATTGCTAAAAAGACACCTGCTTCTTCGGATTCTGCTAAGATTGTTAATTCTTTCACATTGCGGATATCCTCGGTGCGCACTTCGGTATGACGGGAATGTGGTGCCATGAAATAGTCATCAAAGCCGCGGACTAATGGTACTTTACGGTTCATAACTTTGTGGCTGTAAACACCAAACATTTTTTCAGAAAGAGCGTATTTTTTTAATCCATAATGATAGTAAAGTCCTGCCTGCGCCCCCCAGCACAAATGCAGTGTAGAGGTTGCATGTGTTTTACTCCACTCAAAAATTTCGCATACTTCCTGCCAGTAATCTACTTCCTCATACTCTAACTGCTCTACTGGTGCACCTGTAATAATCAAGCCATCAAAATTACGATTTTTCACATCATCAAAGGTTTCATAAAATTTATTCAGATGGCTTAACGATGTATTTTTTGATTCATGAGAAGAAACTGCAACAAATGTTACCTCCACCTGCAGTGGTGTATTAGAAAGTGAACGTAAAAGCTGCAGCTCTGTCTCTTCTTTTAAAGGCATTAAATTTAAAATCGCAATCTTAATTGGGCGTATATCCTGATGTGTTGCACGATTCTCATCCATGACAAAAATATTTTCCTTTTCTAGTATTTCCTTTGCCGGTAAATCACTCTGTGTTTTAATTGGCATAATTTCCTCTTCCCCTTCCTAGTCTTAAATTCCAAGCAATTGTTTGAACTCTTCCTCATTTAATACCGGAATTCCAAGTTCCTGTGCTTTTGTTAATTTACTTCCTGCTGCTTCTCCTGCCAGCACATAATCTGTTTTCTTTGAAACGGAGCCGGAAGCCTTTCCGCCATACTTCTCGATTAATTCCTGTGCTTCCTTTCTTCCAAGGGATGGAAGTGTTCCCGTAACAACAACTGTTTTTCCACTAATTGCAGATTCAATGGTTTCAGCCGCTTCCGCTGTCATATTAACTCCATACTCTTTCAGACGGGCAATGATTGTACGGTTATCTTCATTCAAAAAGAATCTGCGGATGCACTCTGCACTGACCTCTCCAATATCATTGACATCCTGCAGTTCATCCATAGACGCATGGGAAAGTGCCTCAATACTCTTAAAATGCTTCATAATTGCCTTTGCTGCTGCTTTTCCAACATTTGGGATTCCAAATCCGGTCAAAAGTTTATACGCATCGTTTTCTTTTGCCTTTTCGATAGTATCTAAGAGCTTGTCCGTATTCTTTTCTTTTCCAATGATTCCCTTTTCAATCAACTCGTCGCGGTAATTTTTCAAAATAAAAATATCTGCGATATCTTTAATATACCCCTGTCTGACTAATTCTTCAATATAAACTGTGCCAAATCCTTTGATGTCCATCGCATCGCGGCCTACAAAATTGATAATGTGGCGTTCTAGCTGTGCCGGGCAGTTTGGTGAAGTACATTTGATGTCAGCAGTATCTTTTTCACGCTCTGTTTTTGAGCCACACACCGGACAGACCTCCGGTATCATAAAGCGTTTCCATCCATCCGGGCGTTTTTCTTTTATGACATGTTTTACTTTTGGAATAATTTCCCCGGACTTGTATACAACAATCGTATCTCCCAGCCCAATGTCTAATTCGTCGATAAAATCCTGATTGTGCAGTGTTGCTCTTGATACGGATGTTCCACAAAGACGCACTGGCTCAAATACTGCTGTTGGTGTAATTCTTCCTGTTCTTCCGACGGATAATTCTATCTCTAAAAGCTTAGATTCCTTTTCCTCCGGTGGATATTTATAAGCAACTGCCCATCTTGGTACTTTAGAAGTTGCTCCAAGCTTTTCGCGGTCTGCAAAACGATTGATTTTTACTACCGCACCATCAATATCATAAGCTAAATTTCCACGATTTTCTCCGATTGCAGTAATGGCATCCCAGACCTCATCCGCTGTTTTGCAAATCTTGTAATCATCAATAACTTTGATGCCCTGCTTTTTCAAGAACTCATATCCTTCGGTATGTGTTTCAAATTCCATTCCACGCACCTGCTGGATATTAAAGATAAAAAGAGATAAATCACGTTCTTTGGTAATTGCACTGTCTAACTGGCGAAGTGTTCCTGCTGCGCAGTTTCTAGGATTGGCAAAAAGCTTCTTTCCTAATAACTCCTGCGTTTCGTTTACCTTGTCAAATGCCGCATTTGTCATGTAAACCTCGCCACGAATCTCTAAATACTCCGGTGTATCCTTTAATTTCTTTTTGACATCACGAATCACCTTCGCATTTGCGGTAACATCCTCTCCAAAGTTGATGCCGTCACCTCTTGTTTCTGCCAGCTTTAATTCGCCATTTTCATAGCGAAGTGCCATTGAAAGTCCATCAATTTTGTATTCGACCACAAATTCAGGATTGTCAAGCTGTTCCTGCATTTCTTCTACAAAACGATATACTTCCTCCTTGGAAAAAACGTCCTGTAAGCTTAACATCGGCACATTATGACGCACTAATACTCCTGCGGTACGTTTTGCAGTTCCACCCACTTTCTGTGTTGGTGAATCAGCTGTCACAAATTCCGGATGCTCCTTTTCTAAGGCTTTTAATTCTCTTGTCAGCAAATCATATTCATAATCTGTGATTTCCGGGCTGTCCTGATTGTAATAACGGTCACTGTGATATTCAATGATTTTTCTTAATTCTGCAATTCTTTCCTCTACTGCCATATATCCCACTCTTTTCTTCGTCTCTATCAAATTTACTTCTTGTATACAAGTTTTATTTTTATCAATCCTTCTTATTTTCTGCTTGGAATCACTGTTTCATTCGAAGAATTTTTAATTAACTGCAAAAGCTTTTTATATTCCTGCTCTGTGACATCGCGATATGTCCCTTTTTCCAAATCCCCAAGTTCAATATTCATAATGCGGGTGCGGACTAATTTCTCAACACGATATCCAAAATATTCACACATACGGCGAATCTGACGGTTCAATCCCTGTGTTAAAATGATTTTAAACTGTTTTTTCCCGATTCGTTCTACTTTGCATTTTCTTGTGGTAGCATTTAATTCCACCAGCGGAACACCACCTGCCATGCCACGTAAAAAGCTGTCAGTTACCGGCTTATTTACCGTAACAATATATTCTTTTTCGTGCATATTTCCGGCACGCATCATCTTATTTACAATGTCGCCATTATTGGTAAGCAAAAGCAGGCCTTCGGAATCCTTGTCAAGTCTTCCTACCGGATAAATGCGCTTTGGATAATTGATATAATCGATAACATTATTTTTCTCGCGCTTTTCTGCTGTACATACGATTCCAACCGGCTTATGAAAAGCAATCAGAATCATTTCTTCTTCCTTTTTGACTGGTTTTCCATGAAAACAGACGGTCTGCCCCGGCATTACCTTAGACCCAGCCTGCGCTATCACACCATCAATTGTCACATTTCCCTCTTCCACCTGTCTGTCTGCCTCACGTCTGGAGCAGACACCTGCTTCACTTAAATATTTGTTAATGCGAACTCCGTTTTCTTCCATACTATCTCCATTTTCCTAATACTAGTACAAAACGGAGACTTCACATTAGAAAAGTCTCCGTTATCTTCTTCACTCTCAATTACTGCAATAAATCTGTTTTTACATATCCAGTTTCGCCGTTCCATTTTACCTTAGTCCAGCCTTCTGCATAACTCATAACAACTGTAACTGTCTCTCCAGGATATGCCACTCCGACCTTGTCTGATGTTTCATCCATAGAAGACCTGATATTTGTTGTATTTTCTAATGTAATCTTTGTTCCTTCTGTTAAGCCGTTCGCAGCAGCTTCTCCACCCTCATTATCAGAGGAAACATCTGTTGTAAGATACTCACTCTTGATGTATCCTTTTGTACCATTGTAATCAATGATACTCCATTCTCCCTCTGTTCCAGTTCTGGTAAAGGTTTCACCTTTTGCAGCCTGACCTAATTTTTCTGAATTCTGGTCTGCTTTTTCTCGGATGTTTACTTTATCTAAGGTCTTTACTTTCTCAGAAGTTGTCTCTGCATCCTCATTTTCTTCGTCATCAGAATTCTCGTTATCATCTGATTCTTCATTATCCTCTGATTCGCTTTCAGCATCCTCGTTATCATCTGAATTATTTTCATCTTCAGAAGCTTCTTCGGATTCCTCTTCTGTCGCCTGTGCAACTTCTGTACTCTGCTGTGCAATCTCAGCCGCCCAGCTTGAAATTGCTTCTGGAATTGTCACATTTGCCATTGTAGCAAGTGCTTCATCTGCAGCAACTGCGTCCTCGTATTTCTTCTGAACCTCTGCAAGTAATTCCTTAAACTCTTCCTGATTGGTATATTCTTTAATTAATGCATTTACACTTGTATCAAGTGCACTTTCATTTAAACGCATATTATACTGACTGTATAAATTGTCAATATAAAGCTTGCCGTCTTCATTTGTTCTTACATAAAACATATCAAGACCCGGTGCTACCGTATCCACACCGTCAAATTTCACTTCCAGATATACACTAACTATGTAAGAATTTGCATCTAATCCCTGCTTAATGTAATAAACCTGATTCTGATATTCCTCAACATACTGGCTGTATAAAGAAATATATGCCTGCTCATTTGCAGAAACAGGTGATGCCATTGTTAATAATGTCTCAATATCACCAGCTGCATATGCCGCATAATAATTCTTAATCAGCTCATTAATTTCCTCATTTTCACTCTTTTGGAATGCTTCTTCTGTCACTGCTTCTGATACAACTTCTGTATTCTGAACAGAATTTCCCTGCTCTTTCGACTTATTTCCTGTAAAGAAAATAAGTACCACAAGAAGCGCTATAAATAGCGCACCTGCTGTAAAATATCTAATATTTTTCTTAATAAAATCAAGTATTTTCTTTGTATCTATTTTATTGAAAGTATTCTTCAAATTTTCTGAACTCATAGCCCTACTAATCCTTTCCGCTCTAGTTTCCCCGCTTCTAAAGCATCTTCCGAAATTTAATCATTTATCTATCAAATATGTATCCTAATCATCTAACAAAAATTCTCTTTTATTGTCTGCGCCTGGTGCGCATCCTGTCCAAAGACATTTTAATTTATAGAAATTTGCATAAATTCCTATGAATTAAAAAATGCAGCCGGTGGGAATCGAACCCGCATTACAGGAGTCGGAGTCCTGCGTTCTATCCATTAGACTACGGCTGCTCATTCTTAACTTTTTGTTGCTTTTATTGCCTCAAAACTTTTCGACACAAATTGTATCCTACCATACAGCCCCTTAAAAGTCAACTGAGCAATAGTACTATTGCACGAATTTCAAGCCTATTACACCTGTTTTTTCGGCAGAATCATTTTGGCGATGGAAACTGCAGCCTCTGATATTTCCGGTCTTTGATAAAATTCTAACGCTTTTTCGTTTCCAGGATTTGCTATCTCTGTCGAAACAATATAATTTAATTTTGAAAAAATTGAGATTAATTCTTTAAAATCACAGGTCGTATCTAAAATACTTCTTCCATATAATTGCATTTCTCTGTCAGCCGTTGCGATTATCTGCATTGCAAGCCGCAGTTTCCCGGTAATGTCGGATGCCTCCATCAAAATATCCGGGCGTGCTTTGCGTTTTGCAAGAAAAAATTCCTTTGCACCGGCAATATCTTTTTGTAAAAGATATTCTGCAAGCTTTTCCTTTATTTCTCTGGTTTCGGCTTTTTCTCCAAGCATTCCAACCTTGCACTCATACACCTTTAATTTTTTCACTGTAACCCAAACAAGAAGTAGAAATTCCGAAATAAAGCCAAAGACACGTTTATGATATTCATCTTCATCTGTTTCCATATCAATTCTTTTCTGTACTTCGAAAAATATCGAAAACAGCCAGTCACAGTACTCGTCAAACAGCACCTTCGAAGTAACGATAATATTTCCAAAATAAGTTTCTGCTCCGTTTACCAGTCGTAAAAAGGCATCATAATACGCAGGATGAAGTTCTTTTATCACTTCTCCCGTCACATCCAATGCATGAATATTATGATTTGCAGAAAATCCAAAATGATAAGAATTATTCAAAAGCACACGCTTTGTCGTAATCAAATCATATTCTTCTAATAATTTTAAATATTCTGCCTCAGTAAAAATCTTTTCCTGCTCATTCAATAAATATCTGCGGTAATGACATGTTCCAATATACTCTGTCTTATGATAATTTTTCCATAGCCAGTAAAATCCGGTCAGTTCACTGTAATAACAGTTCAAATCCGAAATATGTTCTCCTGTATTATCCGCAAGATAGCCCAAATCCGCTTTTCCCTCTCTGCCAACCTGTAATGGCTCATACATTTTATCTGTTGGAATCTCGAATTTTTTATGTGTCATGGTAAAAATTTTTATCTTCATGTCTGCCTCTTCTCTGCCTTATCGAACTAACTGCTTTTATTTCAAATAAATTATACTCTATGTTTCCTGCATGGCAAAGCATTTTTATTTATTTTGTACTAGAACATTTGTTCTTCATGTGCTATAATACTTTTAACTTTCAAGATACTTATTTTTCCGGAGGAATTTATGGCAGCCCCACTCATATTTCATGTTGATGTAAACTCCGCATTCCTAAGCTGGGAATCGGTTCATATGTTAAAAGAAAATCCAAATGCAGTTGATTTGCGCACCATTAATGCCGTCATCGGTGGTGATGAAGAGAAACGTCATGGCGTTGTTCTTGCAAAATCATCTTCTGCCAAAAAATATGGAATCATGACAGGAGAGCCGCTTTCTCATGCCAGACAGAAATGTCCAGACCTTGTGATTGCACCGCCGCATCATGACATTTATGTGGAATACTCGAAGCAGTTTATTCACATTTTAGAGGAAGTAGCTCCTGCAATTGAGCAATGCAGTATTGATGAAGCTTTTTGTGACATGACCGGAACGACTAATCTGTATGGTGACCCTGTTGTTTTTGCAAATAAATTAAAAGACAGAATCTATCGTGAACTTGGTTTTACTGTAAATATTGGAATTTCCACAAATAAACTTCTTGCAAAGATGGCTTCTGATTTCAAAAAGCCTAATCTGGTTCATACGCTTTTTCCAAGGGAGATTCCTTCGAAGCTTTGGCCGCTTCCTATTGAAGATTTGTTCGGTGTCGGGAAATCTACCGCGAGACGTTTACATGCGCTTGGTTTTACCACAATCGGTGACCTTGCACATGCCAACCGCGAAATGTTAAAAGCCCAGTTTAAATCACAAGGCGATTATCTTTACGAATCTGCCAATGGAATTGCTTCTTCTGATGTGATTTATATTCCACCGGCAAACAAGGGATATGGCAATTCGATAACACTTCCATTTGACGTTACCGATGCTGCTTATGCACACAAAATCTTACTCTCCCTCTGTGAAACAGTGGGTGCAAGAATCCGCGCAGACCATGCTTATATCAGTGTTGTTCAGGTTCAGATTGTTGACTGTGAATTTACACATCACTCCAGACAAATAAGCCTGCCCTCCTCTACGAACGTGACAGAGAAAATTTACGACTGCGCCGTAAAGCTTTTTGACCAGAACTGGGACCGCACACCAATCCGTCTGCTTGGTGTCAGCACCAGCAAGGCTTCCAACGAAAGCTACGAGCAGTACAATCTTTTCGACCAGGATAAATACGAGCGTCTTTCCAAATTAAATCAGGCAGTAGATAAAATCCGCTCCAAATATGGCGACGATGCCATCCAGCGTGCCTGCTTTGTAGATACAAAAAATGAGTCTGTTACAAAAGGCATTCAATAAAATTTTATAATGTCATAATTTGCATTATCACAAGTTTTCGCCATTCGCATAGATTCTTTCGACAATAAAAAGTTTTAAGAACGGTGAAAAAAAACTTGAAATTCTACTGCTTTTTCCGATGAAATCGTTATCTTTTATGTCCGCTCAAGGTGTTTACACTCACAAAAAAGCGTTCGCATGGTGACGGATATTTGCGTTCGCAGTTTTCTTAGTACATCTTCAGGGCGGCTTTGGCAAAACGGAATCCGGCGGACGCAGGAGAACATTACGTGCAATTTATTTGTAACGTAACGCCCTCCTTTGCGGTAGCCGGAGTCTAATATCGACTTTGTCAAAGCCGCCCTGTTAGATGTACTTGAAAGCTGTGTCCGAAATATCCGTCCCACTGCGGACGCTTTTTGTTGTGAGCTGTAAAACGCGTGAGCGGACACAAAACGTTTATTCATCGGAAAAAGCAGAGAATTTCTAAGTTTTTATCCAACATTCTTAAAACTTTTCCTTGCAAAAGAATCCATGCGAATGTTTAAAGTTTCTGATAATGCAAATTATGCCATTACAAAATGTTATGAAATGTTTTTGCAACAGACTCATTTTTATGCTATCGCTTCTTCAAACTGGGAATTGTATAGGTTTGCGTAGAAGCCGTTTTTTGCAAGCAGCTCATCATGTGTACCCTGCTCGATGATGTCGCCATCCTTCATGACTAAGATTAAATCCGCATCGCGAATGGTGGAAAGACGATGCGCAATAATAAAACTGGTTCGTCCTTTCATCAGATTATCCATAGCTTTCTGGATTGCAATTTCTGTTCTGGTATCAACCGATGAAGTTGCTTCATCAAGAATTAGGATTCTGTTATCTGCTAAAATTGCACGCGCAATTGTAAGCAGCTGCTTCTGTCCCTGAGATACATTACTTGCATCCTCATTTAATTCCATCTGATAACCGCCCGGTAAGGTCTGGATAAAGTGGTGTGCATGTGCTGCTTTTGCAGCTGCAATTACTTCTTCATCTGTGGCATCTAAACGTCCATAACGGATATTTTCCATAATTGTTCCTTTGAACAACCAGGTATCCTGTAAAACCATACCGAATGCATCTCTTAATTCTCTTCGGTTAAAATCTTTGATGTTATGACCGTCAATCTTAATTGCCCCATCATTTACATCATAGAAACGCATCAAAAGTTTTACCATTGTTGTTTTTCCAGCACCCGTTGGACCAACAATCGCAATCTTTTGTCCCGGCTCTACATGCGCACTAAAATCATTCACAATAATCTGGTTTGGATTGTAGCCAAAATGAATATGCTCAAAATCAACCTGACCGGTAATGGTGCTGACATCTGCCGGATTTTCTACAGTCTGCTCTTCTTCCTCTTCCTCTAGGAATTCAAATACACGCTCAGAAGCCGCTGTCATAGACTGAACCATATTAATAACCTGCGCAATCTGCTGAATTGGCTGTGTAAAGTTCTTCACGTACTGGATAAATGCCTGAATATCACCAATTGTAATAATATTTCGGATTGCAAGAAGTCCACCTGTTAAAGCAACACCTGCATAACCTAAATTACCAACAAAAGTCATAATTGGCATCATCATTCCAGATAAAAACTGTGATTTCCATGCAGATTCATAAAGAATTTTATTGGTTCTGTCAAATTCTTCTAAGGTGCTCTCTTCGCGGTTAAATGCTTTAATCACAAGATGTCCGCCATAGGTTTCTTCTACCTGTCCATTGATATGTCCTAAATATTCCTGCTGGGATTTAAAATATCCCTGCGATTTTTTCACAACAAATGAAATCAGTCCCATAGAAATTGGTAAAATTACCAAGGCAATTAATGTCATAAGTGGTGAAATACTAAGCATCATGATTAAAACACCAACTAAGGTTGTAATGGATGCTATAATCGTTGTGATACTCTGGTTTAATCCCTGTCCTAATGTATCCACATCATTGGTAATGCGTGATAAAACTTCTCCGTAAGTACGGCTCTCGAAGTATTTCATTGGCATACGGTTAATTTTTTCTGAAATCTCTTTTCGCAGACGGTAACATACCTTCTGTGTGATTCCTGTCATTATCCAGCCTTGAATAAAGTTGAATAATGCACTGCAAAGATATAAACCTAAAACAAATAAAAGAATCTGTCCGATTTTCTGAAAATCAATACTTCCTGTTCCTGCAATCTTTGCCACTAATCCTTCCGATAAAGCAGTTGTTGCTTTTCCCATGATTTTTGGACTGATTACGTTAAATATGGTTGAACATACCGCAAAAATCATAACAACGATAATTGCAGCCTTATAATTTCCAATATATTTCATCAGCTTGCTGGTAGAAGCCTTAAAATCCTTTGGTTTTTCTCCCGGCTGCATTCCATGACCACCCGGACCACGACGCTTTGGCTGTGTATGTGTTCTTTCATTACTCATGACATGCCACCTCCTGTTCCTCTAATCCAAGTTCTTTTGCAGATAACTGTGATTTGGCAATCTGCTGATATACTTCGCAATTTCTTAATAGTTCTTCATGTGTTCCTTTTCCTACAATCTTGCCGTCTTCTAATACAAGAATCTGGTCTGCATGAAGAATCGTGCTGATTCGCTGTGCAACAATAATCGTTGTTGCATCCTTTGTTTTTGAAGCAAGTGCTTTACGGAGTGCCGCATCTGTTTTTAAATCAAGTGCAGAAAAACTATCATCAAAAATAAATACTTTTGGCTTCTTAGCAATGGCTCTTGCAATCGCAAGCCGCTGCTTCTGTCCACCGGATACGTTGCTTCCGCCCTGTGCAATAGAGCTGTCATATTTTTCTTTCTTTTCTTCAATAAAATCAGCTGCCTGTGCAATTTCTGCTGCTTCTTTTATTTCTTCATCAGAAGCATCACTGTTGCCGAAACGAAGATTGGATGCAATCGTTCCAGAAAACAGGATTCCCTTCTGTGGTACAAATCCAATGCCTTCACGTAAATCCTTCATGGAAATATCGCGGATATCTTTTCCATCAAATGTAATTCGTCCGCCTGTTACATCATAAAGTCTTGGTATTAAATTCACGAGCGTAGACTTACCACATCCGGTACTACCAATAATCGCGGTTGTTTTTCCTGGCTCTGCCACAAAATCAATATCATTTAAAACATCTGCTTCTGCCGCAGGATATCGGAAATTCACATGTTCAAAACGAATCACACCATTTGTTTTCTCTATTTTCTCTGGATTTTCTTTATCTAAAATAGAAGAATCCGTACGAATGACTTCATCAATACGTTCTGCTGCAACTGCCGCTCTTGGAAGCATAATAGACATTGCTGTCAGCATTAAAAATGCCATTACAATCTGCATTGCATATGTGATAAATGCTGTCATTGCACCAACCTGCATATTTCCTGCATCAATCTTGTGCGCACCAACCCAGACAATTCCGATGGTTAAAACATTCATAATCACCATCATTCCAGGCATCATGAAAGTCATCACGCGGTTGGTAAATAAATTTGTTTTTGTTAATTCTTTATTTGCTGCATCAAAACGCTGTTCTTCTCTTTCTTCACGTTTAAATGCACGAATAACAGACAGACCTGTTAAAATTTCTCTGGAAACAAGGTTTACATTATCGACTAACTTCTGCATCAGCTTAAATTTAGGCATTGCAATTGATACTAATACCATAACATATCCTAAAATCACAAGCACAGCGAGTGCAATAATCCAGCCCATGCCAGCACCAGTTTCCACTACCTTCAAAATACCTCCAACACCTAAAATTGGTGCATAAGCTACCATACGAAGCAGCATTGCAGAAACCATCTGAATCTGCTGAATATCATTGGTACTTCTGGTAATTAAAGACGCAGTTGAAAATTTGTCCATTTCTGCATTCGAAAAGCTTACAACTTTTTTAAAGATTTTCTCACGCAAATCGCGTCCTATTCCTGCACCTACTCTGGAAGCAAATAAACCAATTAAGATTGCTACCACTCCCATTAAAAGTGCAAGTCCAACCATCTTTAAGCCTTCTGACCATAAATAAGAGGTCTGAATATCCTCAATATCCATTCCGGCTGCTTCATCACAGGAAACCGCATACGCAATTCCCATAGATTTTACTAATGATGAACCCATTGTATCAATCGTTTCTTCCATCGTGTCACGCATAGATAAAATCATTTCTTCATTCATCTGTCCTGCGTCTAGCATGTTCTTAAAAATTCCTCTGACATCTACGCAGGATGCTATATAGGTGTCACCATTGTCATCTTCCATTTCCTTTTCAAAGCTTGAAAGCTCTGTACCCATTGCTGCACCGATTTCTTCCACTGTCATGTTTTCTAGCATGGCAGCGTCCATCCCTCCCTGTGTGCTAAGCATTTCCCGGAAGGAATCCTCTTCTATTGCAGACATCTGATAATTCATAATTAATGGCAGCACTAACTGCTCATCTAAATTATCCAACTCTTCTTCATCCGTCACACTGCACTGATAAATATCATCTTCTTTTATATAAGAAGCATCCCATATCTGCGCTTCTTCCTCCGTCATCATAAGCTTTGCTACTTCAAATTCCTCTGCAGTAATCTGTTCTGGCAGCACATGCTCTACACCATTATTCAAAATACCTACATCAATAATATCTGAGGTATACTGTGGCAGTGACAAATCACACCATGCCTGAACAAGTAGTAAAATAATTATGATAATAACGGACTTCCAGTATGGAAGCATATTTTTAAATATTTTACTCATCCTTTTCTTCCTTTCTTAATTCAATTTCCTGATGGCTGGTTTCGTATAATTTATCTAAACAGCTAATCAGCTGCAGGATATCATCTTTTCCAACTTTTTCAACAACCGTTTCCATAAACTCATCCAAATTCTGCTGTGTCTTACATAAAAGTTCCTCTCCCTGTTTCGTCAGATGAACATAGGTATTTCTTCTGTCATCCTTTCTCGTCACACGCTCTACCAGCTTCCTGTCTTCTAACCCCTTTAAGGTACGTGACATTGCAGAGGCTAATACATGCAGTTTTTTGGCAAGCTCTGAAATCGTTATTCCACCGTTTTTCTTATTACCTTTTTGAATCATCAGCAGCGTCATAAAATCACTCTGAGACACCCCTGCGGCAATTGTTCTCATTTTCAGTTTTGAAAACTGATGCATGCTTCGAAAAAGCTCACTAGACAACTCATTCATTTCCTCACCACCTCATAAAATACTTAACATATGTTATATGTTATCATTTGTGAAATAATAACATTGGGAGACTGCTCCGTCAAGCAATCTCCCAATCCTTAATAAACATTTTAGATTTTAGTCATATTTTATTTATGAACAAACGCTTTTATGTATCATTTCTAAAATATTCGACACATCATCCATCTGCATCTGTCCTGGTGCACTTGCTTTTTCATGTGCTGCAAAGGTCACACAAGAACCAAAGCTTTCTCCCGCAAGACGGCTCATAACGCCTAATGCGCCCATAGACATTGTGATTACCGGAGTCTGTGGATTCTCCTTCTGGAACTCACTGGTAACAGAAAGAAGCGAAAGAACATCCTCTCTGCTTTGTGGCATAACGGCAAGCTTTACAATATCCGCATCTCCTGCACACATTTTCTCTAACAGCATCTTCATCACTTCTTTGCTTGGTGTCTCGTCAAAATCGTGATGTGATGCAACTACTTTCATTCCTTTTTCCTGAAGCTTATGAATCTTGCGAAGCGGCTTTTCTTCCTCGAAAAATTCCAAATCCAATAAATCTACACAACCTGACTCTGCCGCAAGGTCATGTAAATCATATAATTCTTCTTCTGTCGCACTCGCTAAACCACCCTGATTTTTGGAGCGGAAGGTATATAAAAAGATTTTTTCTTTTAAATATGGTGCTGTCTCTTCAAAAATTTTACGAACCGCATTTGCATCGCGGAATGCACAAAATGCATCCACTCTCCACTCAATCATATCTGCACAGCTTTTTGATAACAGCTTGATTTCTTTTATAATGGCTTCGCTCTCTGTCTCCATCACAGGAACACAAATGAGTGGTCTGCCCGTTCCAATCTCTTTTCCTTTTATTAACATTTTTATTTCCTCTTTTCCTAATTACCTGTAAGTTTGATTATAATTCACCTTGTATAAATATGCAAATGTTTGACATATTATTTTATTTCTATTAAGATAGCTATTGGACTTATTTATGAAAAGAAAGGGTATTATTATGAGTTTTACTTATTTAAATCAATTACCATCACCAGAACAAATCAAAAAAGAGTATCCTCTTTCCGATAAACTTGCGGCGTTAAAAAAAGAGCGCGACAAAGCAATTAGTGATGTTATCACTGGAAAAGATTCCCGTTTCCTTGTAATTATCGGGCCATGTTCTGCTGATAACGAAGATTCTGTCTGCGATTACGTCAGCAGACTTACTTCCATTCAGGAAGATGTGAAGGAAAAATTAATTTTAATTCCTAGAATTTATACGAACAAGCCTCGTACCACAGGCGAAGGCTACAAAGGAATTGCATCCCAGCCAGACCCTGAAAAAGCACCAGATATGGTGGAAGGCTTAATCGCAATGCGTAAAATGCACATCCGCGCCATCGAAGAAAGTGGACTTACCTGTGCAGACGAGATGCTTTATCCAGAAAACTGGGGTTACATAGACGATTTATTATCTTATGTTGCAATTGGCGCACGTTCTGTAGAAGACCAGCAGCATCGTTTAACCGTCAGCGGCTTCGACGTTGCATCCGGCATGAAAAACCCAACCAGCGGTGACTTCTCCGTTATGTTAAACTCTGTTTATGCAGCACAGCATCCACATCATTTTGTATATCGTGGATATGAAGTTGAAACAACAGGTAATCCATTAACTCACGTAATTCTCCGCGGTGCAGTCAGCAAACATGGCAATTCTACTCAGAACTACCACTACGAAGACTTAATCCGTCTGCGTGATATGTACGAAAAAATGGATTTAGTTCATCCGGCAGCTATCGTGGATGCAAACCACTCCAACTCCGGCAAGAAATATAAAGAACAGATTCGTATCGTAAAAGAAGTGATGCATAACCGTCAGATTTCTTCTGACATCAATGCACTTGTCAAAGGTGTTATGATTGAAAGTTATATTGAGGAAGGTGCTCAGAAAATCAGCGACCATATTTATGGAAAATCTATCACTGACCCATGCTTAGGCTGGGAAGATTCCAAACGTCTGATTTATGACATTGCTGAGATGTGTAAATAATAAAAGAAGCAGGCAAAATGCCTGCTTTTTTTAGCTATCGAAAACTGCGTCGTAAGACGCATATATAAAGAATGCAAAGCATTCTTTTATCCTCTCGGATGTGCTTTCATATATACTTCGCGGATTTTGTTTTGGTTCATCTGCGAATAAACCTGTGTGGTGGAAATATCAGAATGACCTAACATTTCCTGTACAGATTTCAAATCTGCTCCATTTCCAACTAAATGTGCTGCAAAGGAATGACGCAAGGTATGTGGTGTAATCTCACCCTTAATGCCTGCTTTATTGCCATAATGCTTTATCAGCTTCCAAAATCCCTGACGGCTCATTGCCTGACCGGAACAATTGGTAAAAAGCCATTCTACATTTTCATCCTCAATTAACTTCGTACGTCCATCCTGTAAATATTTTTTTAATGCATCTCTTGCTACACTTCCAAATGGAATCACGCGCTCCTTGTGGGCATCACTACAATTTAAATATTCCATCTGCAAATTCACATCAGACACTTTCAATGTAATCAATTCCGAAACGCGAATCCCTGTCGCATATAACAGTTCAAGCATTGCTTTGTCACGCAATTCCTTCGGTGTACTTCCGGAAGGCTGCTCTAACAGCAATGTCATTTCCTCTGTGGAAAGAACTGCCGGCATTTTTTTCTCAATCTTTGGTGCTTTCAGACACTCCGCCGGGTCTTCTGCAACCATCCCATTTCTTGTCAAATAATGAAAAAACGCCTTCATAGATGCAATGCTGCGAGAAATCGTTGCAGGCTTCATCCCTTCTTTTTCCAAAAAAAGAACATACGAATTTAAAATGGTAGCCGTAACGTTTTTCACAGAATCAATTCCCTGTGACGAAAGATACTGCGCCATCTTTTTTAAATCACGCTTATAAGAAACCTCTGTATTTTCAGAAGTCTGTTTTTCCTGATGAAGATATTGGATAAAAATTAATATATCCTGTTCCATGCCCTTACCTGCCCACTTATTTTCTCTTAGCGTAAAATTACAAATATGTTACACAATTTTATCATATAAAAATACCTCAAAATTGAGGTACAATGACTATTATAATAATTCCGAAAAGGAAAAGCAATTCCTATTTTTCCAGTATTTTGGGGCTTTTTCTAAAAAATACCATATATCGTTTTTTGTATGTTTTTCCTACACCATATTTTGTAAAAAATTTTACAAATTTATTACTTTTTCTAAGAAAAATGGCTGAATAAAACCCTCACATAATATTCCTCCCAGGAATATTATGAAAACTATCCACCAATAAAAGCTTCCTGACACATGCTCTGCCAACTGCTCTTTTGTGCGATACGAATATCCCTTTTCTCTTTCCACCGAAAGTCTTTTTCTCTGCCACAAATAAAAAACGATACCATAAAATATCCAATGTGGAAAAAGTGACAATAAAAGCAGAAATATTCCTTTGATTCCACCTGTTGTTACCGCAATCGTGGCAAGTCCGCCAAACATTGCAGACAAAATACTGCCACATCCATATACTACGATGCCTTCCGGCAGTGCTTTTTCAAGCAGCATTAACGCAACCCAAAGCCTGCTCCTTAACAGAAACACATGGCAGAAATATCGTTCCTTAGACATCTGTCCACTTAAAATACTAATATTTCCAGTGATACCCATATCGTATGGCATAACAGCTTTGGCATAACACAAGTTCATCCCAACAATCCCAACTAAAAAAGAAAGAAAAAAAATCCAACTGCTTTTCTTCATGTTTACCACAATTCCTTTCATGGTAAGTCTATGCAGTAGATTTCTTTTCTTTCCATCTTTTTTCTTCCTAGTATGTATCCCTTGCTGTGCTAATGACATTACAGTCAATGATTACAAAGCATTTTCCTTATGCCTGTCCCTGATTCAACAGGTTTTTGTATGCTAACAATCCGGAAACTGTCTTTGCATCCTGAATTGTTCCCTCGTAAATCATTTTGCATAAATCTTCAATGTCATAGGCTTCTACGTCAATAAATTCGCCTTCATCTAAGTGCTGTGAGCCTGGTTTTAAATCTTTTGCCAGATATACGTCAATAAATTCATCACAAAAAGCAACTGTTGTCTTTAAAGATAATATTTTTGTTAAATTATCACTACAATAACCTGTTTCTTCTTCTAACTCTCTTGCTGCGCAAACTCTTGTGTCTTCTGTGACACTGTCGCGTGAACCAGCCGGAATCTCTAAGGTCATTCGCTCAATCGCATTACGATACTGTCTTACCATTAAAATTTTTCCATCTTCACGTACCGGAACAACTGCAGCAGCACCCATGCGATGTGAAATAAAATCCCATTCTTCTGTTTTTCCGTTTGGAAGAAGCATTGTATCTGTGTAAATATCAAGAATTGTTCCTTTTCTTAACAATTCACGATTCATTCTTTTTACTTGTCCGTCCATTTTTTATTCCTCCTAAAACTTTCTTCTGATATCGTACCACTTTTTTGCTCTATGTAAAACTCTTTTTTGAATTAAAAAAAGGTATGACACCATTTCTGATATCATACCTTCTTAATCCTTCACTCTTATTTTGCAAAATCTGTAACTCTTGATTCACGAATTACGTTTACTTTAATCTGTCCTGGGTATTCCATTTCTGCTTCAATCTTCTTAGCAACATCACGTGCTAAAATGACCATATCAGCATCGTTAATCTGTTCTGGAACAACCATAACTCGAATCTCTCTACCTGCCTGAATAGCAAAAGATTTCTCTACACCCTTAAATCCGTTTGAAATATCTTCTAATTGTTTTAATCTGTTTGTATATGTGTCAAGCGTCTCTCTTCTTGCACCAGGTCTTGCCGCACTGATTGTATCAGCTGCCTGAACAATACATGCAATCAAGGATTCTGGTTCTACATCTCCATGATGTGCTTCTACAGCATTGATGATAAGTGCAGACTCTTTGTATTTTCTACATAAATCAACACCAATCTGAATATGAGAGCCTTCCATATCGTGGTCAACAGATTTACCGATATCATGTAATAAACCTGCACGTTTTGCAGTTCTTACATCAACACCAATTTCTGCCGCTAATAATCCTGAAAGCTGTGCAACTTCAATAGAATGCTTTAATGCGTTCTGACCATAGCTTGTCCTGAATTTCATTCTACCAAGTAAGCGAACGAGTTCTGGATGAATGCCATGTACACCAACTTCTAATGTTGCTGCCTCACCTTCTTCACGAATCATTGTTTCAACTTCTTTTTGTGCCTTTTCAACCATTTCTTCAATTCTAGCCGGATGAATACGTCCGTCTACAATTAACTTCTCCAAAGCAATACGGGCAACTTCCCTTCTGATAGGGTCAAATCCAGATAAAATAACTGCTTCTGGAGTATCATCTATGATAAGGTCAACACCTGTCATTGTCTCTAATGTACGGATGTTACGTCCTTCACGTCCGATAATTCTGCCTTTCATTTCGTCGTTCGGAAGCTGTACAACAGAAATTGTTGTCTCAGCAACATGGTCTGCAGCACATTTCTGAATTGCTGTGACTACATAATCCCTTGCTTTCTTATCAGCTTCTTCCTTCGCTTTGTTTTCCATTTCTTTGATTAATTTTGCGGTATCAAGTTTAACATCTTCTTCAACGGTTTTTAAGAGATATTCCTTTGCTTGTTCGGAGGTTAATCCAGAGATTCTTTCTAATTCCTGTAAACGCTCTTCATTGAGCTTTGCAACCTGAGCTTTCTGTTTGTTAATTTCTTCTTCTTTTGCAGCAAAACCTGCTTCGCGTTTCTCGATGGCTTCTAACTTCTTGTCTAAGTTTTCTTCCTTCTGTACGATTCTGCGTTCACTACGCTGAATCTCTGCTCTACGCTCTTTTACTTCTTTATCAAGGTCATTTTTAACTTTGATAGATTCCTCTTTTGCTTCAAGCATTGCCTCACGCTTTTTGGTCTCTGCTGTCTTTACTGCTTCATCAATAATCTCTCTGGCTTTCTCTTCTGCATTACCAATCTTAGAGCTTGTAACCTTCTTATGGTATGCAGTTGTTCCAAGTACAGCGATAATTGCAGTAACAATAACGGAAATAACAACAGCAATCACTAATTGCGGCACAGGAGCACCTCCTTTATGAAATTTTCATTGTACATATAACATTAATTGTATTAATTTTCTGTCATAAATAACAACAGTTAAATTTTATTCTATTTTACAAGTTATGTCAAGTAGATTGCTGTACATAATGCATAATATTGCACTTCTAAAAAAAAAAGATACAACATATTGTACAAAAACCAGCCTGCATCGACAGACTGGCTGTTGTCACAAATTCCTACAAAAAAACAATTTTTTACAAAAGAAACACAATTATCCTATTCTCAACGATACTGCTCCATTACCGCTAAAATATCACTGCTCTTAAAACCACGTCTCAGTAAAAACTGATACAGCTTCCTTCGTACAGATATATCTGCCTTATCAGCATCGAATCTTTTCTTTTCCAGCAGATTCGCTATCATCTGTCTCTCGTCTGATACAAATTCCTCGTCTAAAGCATCTTCTATCGTAACTTTATTAATTCCTTTGGAAATTAAATCCATTTTCAGTCTTTGGACGCTTTTCTTCTCCTGATGATAGCGGATATAATTCCTTGCATATCTGGCATCATCTATATAATGATAATCTTTTACATACTGGATTGCATTTTCAATACATTCTTCCGGATATTCATTCTGCTTCAATTTATCATAAAGCTGCTTTTCTGTTCTATCCTGTTTCTGTAAAAGATAAAGTGCACGCTTCTTTACCCGCTTTCCGATAATGTCATTCAATATGTATTGATACTGTTCCTGTGAAATGCGTCCTCCTTGTTTCAAGGACAATTGACGCATCTCTCCTCTGTACAAAATAAACTGCATTCCATTATCTAAGGTAATCCTCGCTCTTCCCTTCTCTAAGGAAGTGACTTCTTCAACTGCAAGCTCCATGCTTTATTCCTCTGCATCAAGAACTTCTGGTGCATCCTTTGCTTCTTCCTCTGCCTCTTCTGCTCCATCTAATTTAAATAAATCTCTGACTTTTGCTTCGATTTCTTCACAGATTAATGGATTTTCTTTTAAATAAATCTTGGCATTCTCACGCCCCTGACCAATCTTGTCTCCATTGTATGCATACCATGCACCAGACTTATTAATAACTCCTTTATCTGCCGCAAGGTCAAGAATATCTCCTTCTTTGGAAATACCTTTACCAAACATAATATCAAATTCTGCCTCTCTAAAAGGTGGTGCAACTTTATTCTTAACAACCTTCACACGTGTACGGTTACCAATGACTTCTCCACCCTGTTTTAAGGATTCAATTCTTCTTACATCCATACGAACAGAAGAATAGAACTTCAACGCACGTCCACCAGTAGTAGTCTCTGGATTACCGAACATAACACCAACTTTCTCACGTAACTGGTTGATAAAAATAACAATACAATTTGACTTACTGATAACGGCTGTTAATTTACGAAGTGCCTGGCTCATTAAACGTGCCTGTAAACCTACATGAGCATCTCCCATGTCGCCATCGATTTCTGCCTTAGGAACTAAAGCTGCAACAGAGTCAACGATTACAATGTCAACAGCACCGGAACGTACCATCGTCTCTGTAATCTCAAGCGCCTGCTCACCACAGTCTGGCTGTGAAATATATAAATTATCAATATCTACACCGATATTCTTTGCATATACAGGGTCAAGTGCGTGCTCTGCATCGATAAATCCGGCAATGCCGCCTCTCTTCTGTACTTCTGCAACTGCGTGTAATGCAACAGTTGTCTTACCACTGGATTCTGGTCCATAAACCTCTATAATTCTTCCCTTTGGAAGTCCGCCAAGTCCAAGTGCAATATCTAAGCTTAATGAACCTGTCGGGATTGTCTCTACACTCATCTGCGCGGAACTGTCACCTAACTTCATAACAGAACCCTTACCATACTGCTTCTCAATCTGTGAAATCGCTGCATCTAATGCTTTCAGTTTATCTTCTCTTGCCATTCTTTTCTCCTCCATACCGAACAAACATTCAAGAACGCGTGTTCGTTTTCTGTTCTTATAGTATTATAATTCTTTTGAATTGTCAATGCTTATTTTTCATTTCCAATCCGCTTATGTATATTATCTATATTTCCTGTCCAATAATTTGGACACCTGCACTCATTTTCTTTTCTTTTTCTATTATTCCGTAAAAAAACTTATTTCTTGGAACAAAGAATGTGCCAAATATCATATTGCAAAATAAATTGAAAATTGGGCAGGAATTCTGCCGGAAACTGGCATCCGCCAGTAAGACGAACGATAGTCTGCTGATATCGTCACAAAAATGAAACTTACTTCCCCCAAAGCAGCCTCATAAAATACTATCTGCGATGTTTCAGAAATACTTCACACTTTCATCCGAAATACACCGCGTATTGGCTATTTCTTATAACATAAAAGGTATGATACAGCTTTCTAACAAAGCATATCATACCTTTTTGCTAAGTACAAATTAAGTTTTTATAAAATAGTGCACCGCTAATACTAGCTGCGAACTGTGCAAACAGTCTGCCACTTTCTTATGCTTCCAGCTTAAGCATGTCTAAAATTGTTTCCTTGCTCTGCATACCAACTGCTTTTTTCTGGAAGATGCCATAATTCATTACAACAAGTGTTGGGATGCTCATAATCTGATATTTCAACGCAAGTGCTGCTTCTTCATCTACGTTTACTTTTCCGAATTTTACTTTTCCGTCAAGCTCTTCTGCAAGCTCCTCGATAATTGGTGTCTGCATTTTGCATGGTCCACACCAGTCTGCCCAGAAATCAATAACGACCGGGATTTTGCAGGCAAGAACTTCTTCTTCAAAATTGTCATTTGTGATTGTCACAATAGCCATAGTATCCTCCTTACTCGCGCCCGAACTCACTTAGTACTAGTCCCTCATTTCTGTCTAATACCATGCCAACGCTCCATGCGTTTACAAATAATAACAGTGGACGGCCTTTTAAATCCTGAATCTTTTTCATATCGGATGTTCCGACGATTTTGTCCATGTCGATATCTTCGTTTTCAATCCAGCGGATATGTTCGTATGGAAGGTTGTCCATGCGGATTTCTACGTTATATTCGTTCTCTAAGCGGTATTTTAATACGTCAAACTGGAGTACACCAACTACGCCGACGATGACTTCTTCCATTCCCATGTTGTATTCCTGGAAAATCTGAATTGCACCTTCCTGCGCAATCTGCTGCATACCTTTCATAAACTGCTTACGCTTCATGGTATCTACCTGACGCACTCTTGCAAAATGCTCCGGTGCGAAGGTTGGGATTCCTTCGAATTTAAATGGTTTTGCTGTTGTAATTGTATCTCCAATAGAGAAAATTCCCGGGTCAAAGACACCGATAATATCTCCGGCGTATGCCTCGTCTACAATGTGACGCTCCTGAGCCATCATCTGCTGTGGCTGGGATAATTTAATCTTTTTATTGCCGCCCTGCACATGGGTTACTTCCATTCCGGCTTCGAATTTACCGGAGCAGATACGCATAAATGCAATACGGTCACGATGGGCTTTATTCATATTTGCCTGAATTTTAAAGACAAAAGCAGAAAAATCATTTCCAAATGGGTCAACTTCGCCAATGTCCGCTTTACGTGACAATGGAGAATATGTCATCTGAAGGAAATGCTGTAAAAAGGTTTCTACACCAAAGTTTGTAAGGGCAGAACCAAAAAATACAGGAGAAAGCTCACCTTTTGATACAAGCTCCATATCAAATTCTGCACTTGCTCCATCTAATAATTCAATTTCCTCTAACAGCTTCTCTTTTGCAGCTTCGCCAATTTCATCTAATAACTCAGGTGAATCAATATCAAGCTGTTTTTCTGTACCTTCTTTTGTTCCTTTTAAGGTGTCCGCAAAGGTCATAACCTTCTTGGTATTACGGTCATAAACACCTTTAAAGCCTTTTCCTGAGCCAATTGGCCAGTTAATTGGACAGGTTGCAATTCCAAGCTCTTTTTCAATTTCATCCAGCAAATCAAAGGTATCATTTGCATCTCTATCCATTTTGTTAATAAATGTAAAAATAGGAATGTGACGCATAACACAGACTTTAAATAATTTTCTTGTCTGCGCCTCAACACCTTTCGAACCGTCAATTACCATGACCGCAGAATCTGCTGCCATTAAAGTACGGTAAGTATCTTCTGAGAAGTCCTGATGTCCCGGTGTATCCAGAATGTTGATGCAGTATCCGCCATAGTTAAACTGAAGTACGGAAGATGTAACAGAAATACCTCTTTCTTTTTCGATTTCCATCCAGTCAGATACGGCATGACGTGCAGTTGCTTTTCCTTTTACAGAACCGGCAAGGTTAATTGCTCCTCCGTATAAAAGGAATTTCTCTGTTAGTGTTGTCTTACCGGCATCCGGGTGGGAAATAATCGCAAATGTCCTTCTTTTTTCTATCTCTTTCTTTAAATCAGCCAAAATTGTTCCTCCTACGCGCAAAAACAATAGAAGATTATAAAATCTCCTATTGTTTCATAATTAAAACTTAATTATGGTCTCTCCAGCCGGGAAATCAGTCGTATTTTCCGGTGTGATTCCAAAATAATTTAAAATCGTTGCTGAAATGTCAGCAAAGCTTTTTCTTGTTCCATAATTAACGCCTGCTTCTATTGGTTTTCCTACCATTAAAAGTGGTGTATATTCTCTTGAATGGTCTGTGGATGGTGTGCTTGGGTCACAGCCATGATCGGCGGTAATCATCAAAATATCTTCCTCCCGCATCGCAGCTAAAAGCTCCGGCAGTCTCTCATCAAAATAAGTCAATGCCTTTGCATAACCATCTACATCATTTCTATGCCCATATAACATATCGTAGTCCACAAGATTTGTAAAGCAGATACCGTTAAAATCTTTTTTCATGTACTCGATTGTTTTATCAATTCCGTCTGCATTTCCATCGGAACGGACATATTCTGTAATTCCTTTTTCTGCAAAAATATCAATGATTTTTCCAACGGAAAGCACATCAAATCCGTTTTTGCTCAATGCATCTAACATCGTTGTCTTTGGCGGCTGTAAGGAATAATCATGGCGGCGGCTGGTTCTTGTAAAATTACCCGGCGTTCCAATAAATGGTCTGGCAATGACGCGTCCTACTCCATGCTCTCCCTGTAAGATTTCTCTTGCAGTTTGGCAGTATTCGTATAACGTTTCCACCGGAACAATTTCCTCGTGGGCTGCTATCTGAAAAACAGAATCTGCGGATGTGTACACAATCAAATCACCTGTTTTCATGTGTTCTTCACCATAATCGCGGATAACATCCGTTCCAGAATAAGGTTTGTTACAAAGAACGCCTCTGCCTGTTTTCTTTGAAAATTCCGCTAAAACCTCCTCTGGAAATCCATTTGGATAAGTTGGCAGCGGGGTTTTAGAAATCACGCCTGCAATTTCCCAGTGCCCGATAGTAGTATCTTTTCCCTTAGAAACCTCTGTCATTCTTGCAAAAGAACCCAAAGGATTTGCTTCCTTTTCGCCTATCTCAACACCATCAATATTAAAATATCCTAGTTTTCTCATATTTGGCATGGAAAAATATGGGCTTTTTGAGGCTGCCTTTAATGTATTGCTGCCTGCATCACCATATTCTGCCGCATCCGGCATTTCACCAATTCCAACGCTATCTAATACAATCAGGAATACTCTTTTCATTCTTTTCCTCTCATTTTCCAAAGCAAAACTTCGTTGCTTAAATAGAATAAACCGATATCCCTATAAAATCAAGTAAAACTTCCTTATTCTCCCTCTTCTTCGGTAATAACAATCGGAGTTATAATAATATTTTCTCCTGAAATATTTGTTTTACGTTTTACAATATCTTCTACCTGTGCTCTTTTTGCATCTGTAACATCTCCCATGTTTAAAACAACGTCACAGGTATCGTCACTGATACTAACCACAACATCGGTAAAGCCCTTTGCTTCTAACATCATTTCTGCTGCATTTTCACGCTCAGCAATGTCTGTTAAAGCTATCATTTTATTAATCGCATCCTGCTTTAATTCATCTGAAATAGTTGTATTATTGATAACCTCAAGCAGTGTTTCCTTATTCTTAGAGCGCACCTGTTCTCTGCTCAATTTCATCTCAGAAGCATAGTCTATATTAGAAACGGTAGAACTTGTAAGTACTGCTTCTCCAGGATTTTCAATTTCCTGATTTTCTGCTACAGCTTCATTTTCTGCTGTTACAGATTCTCCCTCTACAGCCACATCTTCTCCGGCAGCATCAGCGTCACCTGATGCCACAGCATCACTATCTGCAACTGTCTCTCCTGATGCATCGCCAGACGCATCTCCTACCTGCCCGTCAATAAATGCTGTTTCTGTTCCTGTAATGCTTTCGCCCTCTTCTGCAACAAAAATATCATTTTCATCCATCATGTCCTCATCTGAAATTTCAAAGTCCTCGTCAAGTAAATCTCCGCTTGCTTCTGCCGCAATGTCCGCATCATCAATATCTTCATGCATGCAGCTAAAATAACCTGCGACTGCAATCATCAGAGCAAGCGCTGTAATAATCAATTGATTTTTCCGAAATATTTTTTTCACCGTAATTCCTCCTTGGAACTCATCTTTACTACCTTAATCCTATGCGCCTCCACTGGAAATAATGCCATAACTGCATCTGAAATCTCAGAAACCACCGTTGGATTTTCTCCACCTTCCGCAACAATTACAACACCCTTAATAGAGGGCAGCACTTCTTTTTCAATATAGGGATAGGTTTCACTTCCATTTTCCACATAAACTGTTTTGTAGCTTTCCTCGTGCTCCGTCGTCGCGCGGTTTCCACCATCACTGTCAGTCTCTGTCACCGAAGAATAACTGTCTTCCCTATCCTTTTCTACTACGCTTTCTCCTGTATCCGAGAGCGTAATCATCACATCTACTTTCCCAACACCCTCCATCTGGCTTAATATATTCTCCAAACGTGTCTCTAACTCCGCTGCATACCCATCCCCGCCTGTATCTGCTCCCTTCTCCACAGCAGAAGCCGTTTCCGAATAACCTGTGTTTTTCTCATCCACACTCTGCTTTTGTTCCTCCGACTTTTCAATGGGAATCGCAACAATTAATACAAGCACGCCTGTTAAAGCAATTGCCACCCAGTCGCTTTTTTTCATTTGCTGCCATTTTTTCTGCCTAAAAAAATCCTGTATTCTTTGCAGCATAATCTTCCTCGATTTCTTATTTATAATTTAACGAATGTGCCTTGCACATTCTCACGCCGAGCGCGGCCGCTTGCGGCATACGACATCTTCGTGCGAGTACGCATCCTGCCAGCTGGCTTTTTACTCATATGCGATTGTAAGCTTTTCTTTGTCAATTTGATAACAGCTTGCAATTTTATCTTCAATTTCCTGACACGCAAGCGTTTCTGCCAGTGTATGTTCCTCTTCTTGGCTATCCACAATTACTTTTCCGACTGCAATGTCATCTTCCTTTTTTTCGCCTAACTGCACTGTGATTTCTTCAATTTCGAAATCCTCCGAAAGTTTTACCTCTACATTTTCGGCTTCATACTCATACTGCTCCACCAGATTTTTTACGTCTAATGCAATTGCCTCTTCGTATTCCTGCACATACATATCATTTTGCAGATATTCGATTTTTTCAGCGTCCAGCGAAGCCTCTTTTAATTCCTCTGCAAATGTTTCATAATGAATTTTTTCCAGAAAAAAATCACTGTCGCCAAATAGATTTAACACCGGATAAAGAATCCCAAACGCAAGCAGCATCTCCGAAAAAAAGCGGACGTATTTCTGAAAGCTTTTCCTTGGCACAAGATGATTTAGCACCATAAGCAAAAGCAGCAAAGCAAGAAAGCTTTTCAGATAATCATAGATAACACTCATCCTTTTCCTCCTTAATAAATACTGCTGCTAGATGCTGTTGTAAGACCAATCGTAACAAAAAATAAAATCAGCCCATACGCCACCAGTTTCAGATAAAGCAACGCACCTTCTGACATGCCCTTTAAGCAGCCACAAATCCGCTTGTCCGTTACCGGCTCTGTCACTGCTGCCGCAAGCTTATAAAAAAAGGTAAGGCAGCCAACCTTTAACAGCGGTGCTGCTCCAATGACCACTAATGCCACAAGTCCCGCCGCCCCAATACAGCTTTTTACAACAATTCCTGCTCCAAGTACCATTTCACCCACACCACTGATTGCACTTCCAACTCCCGGTATCACAGAAGCCGCTCTGCCTAGCGTTCCCTGCGTCAGCCTGTCCTTTGCCGGAGCAATCAGATTCTGCACGACATTCAATCCCACGACAGCAACCGCTGCCGTTTTAATGCCCCACTGGATAATGTCACGAAACAGCTCTGTCAGATTCGTCAGACGCTCCTCTAGCATAAAATGATTAAAGATTTCTAAAATCACATAAATATGTACCATTGGAAGCAGCACATACAGAAAAATCCATTCCACCAGATAAATCACAAAAAATGCCATCTGATAAAATCCTGCCGAAGAGCTGACATTCGAAGAAAACACCATACTTACACAGAAGGTGGGAACAAGCGCTTTCATAAAATCCACACTTTTTTGCAGTGTATTCTCCGCCGTCTGCTGAAAGGTCTGAAACGAAGTCAAAAGCATAAGTGCTAACACACAATACACCAGAATAAAACACAAATCTGCAATATAAGCAGAATCAAACACTCCTGCAAAATTTTTTAAAATAGAAAAAAAGAATGCGAGTATCACAATTTCAAGTAAAAGCTTCTGGTTGCTTTTGATTTCTCCAAACAACGCTTCCTTTATCCATTCTGTCACACTGCTTAAGGATTCCTGACTGATTCCATCTGATAAAAATTCAGCAACAATTTCAGAAAAAGTCATGTCCGATTTTTCTCCGGTAAAAAAATCATCCAGCTCCGAAAAATCAATCATCTCTGCCATATCCTCTACATAAGTGTCTGCTGTCTCCTGCTCTGTTTCCTTCACCTCTGCCAATACCCGAAGTGGCTCTGTCCATAAGCAAATTCCTGCCAGAAGGAAGAGCCATCCTGCCACTTTTATTTTCTGAACTATTTTTTTCATAAAAAGCTCCCTATCGTTTCTATAAACGTCATCAAAACTGGAAGACTTACTACTAGAATTGACATTTTTGCAAAGGTTTCAATCTGACCTGCAATTGCTGAATATCCTGCGTCTTTGCAGATATTCGCTGAAAATTCTGCTGCATAAGTAATCCCAACCATTTTTATCACAAGTCCAATATACGCGCTGTCAATGGAAACCATATCTTCGAGTTTTTTCGTAAAATCGAAGATTACCTGAAGCTTTGTGATAATGTAGATAAAAATGCAGATACATACCACCATACTAATTAATATGCTGAATTCACTTTTCTCTTTGCGCAGGATAAGTGCCAAAAGAACTCCTGCAATTCCAAGCACCCCGATTTTTACAATATCCATACCACAGTCCTTCTTTCTCTTTTTCTGCTATAGCGAAAACAATGACTGCATCGTTTCAAACAATTCATATATGTAGGGCACAATCCAGAACAATACAATCAGTAAACCTGCAAGACTTGTTAAAAATGCATGTTCCTCTCTCCCGCTGTGCTTTAGCACCTGACTTAATACCGTAACTAAAATTCCAACAGCCGCAATCTTAAAAATTAAATTTACGCTCATATTTTTATATCAGCAGAATAATCAGAATCAAGCCACACATAATACTGGCGGTCTGATATACCTTCTGTTTTTCCCTCCGCTCTTTTCTCTCTGTCTCTATCAGAAAAGCAAGACGCTCCTGATAATAAGACAACATCTTTTGGTTCTCCTCCATACTTTTTCCAAAAAAAGCACTTCCTGCGCCTTCAATAATGACAGCTTCCTCCTCCGATAAAGCAAACTGCTTTCTCCTTTGAAAAAAAGCCTCCTGCCATACCCGCTCTCCGCTGCCATGCTCCTTTTCATTCAGCCTTGTGCCAATCTCCTGACAAGTCTCTGACAGCAGCTTATGCTCTGTTTTCACCTTATATAAAAGGATATATTCGACTGGCTGCATGGAATACTGCTCTTCATAAAGAATATTGCTGAAAAGCTTTTGTATCTCGTAAAGAAGCTGCAAATGATTTTTTAATTCGCACTGAATCGAATAAGCAAGTCCAACACTTGCCAAAAGAATCAGCATGCATCCTGCTGCCTTTAACATAAGCGTTCCATGTGTTCATCAAATACGTGAATATTTCGCTGCCCACGTTCCTTTTCGATTAATACAAACCGCTTAAATAATGACTTTTTCATCCATTCTTTTAGATAGGGCTTTTCTGAAAGCTCTTTCATATCTGCCGCATGAACCGTACCAAGCACCTTGCTTCCGCAGTTGACTGCCTGCTCCACCGCATAAAAATCCTGCTTTGTTCCAAGCTCGTCTACAGCGACCACCTGCGGCGACATGGCGCGTATTAACATTCGTACCCCTTCTGCCTTGCCGCAGCCGTCAAGCACATCCGTCCTCGGCCCTAAATCATTCTGCGGAATCCCATGATAGCAGGCAGCAATTTCAGAACGTTCGTCTACGACGCACACCTTTAAACCGTCCATATCCGCTCCTCCCATAGAAAGCGTGCGGATGCTGTCGCGAAGCAGCGTCGTTTTTCCTGCCCCCGGAGCGGACAAAATCAGCGTATTATAAATACTGTTTCTCTGACGGATAAATGGAAGGATTTTTTTTGCACAACCAATGCGCTCATGAGCAACGCGGATATTTAAAAATGCAATATGATAAATCCCTGTGATTTTTCCATTTTCAATCGCAGCCTGTCCTGCTACGCCAATTCTGTGTCCGCCCTCAATCGTAATGTATCCCTGTTTAATTTCTTCCTTATACGCATACAACGAGTAATTGCTGATGTAACTCATCATTTCTGCAATATCTGCCTGACTTACTGTATACAGCTTTGTCTTATTGTTCTGCGCCTCCCTGCTCTCACAAAACATCATCCCGTTCTGTTCAAACATCAGATAGCATATTTTTGTTTCGTACACAAATTCCATTGGTTGTCCGATTCGTACCCGGATTTCTTCTAACCCATTTAACCACGTATCTGATTTAAACAGACATCTTATGTGTTTTGGAAAAAGCATTGCTATACTGCACAATCTAACACCTCATTTCTGTCTGGCTTTTTACAAAGAAAAAGTCATAGGAAAATTTTTCCTATGACTAATTCTATGACTTGTCTTAAATTTTATTACAACTTTTCAAAATGCTTTTTACATTCTGTCTGGTGCTGAGAAACCTAATACATCAATGCAGGTTTCTAATACAGCTTTGGTCAGCTGTAACAGACGGATATATGATTTCTGTACGGCTTCGTTTTCCTCTGCCATAATCTTTGTCCCATGATAAAAGCTGTTAAATGCATTTGCTAAATCGTAGATATATGCACAAATCTTGTGTGGTGCTGTCTCTTCGAAGGCATTTTCCATTACTGCATTAAATTTGGAAAGCTCCATCATTAAATCCTTTTCACTCTTAGAATGAGCAGCTTCAATTACCGCACCATCCTCGTTTTTACCAAGTGCATGGTATTTATTTAAAATAGACTTGATACGAACGATTGTGTAAAGGATGTATGGTCCTGTATTTCCTTCAAAAGAAGTAAAGCGGTCAATATCAAAGATATAATCTTTGCTTGCCTGATTCGATAAATCACCATATTTAATCGCAGCAAGTGCAACTGTTTTTGCAGTCTGTTTTGCTTCTTCTTCTGAAATTCCAAGATTCTCTTTTGTCTTCTGGTTCTCGTTAATCTTCTTTAACATTTCTTCGTTAATTTCATTTACGAGATACTCTAAACGCATAACACCGCCATCACGTGTCTTAAATGGCTTGCCGTCTTTTCCGTTCATTGTACCAAAACCGATATGTTTTAAGCCTGTCTCTTCTTTTACAAGACCAGTCTTTCTTGCGCAGCGGAATACCTGTGTAAAGTAAAGCTCCTGTCTCTTATCAGTTAAGTAAATCATGGCATCCGGATTGTAATCTTTCATACGCCATACGATTGTTGCAAGGTCTGTTGTATTGTAAAGAGATGCTCCATCTGATTTTAAAATCATACATGGTGGCACTTCTTTGGTATCTGTCTCTTCCTTAACATCAACCACTAATGCGCCCTCGCTGATGTAAGCAAAGCCGTCATCTTTCATTTTCTGAACCATGTCAGGAATGTATGGCTGTGCATCGGATTCACCCTTCCATAACTCAAAGGAAACGTTTAAGTTCTCATAGTTTCTCTTTAAGTCTGTAACGGATACATTTAAAATGTGGGAAAGCAATGCCTGATAGCCTGCTCTTCCGCTCTGTAATTCAAAAGTAGCCTGCATTGCAGCTTCTTTATAAGCTTCATCCTCTTTGGATTTCTTGCTTGCAGTTGGATAAATCTCTTCTAACTCAGAGATGGTAAATGGTGCTTCCTCTGGATATTCTCCAGTGTAGTCTGCATCAAAATAAACAAGCTCTGGTTTTCTAAGCTTTAACTCAGTGATAATAAGACCCATCTGAAGTCCCCAGTCACCAAGATGCACGTCGCCAATCATGTTATGTCCCATGTATTTACCGATACGTTTGATACTTTCGCCGATAATTGCGGAACGTAAATGTCCAACGTGAAGTGGTTTTGCAACGTTTGGTCCGCCGTAATCTACAATGATTGTTTTTGGATTGGCAGCCTTCTCACAACCGAAGCGTCCTTCATCTTGGCTCATTTTCTCTACATAATCTGCAAGATATGCTTCATCTATTTTTAAATTTAAAAATCCCGGTTTTACGGATTCTGCCATAGAAAAAATTGGATTTTCTGCCAATTTTGCTGCGACATCATCAGCAATCATAAATGGAGCTTTTTTGTATTCTTTGGACGCTGCCATCGCACCGTTACACTGATATTCGCATAAATCCGGTCTGTTAGATAAAGTAACCTTTGCATATTTTTCATCATAGCCGCATTCGCTGAATGCTTTTGTCACTTCATCTGTGATTAAATCTAAGATTTTTTTCATAACGATTTCCTTTCTTATACTATACTAGTTTTTTATTTTAAACATGATGTCAGAAAATGTCAAAGACTTTATCGTTTTTCCTTCTATTTCTTCGCTTTTACCCTCGCAATGACCCATGTTTTGATTCTGACCGGACAAAGCTTCATCAAACGAAAGGATAATCCCGGAATGGAAACCGCTTTATTCTTATTAAAACGCTTGTAGGCATAAGCTGCTACCTTTTCCGGCGACATTGCGTTAGCAGGCGTTTTGCTGCCTGCCCGCTCAAAAAATCCTGTGTCCGTCGTACCCGGACATACGGTACATACTTTTACACCATGCTTTGCAGCTTCAAAACGCACCGCCTGACTGTAGCTGAATAAGAATTCTTTACTGGCATAATAGCTTGCTGTATATGGTCCGGGCTGAAACGCTCCGGTGGAGGAAATATTTAACACAGCACCACTTTTTGCCTGATACATATCCTTTAAATAAAGCTTTGTAAGCTCTACCGGAGTTACCATATTAAGAAGCAGCATCTCTTCTTCCTTTTCCATAGGAATCTCTTCTGCCGCTCCAATCACGCCACAGCCTGCATTATTGACAAGCACAGCAATTTCTATCCCATCGGAACGGATTGCATCATACAGCTTTTCTGCTGCTCCTAACTGTGCAAGGTTCTGCTGATAGATATGCACTTCTGTCTGAAATTCCTGCTCTAATTTTTCTTTTGATGCTGCAAGCTTTTCTTGATTCGAAGCTGCAAGGACAATTCCGTAATGGTCTGCCGCAAATTTTCTTGCAAGTGCAAAACCAATGCCGCTGCTTCCTCCGGTAATTAACACATACTTCATCTATTTTCACTCTTTCTATGTCACATCTTTTGCAGTTATTTTACTGCGTCATTTTTTCACAATTTTCTTATTTTATCATTTTTTTGACGCATCAGCAAACCTATGCCCAAAATTATTCCTTCTAATAATAAAATGCCAAGCAGCTTTGTAATATCATATAAAAGTTTATTCGGCGTAGAAAGATTCTGTAATAAAGATAACATTCCAAGTGTGATTGCTGCTGACGTAAGACTGACTATCATCAAAAGACAGCTTTCCATATTCTTTTTCTTAGGAAAGAAAGCACCTGCAAAATAAACTGCCAGTTCCAAAATAGAAATTGCCTTTAACTGTACACTTACAAATGGACCTATTTGGTATGGCTGCATTCCAAAAGGATATACTGCATTTTCCACCCACTGCGTACACATCCAGCTAAGAATAACGGCATAGACAAGCAAAAAAATACCGACACCCACTAAGAAATACTCTTTTTTTCCTGCTTTTTTGGTACTCTCCCCTTCAAAAAGACTAAAATATGTACTGATAATCAGCACTGGCAGTACAAATGCATATGCAAGCTCTGGAATGACATCGTAAAAGCTTTTTGCCATAAAGTATCCTACTCCCAAAAGAAGTATCAATAATCCTAAAACAAGCTGATTTTTTTTCACATAATATTTTCTGATTTTTTTTAGGTAATCAATTTCCATTGCATCGCTTTTTTCCGAAATAAGCTCTGTTTTTTTCAAATGATATACGCTTTCCCTGCAATTTTTACACTCAGCGATATGCTTCTCAACCAGTTCTTTGGAATCCTCTGAGCAAATACCATCCAAATAAGACGGAATCAAGTCTCTAATAATATTGCAGTTCACTTCTACTTTTTCATTTTCTGTCTGATAACTCATTTTCGCTCCTCCTTTTCATCAGCATTTCTTTTCCCCGAAAGAAATTGACTCTTGCCCAATTTTCACTTTTTCCCATAATTTCTCCGATTTCCTTAAAGGATAATTCTCCGGTAATTCGAAGATATATGACTTCGCGCATCGCCTGCGGAAGTGTCTGCATCTCCTTTAAGACTTCCATCAGTTCCATTTTCACTAGTACCTGATGTTCTGGATTTTGTTTATCTGCCTGAAAGCCAAACTTCGTCCGTTCTTCTTCCTTTTCTATATTCTCCCTATCCACTTTCTCGTTCATGTCTGATAGAATCTCATGCTTTCGTTTCTGTAAATGCTTATAATATACGTGCTTTGCAATCTGACAAAGCCAAGTGGATACTTTGCAGCTTCCGTCATACCGCTCAATGGATTTCATTGCCTGAAAAAAGGTCTCCTGTGTAAGCTCTTCTGCTAGAAAATTATCATGACAGAATGAGCACAAGTAACAATATACAATTTTGGCATTCTTTTTATATAACTCTTCCATTTAACCTCCTTTCTGTTCTATTTATATATCCAAGTTTCCTTTATTTCGTTACAATTTTTTATATTTTATCATAATATTTTATCAAAAAACAAAGAAGGTGCTTTGCATCCGCAAAACACCTTTTAAAACCTTTTTTATAATCTATTCTATTTGAAATAATAGCAATTTTATTTTATATCATTTTTGAAAATCACATTGCGATATTTATTTAATACATTTAAAAGAATCATTCCCAGCACATAACAGGAAATCACTTCGCCAATTCCAACCGTCAGCATAAAATATGGAATCGAGCCTTCTGTTCCATAAACATATGCCAACACAAATGGTACAATCAAGGTATTTGCCACGATTGGTGGGATTGGTGCAAGCCATTTATATTTTCTTAAGCAGTATGTACCGACTGCTCCTAACAAAGTCGCAAGGCTTCCAAATACAATGTCCATTGGCAGACAGCCCGTCAATAAATTGCTGAGCAGACAGCCAATCCAAAGTCCCGGAATCGCCGCCGGTGTAAAAAATGGTAAAATGGTGAGTGCTTCTGAAATTCGTACCTGAATAGCACCTGAAGCCAGATTGAATGCGCTGATAAAATATGTCAGCACAACATAAATAGCCGCAATCATTGCAGCCTGAACGATGAATAATACTTTTTTGTTTCTCATATAAAATTCTCCTTTAGTTTTGTTTTAGGTGAGGAAGGTTTCGAACTCACCGCATTGCTTTATAGCGTTGCTAGTTTAGCATGCTTTGTAAGAAAATGCAAGACCTGTAAAAATTCCCTTGTTTCGCTCTTACGGGCAAGTTACAAGGGAATTTTCATATGCTATTCGTTTTTCTTTAAAAATGTGAAAAAACATTCCCCCTCTACGAGAAAAAGTTCTCTGCCAACGAGATACTTCCGATATACACCACCGGCCCTGTCATGTAGATACGGTCATCCTCTGCAAATTCCACAAGAAGCTTTCCGCCTTGCATCTGTACGGTTACGCTGTTATCGACTAGTCCAAGCTTATGGGAAGCTGCTGCTGCAGCACACGCACCTGTGCCGGATGCAAAGGTATAGCCTGCACCACGCTCATAGATTTCTATCTGAATATGGCTTCGGTCAATCACTTTGCAAAGCTGCATATTTGTGCGGTTTGGGAAATATTTGGAATTTTCTACATAAGGTCCAAGCTGCAAGGCTTTTTTGCGGCTGACATCCTCAAGCATAATGACACAGTTTGGATTTCCCATAGAGACACAAGTTACATTATAAAAGTTGTCGCAGAAAAAAACTGCCTCATTTATAATTTTTTCTTCTAAGCCTACTGCCGGAATCGATTCTGCTAGAAAGTCTGCATACCCCATGTCCACCTGCATCCGCTCGCCTTTTTCATCCAGGAATGTAATTTTCGTCGTGCCTGCCTTTGTGGTTAATTCGTAGGACATATCTGTAATATATCCGGCATCCTTCAAATATCGGGAAAAAATCCGGATGCCATTGCCGCTTCGTTCAGCTTCACTACCATCCGGATTAAATATTCGTACATTTATTTTATTTTTCTCAAAAAAAGGTCCGTATAAAATGCCATCTGCACCTACTCCGACATTTCTTCGGCATAAAAGTGCAATCTGACGTTCTTGTAAAAGTTCTTCGTTCTTATTTGGGTCATACACGAGATAATCGTTGCCCAGACCATGATATTTTTTTAGTGTAATCACTGACATGCCACACCTGCATCTGTTCTTACTATATAGTATGCAGCAGGCAATATCTGTTGCCTAGTTCTCTCCTTCAATCAGGCTTCGCAGAATCTCATCCTTCTCCTGCAAAATCTTGTCAATCTGACCCTTGGTCACTTCATCGACATCACCCTGACCGTAATGTCCAGAGTATGCACCAGTTGTTGGATTGTAATCATATCTTCTATGGGAAGCTTCCTCGTAGGCGCGGTTCATCTCAGCAGCTTTCTCTGCCTCCTCTAAGGCTTTTAAACGTGCCTCTTCCTCAGCTTCTTCCTGCTGCTTCTTTAAAGTCTCTGCATCTACATAATTCACATTCCAGAACTTTACAATACTGTTTTTCATTTTTTCGCGTTGATTACGTTCATCAATTAAATCCTTCATCTACCCTATCATCCTATCTTTTTTCATTCTTTATCGGATTCTTCTAATACTATTGTACTACGTTTCTTCCATAAAAAAAAGTTTATTTCTGTATATTTTTAAAATAAATTCCACATCCTCTATATAAAGCTCCAAACAATAGAACACGCTCCACAGTTCTCTATTGAAAAAAATTACCTGGAGGATTGTCCCATGCCTGTATACAAAGTAGAAATCTGCGGTGTCAATACCGCAAAACTGCCTATTTTAAAGGAAGCAGAAAAAGAAGAACTCTTTAAACGTATTAAAGAGGGCGACCAGGAAGCCCGCGAAACCTATATCAAAGGCAACCTGCGTCTTGTATTAAGTGTTATCAAACGTTTTTCCGGCAATGCCGAAAACGCAGATGATTTATTCCAGATTGGCTGCATCGGTCTGATTAAATCCATCGACAATTTTGACCCTACTATGGGGGTAAAATTTTCTACCTACGCTGTTCCCATGATTATTGGAGAAATCCGCCGCTATCTGCGTGACAACAATACGATACGTGTCAGCCGCTCCCTGCGCGACACAGCTTATAAAGCCATTCACGCAAAAGAAATTCTATCCAAAAACAGCTTTAAAGAACCTACGCTTCAGGACATTGCAGATGAGACTGGTCTTGAAAAAGAAGACATTGTCTATGCCCTTGATGCCATTCAAAGCCCTGTTTCCCTATATGACCCGGTCTATTCTGATGGTGGTGATACACTCTATGTCATGGACCAGATTAGTGATAAAAAAAACCGCGAAGACAACTGGGTGGAAAAGCTTTCACTCGTCGATGCCATGTCACGTTTGACAGAGCGTGAAAATTATATCATTAATCTTCGCTTTTTTGAAGGGAAAACCCAAATGGAGGTTGCCGATGAAATTCATATTTCCCAAGCACAGGTCAGCCGCCTTGAAAAATCTGCCCTAAAATCGATTCGTCAATACCTTTCGCTATAGGTATAACCCTCTGTGTCTGCCACTGACACGTCCGGCACACAAAATATATAGAGAAATTTTCTGTGCCGGATTGTGTATTGCTTACCTTATTAAAAAGTGCTCCTACGTGGTGTACAGAAACGTCACGCGGCGGCATGTGCGTTCACAACGTGAACTTGTAAAGAATGCGGAGCATTCTTTTTTATGGTATAGGAAATTGCTCGTACGTGGTGTTTGCCAGTTGAAAACGCAAAGCGTTTTCGGAAGCGTCGCGCGGCGACGCTTTTTTATCTATCCCATTTATCACTTAATGCATTAATCTGGTCTGCAAACTTGCCAAGGTCTTTATTTGCCATTCCCTCACACTTATTGATAACGCTAAGCAGCCGCTGTCCTGCCGCAAGAAGTCTTGCAAATACATTGCTGGATGCACGCTGTTTTGTCGTCTTTTTCTCTGCCAATACTCTGCTGCCTTCCTGAACACATTCGCCAGTCAGTAAATCAAACGTATCACCGCTAAATGGTGCATAAGTTTCTAAGCCCAATGTGTCTTTGATATGTGTAGCAAAGCTTTCGGTTACTTTATCATCCCCATGTACAATAAAGACCTTCTTTGGCTTCTGCTCAAATGCAGCAATCCATTTTGTAAGCCCTTCCATATCTGCATGGCCGCTGATGCCCGGAAGATTTAATATTTTTGCGCGAACCTCAATCGTCTCACCGAAAAGTTTTACCTCTTTTGCTCCGTTTAACAGATTGTTTCCTAGTGTTCCCGGAACTTGATAACCCACGAATAGAATCGTAGAATCTGAACGCCATAAGTTATGTTTTAAGTGGTGACGGATTCGTCCCGCCTCACACATACCAGATGCAGAAATAATAACCTTTGGTCTTTCATTAAAGTTAATCATTTTGGATTCATCACTTGTAATTGACATGCGAAGTCCGGAAAATCCAATTGGATTAATGCCCTGATGTACTAATGCTAATGCTTCCTCACTAAAGCAGTCCTCCACATTTTTATTAAAGATTGTCGTTGCTTCTACTGCCAAAGGACTGTCGATATATACCTCAAAATTCTCAAATTCCGGCAGGAGATGCTCCGTTTTGATTCTACGCATAAAGTAAAGCATTTCCTGTGTTCTGCCTACGGAAAATGCCGGAATAACCACATTTCCTCCACGTGCAAAGGTATCTCTTAACACATCTGCTAACTCTGTTGCATAATCGGGCGGTGTCATATGATTTCTGTCACCATAGGTAGACTCCATAACCACATAATCCGCATCCTTGATGTACTGTGGATTTTTAATTAATGGCTTGTTTCCATGACCGATGTCGCCTGAGAAAACAATTTTTACTTCCTCATCCTCTTCTGTTATCCATAACTCAATGCTTGATGAGCCTAATAAATGACCTGCATCCACGAACCGGACTTTCAGTCCCTCACAGATTTCAACAATCTGATTGTACTCACATGGAATAAATTTCGTCAATACACCCATTGCATCATTCATATCATAAAGTGGTACAACCTCTGGTTTTCCGGCACGTCTTGCCTTACGGTTTCTCCACTCTGCTTCAAACATCTGAATATGTGCACTATCCTTCAACATAATGCTGCAAAGCTCTGTCGTTGCAGTTGTTGCAAAGATTTGTCCGCGAAATCCATGATTATATAATAATGGAAGCAATCCCGAATGGTCAATGTGTGCATGCGTTACAAATACATAATCGATTGCAGCTGCATTTACCGGAATGTCCTGATTCACATAAATATCAGGTCCTTGCTCCATACCACAATCTATCAAGATGTTCTTATCCCCAAACGAAATAAAATGACAGCTGCCCGTTACCTCATGTGCTGCGCCTAAAAATTCTAGCTGCATAATCTGTCCCTCCAATCCATTACTTTTTGAAAACAATTTTCAAAAAATAATTTTTTGTTTTCTTCCAATTTCTCGTATTTCATATATTTATAAGACAATTATACTATTTTCACTCAAATCGTACAATTTCTTTTTTTAATCGTCCCATAATTTTCTTCTCCAGACGTGAAATATATGACTGTGATATGCCAAGCATATCTGCCACTTCTTTCTGCGTCTTTTCTTCTCCGTCGATGGAATTTAATCCAAAGCGCAGTTCAATAATCATCCGTTCTCTGCCGGAAAGCTTGCTGATAGCTGCATTTAAAAGCTTTCGCTCCACATCCGTTTCCATATCATGATAAATAACATCTTCGTCCGTCCCAAGAATATCTGATAACAAAAGCTCGTTTCCGTCCCAGTCCACATTTAACGGTTCATCAATGGATACCTCAAGTTTTGTCTTATTATTTCTTCTTAGATACATCAGAATCTCATTTTCAATGCAGCGTGATGCATACGTTGCAAGCTTGATATTTTTATTTGGATTAAACGTGTTGATTCCCTTTATCAATCCAATTGTTCCAATGGAGATTAAATCCTCCACACCAACGCCTGTATTATCAAATTTTTTGGCTATGTATACAACAAGACGTAAATTGTGCTCAATCAGCCGCTTTCTCGCAATTTCCGGGTTATCGCTGCCAAGCATTTGTATACAATGCGACTCGTCCTCGCCTTCTAATGGTGGTGGAAGAATTTCTGCCCCTCCAATATAATGTACTTCTGCATTTTTCCGCATAAAAAGCTTACAAATCTCTGGCCAAATCTTTACCTGTTCATATTCCGGCACTACTATTTTCATTATCATACCTATCTGTCCTTTCTATTTTTATAATTGCATGGAGGCATGCAGTATCATTTTATATTCTTTGTTTTCAAATAGTCTTTTATCTGCCAGTCCTATCACAGCCTTAGTTATCTCAAGCTTTTTTCTCCCTGTAAAAATCTGCATTTTCTCTACATCATATACGGCAAGAAGCCCTTCTGTTTCCCCAAGGGAACGAAATGGAATATATCGGATTCCCGGTACACATTCCATTGCTTCTAACTTTATCCCAAATAAGGCTTCTCCCATTTCTTTGTCCATAATGCACACTGGTTTTCCTGTATACGGGTCATACAGCTGATTTCCGCTGTCCCAGTATGCCATCAGGTTCATGATTCTGCCCCTATGCTGCAATTCTGCCGGAAAAAGATGACCCGTAAAGTTTTTTCTCCAGTTGCAATAAATACTTACCGCCGTAAGCAGTACAGATGCCACGAAGCCATACCACAGAAAATCTGATATGGTTTCATTGTCCTTCGACAGCCACTCCATCACACCGCCTGCAAAAATAACTGCAAAATACATGACTACCCAGTTTTCTATGAACTCTTTTTTACTACACCTTCCAAATCCGACAAAAACCATTGCTGTATTTAATACAAAATGAATTCCTATGTTTCTTATTCCTGCATTCTGTATTAAGAGCATGGCTGCAAAACTTCCCACCGACGATAAAAATGCAGTAAAAAACAGCCGGATACTATTTTTTCTGCGCCGCAAAAAACAGTTCACACTTAACAACGCGATGTAATCCATCAACAGATTTTCCAGCAGATACACATCTGCATATATTATGTATATCTAACGTCACCTCGCTTCCTGCTATATCAGGAATATTTCTCTCACACCTGATATACACATTATATTTTTTTATGTCTTTATTTTTTGTCAAAACACCTACCGCTCTTTGCACAACTCATCTTACTGTTTCGACAAAAGGTTGTTCAAAAACGCCTGAAACGCAAACAGAGACAGGAATCTCTCCTGTCTCTGTAAAAAATCGTTGTTTAATTATTTTCTGGAATTCTTAAGGAAATCCGGAATCTTAATATCAACCTGCTGTACGTTGCTTTCTACCTGACGTGGTTTCTGGATACCTGAAAAAGTAGGTGCAACCGGTTTCTGTGTTGGTGCTGCATTAAATCCTGCATTCTGCTGCATTCCCATACCCATAGAAGGTCTTGTCATAGCAGCAGCCGCTGTTGGTCTTGCAGGTGTAGCCTGTGCCTGATACTGCATCTTTGGCATAATCTTGTTGTTCTGTCCTGCATTCTCAAGTCCAGTTGCAATAACTGTGATAGTAGCTTCATCTGTCATGGATTCGTCAAACTTCGCACCGAAGATAATATTTGCATCATCTCCTGCTAAATCCTGAACGTAGCTTGCTGCATCATTTGCATCCATTAAGGAAATATCACCGGAAATATTAATAATAACATGGCTTGCACCATTGATTGTTGTCTCTAATAATGGGCTGGCAACTGCTAATTTAACAGCTTCGATTGCTTTGTCATCACCCTTAGCAGAACCGATACCGATATGAGCCATACCTTTATCTTTCATAACAGTAGATACGTCTGCAAAGTCTAAGTTAATTAATGCAGGAAGGTTAATTAAGTCAGTAATACCCTGAACTGCCTGCTGTAATACTTCATCTGCTTTCTTTAATGCATCCGGCATGGTTGTCCGTCTGTCAACGATTTCTAATAATTTATCATTAGGAATCACAATTAAAGTATCAACACTCTCTTTTAAACGTTCAATACCGGAAGTAGCATTTAACATACGCTGTTTTGCTTCAAATTTGAAAGGCTTTGTAACAACACCTACAGTTAAGATGCCCTGTTCTTTTGCAATTTTAGCAACAACCGGAGCTGCACCTGTACCAGTACCGCCACCCATACCACAGGTAACAAATACCATATCTGCACCTTTTACTGCTGCAGATAATTCTTCGATGCTTTCTTCCGCTGCTTTCTCACCAACCTCAGGCTGCGCTCCTGCACCAAGACCTTTTGTTAATTTCTCACCAATCTGAATCAAAGTTGGTGCTTTACATAAGGTAAGAGCCTGTTTATCTGTATTGATTCCAATAAACTCAACTCCACCGATATTTTCATCAATCATTCTATTAACAGCATTATTACCAGCTCCTCCGACTCCGATTACGATAATCTTCGCGCTGTTATCTGCCTCTGTTGTTCTAATCTCCAGCAAGGTAGTTCCTCCTTCATCTCTCCCATAAATTTATATCAAAAATGCCTAGTATTCGAAAATAAACAATACTAAAAAACTCTATACATTATAATATAATTTTTCCTCTAACAAATCAACTAATTTTTTCATTTTTTTTCAGATTCCTGTATCAGATATCCTATTACAAATGATTCTCTACTCTGACTTGTCAAAAACAATATCTGTACTTTCTTCCGACCAGTTCTCTAAATGTAGTGTTCCAGACAATCCATCTAACTGTGGAAGAATATAGGATAAACGGATAATCTTCTGTGACAGATTCTCTTCTGAGCCTACGTTTACCTGAATCGTTCCATAGTATAATGTTGGCTCTAAATTACTGTTATATTGAATCTCATCTGGAAGCTGATTATATTTTTTTAAGGTCTGCGTTAAATTCAACAAATTTCCAAGAACCTTATCATTTTCTAATGGAAGCTGTTCATAAAGGACAACCTCACTACAGCTTATCCCTTTTATTCTTGGAACTCCCTCGATGATTTTTGCTGATGTCTCTACCACAAAACCATCTTTATCAAAATAAGCGTTTTGTCCAATGCTGTCAATATAAAGAAATCCCAGCATTCCTTTTTCATATACATTAATGCGTACTGTATGTGGATTATCTAACGATACTTCCATCGTATCCACAAATGGAACTTCACCAATATCTAAAAACCGATACTTTAAGTTCACGTAAAGAGAATTCCATGAGTACTCATCATTTAAGACCATTTTTTCAATCTGCTGCTCCGAATAAAGCTCATTTCCTTCTACGATTACATTTTCAACCGTAAATACGTTAATCACAACGAACACGCCGATTGCAATCAGTAAAAGTAAAATCAGAAAAATAGATAAGCCTATTCTTCTACGCTTTTTTCTTCGTCTTTTTTCTCTAATCATAATTACCTCACACGACAGAGTTCAAAAACTTTGTCATTCACTCATACCTTTTAAGCTGTCTCTAGCTTAATTCCTCTGGCGACACTTAGCGCCAGCCCCATTTCAGACAGCAAAAACAGGATTGATGTTCCACCATAACTGATAAATGGAAGTGAAATACCTGTATTTGGAATGGTATTTGTTACTACTGCAATGTTAAGTACAACCTGAATCGCAATATGTGCCATAATTCCGACCACAAGCAGTGCACCATACAAATCGGAAGCATTGTTTGCGATAATCATAAATCTCCATATTAATAGAAGAAACAGCATAATCACGCATACCGCGCCAAACAGACCAAGTTCTTCGCAGATAACAGAGAAAATCATATCATTCTGCGCTTCCGGAATAAAGCCCAGCTTCTGCATACTCTCGCCTAAGCCTTTTCCAAAAAGTCCGCCAGAGCCAATCGCATAAAGTCCCTGTAAGGTCTGATAGCCTTTATCATAAGCCTCCGGGTTCAGCCAGATTTTGATTCGCTCTGCACGATATCCGGCATTCATAATGAATACTGCTCCCGCCACTACTACGACAAGTCCAACCAGAATAAAATGAGAATATTTCGGACTTGCCACAAAAAGCATACAAACGGCAATTCCTAAAATAATAATTGCTGTACTTAAGTTGTTGTATGCAACCACAGCAAAGATAGGGGCAACTATCACCATAACTTTGACAAGGCTTTTAAATTCCCCCATTTTCTTCGGTGTTTTATAAATAATCGTCGCAAGGAAAATAATCACCGCAAGCTTTGCAAGCTCGGATGGCTGGAAAGAAATAAATCCAAGGTCAATCCATCTCGCCTGTCCCTTTACCTCTTTTCCTTTGAAAATAACGAAGGTACATAAGGCAAGTGCCACAAGATACGCAAGCGAGCTTACCTTCATCCAAAACTGATATGGAATCCGCGATACAATAATCATTGCCACAATACCAAGGCTCGTTGCAAACAGCTGTTTTTTCAAATAGTAAGCCGCATCTCCAAATCTTGTTGAACCATAGTAGGAACTCGTACTGTATAGCATGACAAGACCAAAGCACAACAGAAAAATAATCAAAAACAACAGACTGTAATCAAAATATTTAATTGGTTTTTGTTTTTTTCCCGGATTTCTCGCCATTTGCTGTCTCACCCCTATTTCTATCGCATTTTTATGCTACTCGGATAAATTTCTTACATACTCTTTAAAAATGCGTCCGCGTTCCTCATAATTTGCAAACATTCCCCAGCTTGCGCATGCAGGCGAAAGCAAAACCGCATCCCCCGATACTGCATTTGCATAGCAGGTGTCGATTGCTTCTTCAAAGGTATCACACATAATAATATCTTCAAAGCCATGCTTTCTTGCACATTCTGCAATCTTTTCCCTTGTCTGTCCAATGAGTACTAACTTCTTTACTTTTCCATCGAAGCTTTCAATCCACTCGTCATATTCAGATGCTTTATCATAGCCGCCGCCAATTAATAAGGTTGGGCGGTTCATCGCTCTGATACCCTGAATTGCAGCATCCGGGTTTGTTCCCTTAGAATCATTGTAGAATTTGACACCACGTTTTTCGGTTACATATTCTATTCTATGCTCTACTGCCTGAAAACGTTTCAATACTTCCACAATTTTATCCATTGGCACACCAATGCTTAAGGACATTCCTACTGCTGCCATTACATTTTCATAATTATGCTTTCCAAGGATATTCAATTCATTGACATCAATGACCTTTACAGTATCTGTGCCATCTGCATAATAAATATCTTCCTCTTTTAAATAAAGACCTTTTTCTAACACACGTTTACTGCTAAAGAAAATCACGTTTGTATGAAGACCTTCACCAAATGCCCGAAGCACTTCATCTTCATAATTTAAGACGCAGGTATCCGATGCATCCTGATTCTTTGTGATGCTCTCCTTCGTCTCAATATAACATTCCATTGTATGATGGCGGTTTAAATGGTCTGGTGTAATATTTAAAATTGCAGACACCACCGGTTTAAATGCATGTGTTGTTTCTAACTGGAAGCTGCTGATTTCTGCTACTGTCACTGTCTCATCTGTGGTATCCGCTGCTACAGAGGTGTATGGAATTCCAATATTTCCAACGACCTTTACATCCTTGAAATAATTTTCCATAATCTCACCTGTCAAGGCAGTTGTTGTAGTTTTTCCGTTTGTTCCGGTAATTGCAACAATTCTTCCTTTTCCAAAGAAATAAGCAAGCTCTATTTCGCCCCAGATTGGAAGATTTTTCTCACGCAGGGCGTTTACCATAGGAAGGTCTGTTGGCACACCCGGACTTAATACAACTAAGTCGATGCGCTCCATCACTTCTTCCGGAAGTTCTCCAAGAATAATCTCTACATCTGAAAATACAGGTGCTTTTTCGATTAACGCCTTGGTGTCTAAATCCTTATTTCCATCAAAAAGAATCACTTCTACGTTCTTTTTCTTTAATAATTCAGTTGCTGCCACACCACTGATTCCTGAACCAACAACTAATACTTTTTTTCCTGCTAAATCCATCTGTCTGCCTCCACGCTTCTTACAATCCAAGTAATGCTATCATACATAATAATGCTGTCACAATCGAAAAGACTGCTACCACTCTTGTTTCTGACCAGCCACCAAGTTCAAAATGATGATGAATTGGTGCCATACGGAAAATACGTTTTCCGCCTGTCTTTTTAAAATATGTCACCTGTATCATAACAGATAATACCTCTACGAGATAAATTAAACCAACAATTAAAATAAATAAAGGCATCTGCATCATGTATGCTGTGGATACGACGAATCCACCTAAAGCAAGAGAACCAGTATCTCCCATGAAAACACTTGCCGGATATACATTGAATAATAAGAAACCAAGCAGCGCACCTACTACCGCACAGGTAATTGGCTCAATTTCTGCACCTGTTCCAATGGCAACAACAGAGAAAAAGGTTGCAACCATAACAGTTACGCTTGATGCAAGACCGTCTAAGCCGTCTGTAAAATTCGTACCATTTACTGTTCCGATAACTGCAAGATACATCACTGGAATTGCAATCCATCCTAAATCTAAGTACAAGCCGCCAGAAAATGGAATCAGCATCGTAAGGGAAATACCTGAATATTTCACCATGTAAACTGCAAATACTGTAGTAACCACAATCTGTAACAGCATTTTCTGCCAAGGAAGCAAGCCGTCAGAACGTCTTAATACAACCTTTAAGTAATCATCTAAAAATCCAATCACACCGAATCCTACTGTCATAAAAAGAATTGGGATAATCTTAGGATAATCTTTTACATAAAACAACGATGTAATAATAATACTTGCAAGAATCATAATTCCGCCCATCGTTGGAGTTCCGTTCTTTTTTAAATGGGACGCAAGCTCTTTTCGCTCTGTCTGCCCGACCTTTAATCTTCTTAAAAATGGAATCACAATCGGGCCAAGGATTGCGCTGATTGCAAATGAAATCATCACCGGTATTAATACTTCAAAATTCATGTTCATTAACTCCTCTTGTACTTTTTTCACAACAAACTAAATCGTGCTTTACATACTTTCTGCATGATGACGTTGTTTGTCTAGTATACGTTATTTTTCTTCATTTATCAAGGTAAGGCAGGATATTTTCGAAGATTTCTTTTGCTACCGGTGCAGCAATCTGCCCTCCATAATAGATTCCCTGTGGGTTATTAATAATGACTAATACGAGTACCTGTGGGTCGTCTGCCGGAGCAAATCCAAGAAAAGAAGAAATGTAGCGGTGCTCGCTTCTTGGAAGTGTCTGGGAGGTCGCAGTTTTGCCCCCGATTTCAAATCCCTCCACCTTTGCATTTTTACCTGTGCCCTCTGATACAACCTTTTCCAGTAAATAGCGCATCGTCTCAGAAGTTTCTTCGCTGCAGATGCCCTCATAAGTATCATACTCAAAAGTCTCTACCACCTGGTTATCTGCGTCACACACTTTTACTCCAAAATGCGGTGTCACTCTCGTACCCCCATTTATAATAGAAGAAACAGTCGTCACAAGCTGCACTGGCGTAATCTGAAACGACTGTCCAAAGGAAATCGTTGCAAGCTCTACAGGCCCTATATTATCTTTGTTATGCATGATAGTTGCCGCCTCTCCGGGCAGGTCAATATTTGTCTTGGAAAGCAGACCAAACTGTTTAAAATAATGATAAAAACGCTCTACCCCAAGACGCTCTCCAAGCTCCATAAATACCGGGTTGCAGGAGTTCATAATTCCAAGCTGGAAATCCTGTGCCCCATGTCCGCCTGTTTTTGAGCAGCGGATTTTCCTGTCCTCTACGATTTTATAGCCGGGACAGTAAAAATTATCACTTAAACTTACCACATCATCTTCAAGTGCCGCTGCTGCAGTGATGATTTTAAAGGTAGAACCCGGCTCGTAGGTATCACTGATGCACTGATTTCTCCACATCTGATTTAACAGGTTCTGCTTTTCCTCCGCGCTCACCTCCTCTGTAAGCTCATAATTTAAGGTAAACGGGTCATTTAAGTTAAACTCAGGATAATTTACCATTGCAAGCATTTCGCCGTTCTGTGGGTTCATAACGAGTACAGAGACACTGTCTGCCTGTTTCTTGGTATACACTTTTTCCGCAGCCTGTTCACAATACATCTGGATATTATAATCAAGGGATATATGTACATCATAGCCGTTGACCGGCTCTAACCTCGTTTCTCCGGCGTTTTCTATTTCAATTCCTCTGGCATCTGTAAGCGTAAGTATTTTTCCATTGACTCCCTGCAGATACTCATCATACTTTACTTCCAACCCTAAAATTCCCTGATTATCTCCACCAGTGAAGCCTAGCACCTTAGAAGCGAGAGTGTCGTAAGGATAATAACGCTTATAATCTTCATCCACCTTTACACCTGCATAACCATAAGAACGGATTCTATCCCCCACTTCTTTTTCCACATTGGTCTTGACACGTTCGATGGAACTAACCTTTTCTACACGCTTACGAGCGGTTTCCTCGGTAATCCCAAGTTCTTTGACTAACATATCAATCACCTTTTCCGGTTCTTCAATCTGGCTGTGAATCACTGATATGGTACAAACGGATTTATTCGTGGCAAGCACCGTTCCCGTCGCGTCAATAATTCTTCCCCTCGCAGCCTTGATATCCCGCTCTCTCTCGTGCAAATCCTCTGCCTTCTGTCCATAATATTCCGAACAAAAAACCATTAAATATACAAGTCTTCCCATCAAAAACATTAAAATAAAAAAAACTATGACGAACATAATCATAATTTTCTTCCGATTAAATGTCTTACTTCTGTAAAATGTCCCATCTTGATAGGAATCCATATCTTTCCGCATCAAAAAACCTCACGAAAGTTTTCATAAAATTCTATTCAAACTTTCATGAGGTTATTCTTGTTGCTTTCATCTATGGTGTTGTTCCTGCTTCCTGCTCCTTAACACCATCATTTTTCTCATTTTCTTCTTTTGTATCTTCTGCTTCCGGTAAATTTCCAGTTGTATCCGGAACGTCATCCGTTCCCTCAGACGGCTCTGGCTCACCTGGCAGATTGCCTGTCACAATATCTGTTACTGCTGTTTCTCCGGTGTCTGTACCGGTAATATCCCATCCTGAATGAATGCCTGTTGTCTCTTCATCCGGGTGGATATTCATATAAGGTAATATCTCTTCTAAGATTTCACGCACGATGTTCTGCGCATAGGTACTATGTGGCTGGTCTTCCACATTTGGTTCGTCTACAACACAGTAAATCACAAGCTGTGGGTCATCCACAGGAGCAAAACCAATAAAGGATACAATGTAATTCACATGGTCACGTCCTGATTTTTCTGCTGTACCTGTCTTTCCACCCATAGAATAGCCGTCTACCTTTGCAGTCGCTCCCGTACCACCGGAAACAACCGAATACATATAGCTTTTTAATGTATCACTTGTGCTTTCGGAAATCGTTTCACGAAGCAGGGTTGGCTCATATTCTTCGATAATATTTCCATTCTCGTCCGCAATGGCACTTACCACACGCGGCTGATACAAAGAACCACCATTTACTAAGGAGCTGAATGCACTCGCAAGCTGTATCATGGTACAGTTATAATTCTGTCCAAATGCGTTTGTTGCAAGGTCTACCGGTGTCATCGTATCTTTTGTATACAAAAGACTATCCGTTCTAGCTTCTCCCGGAAGGTCAATGTTTGTTTTTTGACCAAATCCAAATATTTGCTGATATTTTGTAAAGTTCTCAACACCAATCTTATATGACATCTGCATTAATGCATCATTGCAGGAATTCATCAATGTCTGCTCTAACGTTTCCATGCCATGACCGTTTTTATTTACACACTTGATGTTATGACCGCCAACTTCTTCATAACCATCACAGTAAAAAGTATCTGCGGCTGAAAGATTTCCCATTTCAAGTCCTGCCGCAACAGTAAACGGTTTGGAAGTTGAACCCGGCTCAAAGGTGTAGGTAATGCAGAAATTCTGCCAAAGCTTATTCAATAAATCAAGCTTTTCTTCCTCTTCTAAGCCCTCTAACTCCTCTTCGCTGTAATATTTTGATAAATCTCTCGGATTGCTCAAATCATAATTCGGATAGTTTGCCATTGCAAGCACATCACCGTTATTTGGATTCATCACAAGGACTGCAACATGCGAAGCACCAGCCTCTCCCTCACGATAATTTCCAGTATATGCCTCATTAAAATCTGCAATTTTATTCTCTACTACCTTCTGAATATTTGCATCCAAGGTTGTAATCAGTGTATTTCCATCCACCGCATCTTTAATTGTTTTTTCAAAATTGCTGTCTGAATTCAAATAGCCATATTCACGTCCATTTACGCCATTTAAGATATCGTTGTAATAATTTTCCAATCCGTTGATTCCAAGATTACCAGAGGTCGTAAAACCAACTACTGCACTTGCAAGCTCTCCATATGGATACTGTCTCTGGTATTCTTTTTCAAACCAGACACCCTTGACATTTGGATTGACAAGCTTTCCTTTTTCATCCTCTTCTGCCTGCAGCTCCACAAACTTCTGCACTGTCTCATATGGAAGTTTTTTAGCAAGAACAATATACCTGCTGTCCGGCTGTTCTTTAATATAAGTATGCAGTTCTTCGCTTGTTAATTCTGGGAAACAGCTGACTAACGCATTAATCGTCGGTTCAATATATTCTGTGTCACTTGTGACCACAGAACAGTCCAGAATCACATTATAAACTGCAATACTTGTAGCCAGAACAGTTCCTTTCGAATCAACGATGTCTCCACGTTGATAAGGAATCGTCTGGCTATCATATCCCTGCTGTGACAATACTATCTTTTCATATTTCTCACCACTGGTGTATTCAATGTACATAAGTCTTCCAATCAAACCGATTAACATCACGCTGATAAGTCCAAACATTACAATCAGCTTTTTCTGCATTCGTTTTGGAAACCGTAGCATTGGTTTTTTCTTTCTTTTTTTTGCTGCCATTCATTCTTCTCCGTATAATCGCAGACTTTTACTTGTTTGGGATTGCTCCATACTGGTTCATATAGTCGTCATTTTCTACTGTATAGTAAATAATCTGCTCTTCTGTCGCATAAAACATACCAAACTCATTAATTGCTGTGTCTTTAATCTTGTCCAAATCCACAGTTGTATTAATTCTTTTATATGCTTCATCATTTTCAGCACGTAAATCTGCAATCTGGCTTTCAAGACTTGCGATTTTATTCATTCTTGAGGTTACATCTGACTGTATTTTAACATATGTACCTGTAAAAACGCCAAATACCATAACAGCCATTGTAAGAAAAGCCACATAGCTTCTGCTCATGCGAAGTTCTCTTTCGCGGTTTCTACGAGCAGCGCGCTGTCTTCTTCTTAACTCTTCTTCTTTTTCTCTTTCTTCGCGTCTTCTTCTTTCCTGTCTGTAGTCAGGCATTGCTTCCATTCTACGGACTGCATTGCCCTCTACATAAAAATTCACTTCGTTTTCCACGTCTCTTTTCAATACTAACACTCCTTTTCACATATGTGAAACAAAATTTTATTGTCTCACCTATGCTGCCTATCAACCATTCACTTCTTAAAATTTCTTAAACTCTTTCAAATACCCTCAGTTTCGCACTCTTTGAACGGGAATTCACTTCTAATTCCTCTTCCGATGGTAAAATTGGTTTTCTTGTAACCACTTTTCCTTTTGATTTATTACCACATACACATACCGGAAAATCACTTGGACAGGTACATGGATTCTCATTTCTTTTGAAATTTGTCTTTACAATTCTGTCTTCTAAAGAATGAAAAGTAATAATACAAATTCTTCCGCCCGGATTTAATAATTCAATCATGTCGTCTAAATTGTTCTGTAATACTTCTAATTCTTTATTTAACTCGATACGAATTGCCTGAAAGGTTCTTTTCGCTGGATGCCCGCCAGTGACCTGTACCTTCATCGGAATTGATGCCCGGATAATGTCTGTCAGTTCTCCTGTCGTCTCGATTGGCTTTTTCGCACGTTCTTGTACAATATGTTTTGCAATGTTTTTTGCAAATTTATCTTCACCGTAATCCCGGATGATACGGAATAAATCCATCTCGCTGTAATTATTTACGATGTCCTTGGCTGTTAAGGACTGTCTGTCATCCATTCGCATATCCAAAGGTGCATCTGCTTCTCGGTAGGTAAATCCTCTCTCTGGTGTATCTAACTGGAAAGAAGATACTCCAAGGTCAAGCACAATGCCGTCTACTTTTTCTACACCGATGCGGTGAAGCTCGTCCTTCATGTTGGCATAATTGCTTCGGATAATCGTTATCTTGTCACCAAATTCACTTAATCTCTCGCTTGCTGCTGCAATTGCGTCTTTATCCTGGTCGATTCCGATTAATCTTCCCTTTTCCGATAATCTCGCAGCCACCTGATAGCTGTGTCCACCGCCGCCTAATGTTCCATCTACATAAATTCCATCAGGCTTAATATTCAGATTTTCAATTGTTTCCTGTAATAATACAGAATAATGATTAAATTCCATTTCTGCTCCTTCCGCCTGACTTCATAAATGCATCAGTACTTTTATATGCTGAATCCTAATTCTGCCATGTGTTCAGCGATTTCGTCCATTTCATCTTCATCATAAGTATTTTCCTGCCATCTCTCTTTGTCCCAAATCTCAACTCGGCTTAAGACTCCGACAAGCACTACATCCTTCTGGATGGATGCGTATTCTCTTAAAACAGGTGGCAGTAAAATTCTTCCCTGCTTATCAAGTTCACAGGATGCTGCTCCTGCAAAGAAGAATCTTGAAAATTTTCTTGCGTCCTTGGAGGTCATGGAAATGTTGCGGAACTTTTCTTCGATGTTGTGCCATTCTTCTAACGTATACACAAATAAGCATCCATCTAATCCCTTTGTAACAACGAATTCTTCGCCAAGTTGTTCTCTGAATTTCGCTGGGACTATCAGTCTGCCTTTGGTATCTACTGTGTGGTTGTATTCTCCCATGAACATATGACACAATCACCTGCCTTTAAAGCTGGCATCTGGCGAATAATAACATCATTACGATAACGTCATCATTTTCTCCCAAAGTGTGGTTATTATCCACCACTTTGAACCATTCTCTACCACTTTCCTCCACTTTTAGATATATCTTAACCCACTCTTAAGAAAAAATCAATATTTTGAGCAAAAAAAATACGCCAAATCAATTTTTTGATTTGACGCATTTTGCATTTTATAAATATTCTTTTTTATTATTCATTTTTATGATATATTCTTCGATTAGCTTGTCTAATTTTATACTCTTTTGATAGCAAATATCATATTTTTGCTTTTGTAAAAGTGATTCATCCAGCTCGGTTCTGACGTTTTCTATCTCTTCCCTTAGCTCTAAAATTCTTTGCATATGAACCCTCCATACTCCAAGATTCTTATGTTTTTCTGCCATGTCACGTTCCCTATTTTACAATGTAGACGCATAAAAATCAAACAATCTGGCTCACATGTTTTCTATCTTTTTCGACACAATTCCGAAAATAATTTGTTCTATGGTGTTTTTTCCTCCATTTTCTCCCACTTTTATATTTGAATGTACGAATGAGTCATGCATTTTTGTGTCAATAATTGTAAAATTCCTTCCAGCACCCGCTTATTCATCTCCACAATATAACAAATATCGCTCTCCATATTTTCTCTTGCCGTCATATAATCCTTGTGCACCTGCTCAATAAATTCACACAGTCCTTCTGCACTTTTTGCTTCAAAGTCTTTTAAACGCTGCTTCGCAGCCTCTTCACTTTGCAGATAATCTGACAGATTCTTTTTCAGTTTTTCTTCATAGGAGCAATGTTCTTTTAATCCGCCTGTATATATTTTGTTATGAGGAAAGGTAAAATAATCTGCTAAATAATGGCTTATCTGCCCTAAATCCATGTAATATTTTCTACCCTTCTTTTTCTTCTCGATGCTTTTCGTTCCTTCCGCGAGACGAAAGATATTCTTCTTTACTGCTTTATAAGTCCCGTCTATTTCGTGTCTTCTATAAAGAAATGATGGCTTAATGTCCGGCAGTATGCTTCCTAAATAAAAAGAAAATCTGTGTTTTTTCAATTCCTCGTCATTTAAATGCTCCACAAGGTAACGGGCTAATGAAATGTGTGATTTTTTCTGCATTGTGATGTTTCCTCCATATAACAGCAGTTCTATCTAACTAATACTATGCTACTATTTTTATCTGCATGGTTACAAGCATGGAATTGTAAACATATTATGTAATTTCTGTAAATTTGAAATTTTGAAATTTAGGGACGCAGCCTAAATTCTGAAATTTGGGGACGCAGCCTAAATTTCGAAATCTGGGGACGTAGCCTAAATTCCGAAATTTAGGCTGCGTCCCTGAATTTCAATTAGCTGGCACACTCAAAGCTTGCGCATTCTGTTTCTCCGCTGGTGCATGCATTCTGACCGGAGATTCCGATGTGGTTTGCTGAGCATTTTTTGTTTTCATTAAATCTGCAGTGACAGACTTCGCAGGAAACATCAATGCTTTTGCTAGGATTTCCAACGGAGTTGCCTGCTGATTCTGCTTTACGCTCCTTAAAACTTCCACAGCGTGTATCGCGGTTGGATTTTGCATTTTCACCTTCCACCTGAATGTCACCTTTGCCACAGCAATGGTCTGCATTATAAATACAGTTTGTTACGGAACAATCTAATGTTGTCATACTTTTCCTCCTTTTTCAAAAACAACGTGTAGCAGAATTAGTATGACCATTTTTCTTTTCATTATTATAAAATGAGAACACCACGCGAAGTATTTTAGCGTTATGATTTTTTCCAAATTAAAAAGATTGTTTTTGCTCTTATAAAGCAAAAAAACTGCCACGACACACATGATTTTCATCACGTGTATCATGGCAGTTTTATATGCTGCTTATCTTATTATCTTAACGCTCTTATCTCTGTTTTTCTTCGTCTGGAAGCTCAACGCGGATTTCTTTTGTTGCAATTTCTGTGCAGATATCTTTAATGAAATCAGCTAATGCTTTCGTTCCTTCGTTTCCTGCAAAACGGCTGCGGACAGAAACTGTCTTGTCTGCTTCTTCCTGCTGTCCTACAACAAGCATATATGGAAGTCTGTCAAGACGTGCATCACGAATCTTTAAGCCGATTTTCTCGGAACGATTGTCAACAGTTACATCAACACCTGCTTTTGCAAGCTCTTTTCTTACTTCTTCTGCATATGCTTCATATTTTTCAGAAATTGGAAGCACACGAACCTGCTCTGGGCACAACCATGTTGGGAATTTTCCTGCATATTTCTCGATTAACCATGCAAGTGTTCTCTCATAGCATCCTAAAGATGTTCTGTGGATGATGTATGGACGAACCTTATCACCATTCTGGTCAATGTAATACATATCAAACTGCTCAGCCAGCAACGCATCCCACTGAATTGTAATCATTGTATCATCTTTTCCATATACGTTGCGCGCATTGATATCTACCTTTGGTCCGTAGAATGCAGCTTCTCCAACATCCTCTACAAAGTCGATATCAAGTTCATTTAAGATATCACGCATATGCTGCTGTGTTTCTTCCCATACCTCTGGCTCACCAATATATTTTTCTTTATTTTCCGGGTCCCATTTGGAAAGGTGATATGTTACATCTTCCTCTACACCTAATGTCTGTAAACAATGCTTAGCAAGTGCCAAACATCCCTTAAACTCTTCTACCATCTGGTCTGGACGAACAATTAAATGTCCTTCAGAAATTGTAAACTGACGAACACGTGTTAAACCATGCATTTCGCCGGAATCCTCTGCGCGGAATAAAGTAGATGTCTCGCCCATACGATATGGAAGGTCACGATAAGAATGCTGCTCGTTTTTGTATACATAATACTGGAATGGACAAGTCATTGGACGAAGTGCAAATACTTCTTTATCTACCTCTTCATCACCTAAGACGAACATACCCTCTTTATAGTGGTCCCAGTGACCAGAAATCTTATAGAGGTCAGATTTTGCCATTAATGGTGTTCTTGTACGAACATAGCCCCACTCTTTTTCCTCAATATCCTCAATCCATCTCTGGAGTTTCATAATCATTTTTGTTCCCTTTGGTGTAAATAAAGGAAGTCCCTGTCCGATAACATCAACAGTTGTAAATAAGCCCATTTCACGACCAAGCTTATTGTGGTCGCGGCGTTTTGCATCTTCTAATTTTTCAAGGTGTGCTGCAAGTTCTTCTTTTTTATTGAAGGCTGTACCATAAATTCTCTGTAAACGAGCCTTATCGGAATCACCTCTCCAGTAAGCCATAGAAGAAGAAATCAATTTGAATGCTTTGATTCCTTTTGTGCTCATAAGGTGTGGTCCAGCACAAAGGTCAACAAAACCGCCCTGGTCATAGAATGAAATCTCAGAGCCTTCTGGAAGGTCTTCGATTAATTCTACTTTGTATGGCTCACCTTTTTCCTGCATGAATTTAATTGCTTCTTCTCTTGGAAGTGTAAATCTCTTTAATGCATTGCCTTCTTTAATGATTTTTTTCATTTCAGCTTCTAATTTATCAAGGTCTTCTCTTGAAAATGGTTCTGCAACATCAAAATCGTAATAGAAACCATCCTCAATTGCTGGTCCAATTGTGATTTTTGCTTCTGGGAATAAACGTTTTACTGCTTCTGCTAATACATGTGATGCTGTATGACGAATCACTTTTAAACCTGCTTCATCATTTGCTGTAACGATGTTTAATTCACAGTCCTCGCTTAATTCTGTTCTTAAATCAACGATTTCTCCGTTTACTTCTCCGGCACAGGCAACTCTTGCCAAACCTTCGCTGATATCTGCTGCGATATCATATACTGATTTTGCTTCGCTGTACTCTTTTACAGAGCCATCTTTTAATGTAATTTTCATGTTTCTATCCTTCCTTTTATTTGATTGCGTGTTTTACACGATATTTTCTTTTTTATTTAAATGAAATAATTTCCTCGTCTTCTTCCCAGACAGGTGTTTCCTCTGCCTCGTCGAAGTCTTCTTCTCCATTGCCCCAGTTATGAATTGTTGTTGTGCCGTTTCCACATCCACAAGTAATATTTTTTCTTGGAGAGCAAAGCATGCCAACGATTACACCAACAAGGGCACTGACAGTGACTATCAAAATACCATCCATTCTAGTGACTGTTACCTGCTCCGGTAAAGCCGCCATAAATTTTTTCAGTTTCTTCATCTTTGTTTCTTCTCTCCTTTCGATTAATTATATAAAAGAATGTGCCTTGGCACATTCCCGCGCCAAGCGTGGTCACTTGCGACATACTACATCTTTGCGCGAAGTGCTTTTTATTCTATAGGATATTTGAAGAATTTCCTATGGAATAAAAAATCCCTGACAATGTATTTCTACACTGTCAGGGACGATATACTTATCTTATCGTGGTTCCACCCGGATTCACCTTCCTGCTCGCATGCCACGCACCCAGCTATCTTATAGATAACTGTAATACCTGTTGTCAAAGTCTTACGGAAGACCTCTTCTGATGATAACGGAATCACCGGACCGGATTGGGGTCACTCAGAGTTAGTTTTCAACTGCTTCCGGAAAAGATGCTTTCAGCACACGAATTATGCAAACTTTCGGGTGTGTCACAAATTTCGGAATTTAGGCTGCGTCCCTAAATTTCATAATTGCGGCATCTCTCTCTGATACGTTCCACAATTTACTCTTCTCTTCAACGTGTTGTCTATTTTCTGCAAATTATAGACCTAAATCTAGGATTTGTAAAGTCTCTTTCAAAAATTATCTTCCACAGCAATGTTTGTATTTTTTGCCGCTTCCGCATGAATTGAAATTACTATGACAAAACATAATTTTCATTTGTCTACAGTATCTAATCATACATTAAAACTATAGCAAATTCAAGGATTAATTTACCTATAAACCTCTTATCATATTTTATTTTACTTTGTGATTTTCTCTAGATGCGTGGACAAAACGTGGACGTGCCCACAAAAATACCGGCAAGGTTTTATCCCTGCCGGTTCGCTTATTATTTAACTCTAATTCTCTGTTTTACATAAATACGATTCACATTTTTTATGTCATTCAGCTTCTGCAACTCTGCTACAGTCGTTTTATTTGCCTTGGCAATGCAAGAAAGTGTATCACCTGATTTCACTACATAGTAAACCTTTTCCGGTTCATCTGTCAATGTATCTGCTACTTCTCCAGTACTTCTGATATCCCCATCATTGCACCATCCAATAGCAATGCCATTTTTACCAAAGCAATACGGATTACTTGTGCCAGCCTTAATTCTCATAATTGTGCCAGATGCGTTTTTAATAAGTGCTTTGTCAATTGGTGCCGTACTGGAAGCATAATAAGATGAAACAGTAATCTTATCTCCTACCTTGTATTTAGTTGCTTCTGGTTCCGGCATGACGTTTTCCGTTTCCACTGCCACATAAAGCTCGTTTAAGTCAACATTTCCCTTAATTCCCGGAACAGCACCTTTCGAACTGTACTGCCATCCATAAAGGTTGTGTTCAATCTGCGGACGTTTATCATCTGCTGGGTCTCTGTCAACACTCATTGCATAGCTCACGGGATATCTAGCAATCCAGAATGGATACTGTAACTGTTCGGCATACTGTTTAATATAAACATTGTAAAATGAAAGCCCAGTATAAACTCCAAACTCACATCCAGCACTTTTAATAATCTTTCCATATTCATTAATAATATCAATTAATGTTTTTCCAAGGTTACACTGACACTTATCTTCGACATCCAACCAAACCATCGGCTTTCTGCCACTAAGAATCTCTACAACACGCTTTGCGTCTGTCTTGGCTTTTTCAACTGTAGTAGCATAGCTGTAATTATAAACTCCCTGTACTGGCAGTCCTGCTTCTGTACAGCCTGCGTAATTTACTTCAAACTGCTTGTCCGGCTGTAAATCTTTACGAATCACTTTTAAAATTGCAAACTCTACACCCGATTTTGCCACTTCCTGCCAGTTAATATTTCCCTGGTAACTTGATACGTCAATTCCTTTAATTCTCATATGCATTTTTCTCCTCTTCCTCTACTTTTGTTTTAGCTTCTAATAATTTTTCTGTAACAGCCATTCCCTTAATGAGAAAAGCTGGGACATTTACATTCATTTCCACCAGATTCTCTAAAATACTTCTGATTTCATTCACTAAATAGGATGCCAGTGTGAACCAGCCAAAAAACTGAGTAAATGATAAATTTATGCCAATGATTTCTCCCATGCTTTTAAAACAAAAGGAAACAAAGAATGCGATGGCAGTTACCGCCCAGTAAGATACTTTTTTAAATACCCCCTTTGCCCCTACTGCACTGGATTCATTTTTTTTGTAAAATTTGGCTTTCCACCATCCTGTGAAATAATCCACAACATTCAATGCCAGAAATCCTACAAAAAGAAACCAGTACTTACCAAATACGGCCGCTCCTGCCGCCGCTATTACTCCATAAATCATATTCACTTTAGTTCCTTTCATTTTTTCTTTTCCTCTCTTTCTGATTATGTTAAAATAGAATAAGAAAAAAGATGGTTTTTAGAAGCACTGAACCTCGTCAATGGTTTTCAGTGCTTCTTTTTTATAAAAACAGTAGAGATTATACCCCTACTATTTCTTTTAACTCTGCAACGTCATCCTCTGTCAACTTCGGATAATCTGTAATAATTTCATCAAACGTCTCACCATTTTTCATTCGATTTCTAATTACACGAACCATGATATTTTTCATTGCCTGTACCATTATTCCACACCTCCAAATATTAATGATGCAATCACACTATCCTGTTCTGCCTGAGATGCCTCCATATTTGCTTTCCAAATTTCTTCCTCAGTTGGAATGTGCATTACAACGTAAATGCTTTCATCTGCATACACTGTTGCAGACTGGAATGTGAGATTAGAATAAATTCCATAAATCTCATTTTCCGCGTTTGAAACTGTCAATGCGGTTTCATTCTTAAATGATTCCGTCACTTCTGCAATGTCCTGTCCTGCTAATGTGATAGAAATTGCATCTGTTGCTGTTGTTAAACTCTGGCACTCGTATTTAGTGCCGCCTACTGTGATATACTCCATAAGTTATATCGCTCCTTTCATTTGTATTTTTTTAATTAACTAAATTTTGATTTAGTTTGCATCTTCTACGGCGACACTGGAAAACTGTCGCCACCCCAACCAACTGCCAGTTTGAATAGTATTCATATAAATAGAACCATTCATATCATAAAGAACAATCATTGCATTTGGATTTTCAGTTCCTGAATCAATTGCATCTTTGAACGTATACACTTTCCTGAATCCAAATTCTGCACCTTTTGGTAGATTGGCTGTTCTTGATTTTGTATACAAAAATGTTTGATTATTTTTACACCCATCTTTATATGATACAAGCTTTACATCTTCAATAATACCGTTAACAGCTGGTGTATTAAATGCTGTAGTAGGATACCAATTTGCATCCCATGTTCCAGTACATTTAAACTTATAATATCTTTTTCCACCATCTAGGGATGTCCATTCTATGTAAGAATTGTCGCCTAGAGTTGTACACGCACACACTCCCCAGTTACTGTTGTCCAAGCCATACTGCCTGTCTGTGTCATTTGGTCGATAATAGATTACCAAAGTCGCACCTTTCATATTATTAACTATGGATTCTAAAGATTTGGTACTGCCATCAATCCATGCACCATTTGGTACATCACCAGTTTTTCCAATGTAATTTGTAATATCCTTAATTGTATTGGAATGTGTGTTTATCTGGGAATTGAGATTTGTCCAATTCCATACTTTTGTATAAGCACCATTAACATAGTGCCATACTATAAGTTGGTCAGTATTATCATGGATTCTAAACAGATAATGCTCCGCATCACTAATTTCAAATCTTAATTCATTATAAGATTCACTTGTATTAGATGCTCGTCCAACAATTACTTGTTTTAAAGAACTCGAGGCTTTAACTTTTATATTTTTTAAATCGCTATTTACCTCGCTAATCTGGTGTGCCAGTGTCCCTGCAATGGATGCATTCTTTTCCGTTGCAGGGAGTGCTAACCCTGTTGGGTCTGTTACTGCTGACGAATCAGACAGTTTTACGTGACCAAGGACAGATGTTGTGGCTTTTGCGGTAATATGAGAAATAAAATCCTTTACTGCTTTTGCAATTTTTCCAAATGAAACACTTAATTTTTCACCACTAGTAAGTGCTGTGAGCGTTGTTGCTTCTGTGTATATTGGTGTTTCTAACTCTTTTAATTTCGCATCAATCGTATCTACGTTTCCATTAAAGTCATCCACATTATAAAAATCTGAGGATTCAGGCTTTTTTAAACCATAATTTTTTGTAGTCTTCATGTGTTCACCCCTTTATCTAAAATTTCCTCTTTCGCCCCCTGATGTGTAAATGCTCCCAGCTGACCATGCGTGAAACTTGCAAGAATACCATGCGTGTTATACATTTGCACATTCCTTGTCAAATTCGCCGGTATCATATTGTCAACTAAGTCCCTTACTGCCTCGATGTAATTTTCATTCGATAATGCCAACTTAACAATCAAATCATACTTATCCGGATTGAGTTTTAAAGTATATCCATCCTTACCACACAATACCGTCAAAGCATATCTCAAAGATTCAATTGTATACGGCAACTGCCAATTTAAACGCGCAAGAATATTGAATTTGCGCTCATCCAATGTATAAGTTGCCTTAGGTGTGATTTTTAAGATGGATTCCCAGCGTTTAACTCCATTTTCAGTCGCATCAAGAATATACTGGTCATTCATAACATTTGTGGCACCTGTCCATGTTTTTTCAACATTAACCTGCTCCGCATCCATGATTTCTTTAATTTCTGAGTAGCTCTGTATGAACAAAGGAAGATAATCAATTAATTTACGCTCCATCAGACACATCACCCCTTACCGGTATTTCATGCACTCCAAGCTGCATATTCCCTGCAGTACCATTCAGTACGGTGTTCTGAATATCCAAAATCCCAGGACATGCAAGTATTTTCTGTTCAATACCACTGATACGAACAACTATGTTATTACTGTCATCCCATGTTTCAGCAAGTGATTTGAAATATTCATCAATGGCAGCTTCAATATATGGACCAGCAGATGACCAATCCCATCCTGTCACATATGTAATTTCTGTCACAATATTAATAGTTGCTGCAGAAACACCATCAACTGTGACAACATGCCCGATTGGTGCAATCTCATCCATTGATGTCTGAACCTCTTCAATTAAAGCGTTAGACGGCACAGAATAATCAGATGCTATTATTGTCAACTTAACAGTGCCACCGCCATTCCATACCGGAGTAACTTTAACACCACCCACTCCATTGATAGCCATTGTTTTCTGTTTGTAATCTGCCACATTGCCACCGAACGCCTGCGAAGAAATGCTGTCAAAATATCTTTCACGTAAGCTGTCGTCATCTTCTGCATCTTCACCCGGAATTAAAATTGCTGATAATGTTGCTGTCTGAAGTCCGTTAATATAATTAATAGGTATCAACTGCCCCGACACCGCATTTGGTGCTTCTCCGGCTGTTTCACAGGTCAGCTGATATACTCCCGGAACATCAGTTGATTCCGTAACAGTATAGTTATAAGTACCACAACTGAAACGCTGACCAATCACCTCAACCGTTACCGGTGTAAACTCACCCTGAACAACTGCATATGTTGCCGGTGTCCTGCTGATTCCACGTTCAGCACATCTTTTTTCCAAGTATTCATTTGTTGCGGTATCAGCAAATGTCTGATTTAACACCACATCCAGTTCAATATACAGCTGTGCCAGTTCCGCAGCTGCCGGCGCAAGCGCATCATAAATGATTGAGCCTTCCCTTTTATCAAATGTATCCGGTACTCTATCAAGCATTTGCTGCATGATGACTTCATAAGTCATTGCTTCGTACATCTTAATAAGTCACCCCCTTTTCAGTTTCCACATCACCAAAAATGGTGTGTACGACGAACGCACACACCACTTCATGTTTCTTATTTGTATTAAATTCAAAATCACTCACTGATTCAATTCTATCATCCTGTGTGAGTGCTTCTGTAATTCTTCTTTCCAATTCTGCACACACGTATGACACAGGTTCGCCAAATAAATCGCGTAACTCAATTCCGTAATTCCATGAATAAATGGGATAGATGTATCGTTCTGTATTCAGAATCTTGTAAATGACCTGAACCATTGCACTCAACTGGTCACATGTGCCATTGATGATGTCATCCTGAATGTACATCTTGTAATTCTTAGAAGGTTGTGTTTCTACCTCTAAGTCTGTTGTTAATAAATTATTCACGCTTGGTACCATAATCACCCCACCCTATCCAATACGATGTACTTCTGACCGCCCTGTTGCCTTAATAAGACCACTTCATCACCTTTAGCCAAGGAATTATGTACTTTCAGTTTTTTCTTCCCTGTGATGCCATGTGTGTGTTCTTCGGACTGCTCTGTTTCCCAGTCAACAGTAACAGATACTTCATAATCAGTAACATTTCTAGTCAACACAAGTTGTGCTGAACCAAGCGTCATTTTCTGGTCAACCAATACTTGGAGCGGTGATGTATTTACCACCTTTCCAAATGAAATTGTTACAGGGCATCCGGCATCCACAGCTTTTGTTCCAGCCTGTTTCATAACGTTTACTAAACCATTGTAATCAGGCAATAAATTCACCTCCTCGAAGTTTTAATTCCATTGTGTGTTCATTCAGTTTGAATGTATGTTTACAACTTTCCACAAGCATATAGTTCTTAAGCTTAATATCGCCTAAATCCATAATAACTCCAACCATCGAGCCTGCCCTAACCCGGCAATCACCGAAAGCATCTTTAATAGTCAATTTTCTTGTTTTCTGATTGTACAAACTGAGCAGAGCATCCGCCTTTGCCTGTCCGTTCTCACCCTCTGACAAAGAATCATAATACTGTAAGATTCCCCACTCGTTCATGTGATTTGAATCCTGCGCAATATAAACATCACGTTGCCCGGTTTCTTCATTATCATAAATCAGTTTAATTCTGTTATATGTGGATTCATCAATGGAAGATGTGTAATCAAAATTTTGTCCAGTTTCTTCATCAATTAGAACATTTACCGCCATATTGTCGATTCCTTTTAACGTAAGTTTTCCGAAATCGTCATACATGACATACATATATTTCATATTGGTTAATGTCAAATCCAGTGCATTTTGAATAATATCAAATAAAGTCTGACTATCTTCCACTCTTGAAGCAATTATGTATTCGGAATTTTCAAGGCTGCCGGTCTGCATACCAAAGTCGTCGCATATCATTTGGATGACTTCACTAGCTGTCTTATTCTCATATACATAAGTCTCTTTGTTTTTAAGGTATCGCAACTGGTCATATGCTGTAACAGTGATAATTCTGTCCTTATCCATCTTTTTGCTGAAAATAAATCCATAAAAGACATTATTATTATTCCACCTGAACCTTACAGCGTTTCCTTCCGTGATATTCAGTGTGTCGTCAAGATGGACTTTGAAGGTAAGCTTACCGGGAGAACCAGCACGCTCTGTTGACCACTCAATCTTTTCTTCAACAACCGGAATGAACACCTTATCACCATTCTGTATTAATAATTCTGCTGACACTGTATTCACCCCTCCTTATGGTATCGTCAGAACTTGCTTCGGATAAATTAAATTTGGATTTCCACCAATAACCGACTTATTCGCGTTATATATTTCGGTCCATCTTGAACCATTGCCATACTTTGATGCTGCTATTTTCCACAAGCTGTCACCTTTCTGAACAGTGTATGTTCCACCAGATGGTGCATTGTTACTTACTGGTCTTGTTGCTTGAACGGATACAGCCGGTTTCGTTCCGGCAAAAGTGATATTGCACGTCTTTGTGCCATAATCACGATACTGCTTTAACCGGATAGATACAGTCGTATCAAATCCATCGCCAGCATCTTCTTTGATAGTATAATCTTCCAGAGACACCTTCATGTTCGTGCCATACAGTGACTTACCATCTGGTTTCTGCCTTGAAACAATAAACTGAAATGGCTCTTTGTTCTGCTTTAGGTCTTTAAATTTTGCAAGGTAATATTCGATTGGTTTAAAACCATTCTTATACCTGGAGAAACTATATTCTGTATGTGGTAATAACACTTCAAAGTCAGTCTCGGTTAATCCGGGAGTTTTTAATACATTAATCTCACCATCATTGATAAGCGTTGCCGTTTTATTTGCATTACCAATCTTTAGTTGTAGCTTCTTGGGTGCAACCGGCAATAATATTTTATCTATGTAAAAATCATATGCCATTATTCATGCACCCCCTCTGCCGCCTGTTCCATAGCTTCCTGTACACCTGCTGTCAACTCGCTAATAACTCCATCAATGTCCATTCCATTATTAATCGTATTATTGTTTTGCATATCTACTTTGATTTCTGCTGTTGTGAATCGGTTAATAACGTCACGTTCTGCCACATCTCGCAGATATTTAAGATTTTCATTGGAAATATCAACAGAATCGGATATTGCTGCTGTGTCACCTGCAATTGATGATAAACTGTCTGCTACTGAACCTGAATCCGTTGCCGTATACGCTGAATCAATAGCCGAGGTATCCAGCATTGCTGTAAGCCCCTCTAATCCAGATGATATTTTATCAGTAACACCATCACCCCATGCAGAACCTGCATTCCATGCAGTTCCATAATCTATTGTCGCATTGGCAATTTCAGGTGCTGTTCTATCAAGTGTGATTGCTGTTTCATTCTTACCCCACGAAAGAACTTCACTCTGTAATGAATTAAGACCTGAAGTCCAATCTGTTCCGAAAATTGCATCAATTATCTTCGTCACTACTTTTCCTAGTGATAAAAACCATGAAATAATATTGCCTATCAAATTAGCGCAAGCATCTCCGAATGAATCGAATCCACCATTGATAACATTCAAAACCCACTCAATTATTCCAATCCAAGGTTCAACAAAATTTGTCCATGCAAACTGAATGATTCCATTCAACAAACCAACAATAGTGTTCCAAATAAAAGCACCTGCAACAGCCAATGCACCGACAATTACACCTATACCTGATTGCGCAACACCGGTTGTTTTTGAAATCCAGTTACACAATGCAATAATTGCGGCTACCAAAGCAATAATCAGAATGATTATCCAAACAATAGGGCATGCATATAGTGCACCATTATATCCCATTTGAGCGGCAGTTGCAGCCATTGTTGAACCTGTAAGTGCAGCGGTGATTCCAATTTTTGCAGACATTGCTACTGAATGTAGTGTTGATGCTAGTGTAGACGCTAATTCTAACCCTTTTGTAATCGCAAGATATGCACCATATACTGCCAATGCTGCTACAACACCATAAATAATCGGACTAATAACCGACCAGTTATCCGCCATAAAGGTTCCAACCGCACCAACAGTATCAAAAACAGTTATTGCTGTATTAGCTATCACCGCCATTCCGGTCGTCGCACCATCCACCAAATCTTGGAAGCCTTCACTATTCGCAATATCATTTAACCTCTGTAGCACTGGTTGAAACTTCATTAGTGCGGTATTCTGCATCATTTGCCATATCTGCGCCCACGTCATAGGCATTTCTTCAAACTTTTCATTGATTTCATCAGCTGATGCAAATATCGCATTTTTTACAATATCTGCTGAAATCTGTCCTTCTGACGCAAGGTCACGGATATGGCCCATTGCATTGGTAGTCATTTCCTCATAACTGACACCAACCACATCTGCCATGTGTGTTGCAATGGCTTCATTTTCTTCAATGTACGATGCGATGTTTTGAATCAGGTTCGGTGCCTGCTCAAAGATACTGTTTAATTCATCCCCACGCAAAACACCTGAGCCTAATCCCTGTGACAACTGCAACATAGCAGCACCTGCTTCTGTTGTAGATGCTCCTGCGATAGTCATCTGCTTCTGAATCAGATTTGCAAAATCGACTATCTCAGCAGAACTACCAAATGCACTACCAGCATTATTACCAAACCTAGCAACAACATCTGCCATTTCAATAAATCCACCTCGTGCATCCTGTGCCGCACCATAAACCATCTGAACAAGTTCCTGTGTGGACTGCAAACCGTCATTCATCATATTAATTCTCGATGTTGTCTGTATCAGTTCGTCAGATTTATTCAGTACCTGCATCCCACCGATAGTAGTCAAAATTCCGACAACACCACGATATACATTCCCCATCACATCTGCAGACTGTGCAACTTTATAATTTTGTTCTTCCATCTCCTGAAGTCGGTTATTCGCATCTATCAAGCTGGATTCTAATTGCTGTACTCGCTGCTCATACGCATACATTTCCTGCGCAATCGCCTGAACACCGGATGTCTGATTAAACGCCATCTCAGACGCTCTGTCCACACTATCAAATGCTGACGTGGTGCTATACAGCGATGCGGTTATTCTGTTTAATGACCCCGATACCCGGTCGACAATCTCAATAGATGTACCGATTCCTGCCATAATTTTTCACCAACTTTCATAAGGAAACTACTTACTTTTCGCTTTCCTTTTTATCTCTTCTGCCTGTTTCTTCTCTGCTTCAATTCTTAAATCAATAGAAGCAATAATAAATGCCTTTTCTTCCGGTGGTAATTCAATAAAAACTGATGGCAATATGTGAAGCTTCTGTAATGCAAAATGCGCATAACTCGCTTCACCATCGCCACCATCAATTAGTTTTTTGCTTCTTCCACCTTATCACTTAATGATTCATCCAGTCCGCTGAATCCCTGAACAAACTCTGCAAAAGCATCATATTCTACCGGACTGTCCACCATTTCCTTCAATAATTCTTCCGGGGTTTTCACACCATAGGAATCCTGAAGTTCTTTATTGTATAGATCCGGAAATACTACCGAGGATGAAATCAGCTTCGCAATAAACAACTTACTGTCAACCCTTGGTCTGTACAATCCTGGTTTACCCGGAACTGGAACTTCGGTTGTACACTCTGTACGAATATCCTCTGTTTCTTTTGTTGTGAGCGCTTTAATTTCCCATTCTAATGGCTTACCATCCGCATCACAAAGAGACTTTGTTGCTGCATACTGAGCATTTGTTTTGAGTTTCTTATTCTTCTTTAAAAATAATGTTAAGTTTCCCATATTTATTTCCTCTTTCTTTTCTTCAAAATAATAGGTGGAAGGATGCACATCTATCCTATCCACCTACATACTGCTTACATATATTCTGGTTCTGTGTATTCGTCCGGAGATTCGAAATCCATAGCATACGCTTCGATTTCCTGCTCAATGAACTCACCATCTGCATCAAACATTGATAAAAGCACATCACCATCAATGATGCAGTCTTTATAAATTTTTGTATCCCGGCCACAGTTAGATGCTTCGTCCACCTGCGTAACCTGGCACTCAAATCTTGGCAGCTTTCCTGTGTTCTTATATGTTTCAATAAGTTTGTCAAACATAGGTGAACACTTATAAACTGTAAATTTTAATTTCAGTTCAAGACCATTCGGTTTCTTCTGAGTGATTAATGTACCAAGAGTTTTAACATCTGCCAGTGAGATATTTGCTTTTGCTTCAAAGTTCTTGGCATTCAGCATCGTATATCTTCTGTCAGCAATAGTGCAGAAAAACTCCGCTTCCCTTGCGCTCTGCGCATCGTCTGCATTAAACCATGTATTTTTCATTTATATCACCCCTTCCTTACGCAACAACTGTCTTCATATACAATTTGGTCATTGTATTAACAACAGTAATTTCTGAATTTACAACAACAGATTTCTTTGTTTCTCCCTGCTCAACAGTGATATGACCGGATTCGAAATCTTCAATAGCCTGAATATCATTCAAATTCTTATGAATTTTTACAACATCAGACCAAAGACTGGTTCTACCGGATGCATTGTTTGGAACTTTTCCAAGATATTTTGAAACAAAGATGCTTGCAACGGACGTCGCAATGCTGTCTATGATTCTGACTGTCTGATTATCTTTGAATACCTCTCCCTGTTCATCCGTGATTGTGACCATGCTATTAATATCCTCAAGAACGTGCACATCTGCACCCACCTGATGAAGAACAAATTCACCTTCCTTGATTGCCGTTTCAAGTTCTTTCTGTGTATATGACGTATTCACTACACACTCACCATCATATTTCATGTTGGTTGCAGATTTATTCACAGCAGTTCCAGCAATAACTCCAAGTACCCATGGTACAAGGTCCGCCTGATTTTTTACGTTTACAGCTGCGATACTGTCCGCAGCCTTATTAAAAACAACCGCCTGAAGCTTAATACCCACTTCATCACGCATACGCTTTGCAAATGCAATATATAACGCCTTTACGGCATCATCAGAACCGGCATAACCAATTGCATTTACATCCGGATATGATTCAATTTTGTTCAAAAATGTCTGATGTGCAGTTGCATCCACTGTATTATTTGTACCACCTTCTAATGCGGCACCAGCTGTTACTTCAAGCACAACATCCTCTTTCCATTCAACAAAATCATTTGCGACCAGTTCAGAAGCTGCCGCCACTGTCTGCTCATCAACTTTTGTTGTTCCAAGGTATAAGGAGACTACAAATTTTGATTCATCATCAACATCCTGCTGGATAACAACCTTTAAATCATTACCTCTTACGCCACCATGTAATGCTGTTGCAAATGTATTACTTGCCTTTGTACCGCCACTGGTCAGCTTGTACACATGCAAGGTATTCGCATGAAGAAATACTTCACGAACATCCTTTAACTTCTCTGATGCATAGTCATAACCGAAGATTTTCAAGCTATTCTTCTGAAAGTCCCCTGCCTCAACCGTAATGATTGCATCATCTTTTCCCCAGTCCATCTCCAATGCCATTGCTGCAACACCACGACCGGATAAACTAGCTGTTGCTGTTGCCTTTGAAATGAACTGAAAATAAGCACCCGGAAGCACTTTGTTCTGTGTAACGTATGTACCGCCACCTAAAGCCATCTTTATTCACTCTTACCCTTTCTGTACGATTTTGAAATTAAGTTTTCTACCTGCTCAGCAGTATAGGTTTTGTCATCCTGCAAATTCCCATTGAGAAAATCTGCATATGGCATATATTTCTTTGATTTCACCAGCTGTTCTTTTGTAAAAACTGCCGGCTTAATCGGTTTGTCTTTATTTTCAGTAGCTTTTGCACGCATTTAATCATTCCTTTCCATCTGTGCTGATTTCAAGTTCTTCCATACTTATTTCTTTCTTGTCCTCTAACAAGAAGGATGCATATGTTACCTGAAACTGAAGGACACCATCTACAACCTTTCCCTTCATCTCTTTTCCACGTATTTTTACGCCACCCGCATCAATAATGCTCAACAGTTCATAAAGCCTTTCCATGACCTCATTACACTCCGCAATTGGTTCTTCTTCGGATGCCGGGAAATACCGGATAATAAATAACTGTGTACGCTTATGCCTTGTTACAGCTTTCTTTTCCCCCGAGCCATCCAAACACAAAATAGAAAAGCAAGGTTCTTTCAAACCCTGCTCTACTGATTCTGTGTATATTCTGAATGACTTATCATATTCAGTTCTGATTGCAGCGATAATGCCGTTAACAATTTTCTGTATCATCCAAACACATCCTTCATAAATTTGTTTAATTTTTTCTGCAAGATTGCATCACTCATGCTGTTTAATTCCGCTTCGGAAATGGTTAGCATATGGTGACCTTCCACCCAGTTTTTGTGGTCTCTGGTTCTGTGACCATATTCCACATAAGATGCATATTCAACAGGGTTCGTAATGTCAATATGGTACTTATTACCAATTTTCTCCACAGAGATACTGTCCGCATATGCCGATGCATTCTGTTTTCTCCCGCCTGTCCATCCCCTGCGCAGTGTTCCGCTGTCTGCCGGTGTGCGTTTGATGACCTTTGCTAGTAAACGAGCTGCAAGTTCTTTACAACACGCTTCAAGAAATTCCTCTTTCTGCTGATTGTTTAACTTCTCAATTTTCTTTGTAAAATCTGCAAGCTGTTTATAATTTGCACTCATGCTTGTTTCTCCCATAATTTAAGAATAATTTCCTGATGCGTCGCGTATTTAGCAGCTACACCGGAATGTGCGTAATCGACTGAATCGGCTATTATTTTTGAGCCAGCAGGAATTTCTACATCCGGACTGATAAAAAGCCTGATTTCCTGTGATACGCTTGCCACAGCTTCGCCCTGCTCCGATGCACTAATACTATTAAAATCAATGTGACAAGGTTCCTCTTCCAGCAAAATTGCATCTCGAAATCCTGTCGCACCGTTAGGCTTTTCATATTCTTCCTGAATAACCACTGTACACGTCTTGTCATACATTCTTTCAATGGCTTTTCTGACTTTTACCAATTGATTTTGCGATAACATGCAAACTGCCCCCTTCCAGCGTTAGAAAGCATCGAAATAAGTGTATTCATCTTAATTTCATCAGAAGTGTTATTGTCGAAGGACACGGTGGCATTGCCGACTTTGACAGATTCCAGTGCTCCATCAAGGTCCAGCATTGACAATTCCAACTGTCCCACTCGGTGTTTACATGACAAGACTTCACCACATACCATATCAACAGCAATATTTATAAGCCCCTCCGGAACCTCTGTCACATTGCATTCGTTTTTAATTGTCTGCTCTGCCTTTTCTATACTAAACCCAATAAGAAAAACATCATCTTCTTTTATCTCATATCCAAAAGAATCCAGCCTTTTCAGAACGGATTCTGTTAGACTGGATTCAATAATGCTGTTTATCGCTACAGTAAGAGTACTAATGTTTTCCTCTGTCAGTGCCATAGTATCACCCTCTTACTTTCTTGGCTTCTTAGCTGCTTTCTTTTCTTCGTCAGATTCATCCTCACCCATCATTGTTTCAACATCCTCTTCCGGTGTTTCAGGCAATTTATCATCTACTTCTCCGGCATTATCCTTTTCGGTTGCTTTTTTAGCTTCTTCTGCTACTCGTTTAGCTTCTTCTTCCTTTAACTCTTCCGCAGTTAATAACTTTTTATTTTTTTCATCCCAATATTTCATATCAACTACCTCCCTATTTAATGTTTGTCATAGCACCGTGCATGAATGCCATTCCATGATCCAAACCAATCTGACCATAAATCTGTTTTCTTTCTGCAGCACCATTCTTAGCTAAATCCTCAAGGAAGAGAACACCTTTTCCTGGCACCGGATTGAATACAGGCGCAATATGAGCAATATCTGCCGCAAGTAATGACTTAACAGGCATGAACTGATTAAACACGATATCCACAAGACCAAAGTCTGTTTCAATTGTGATTATGTTTCCACCGGCTTTTCTGTTTCCCATGTTCATCTGCGCATTGTACTGGTTCTCATAAATAGCAGTTACTTTCTGTTTTAATGTTGCATTTACCTGTAATGTCATATGGTCAAATAAAGCACCATTCTGTACAAGCTCCAACCAAAAAGCATCCAGTAACGCTTTTGACAATTCGGCTTCCTGCGCATCAACAGATGTCGAATCAGCACATAATTCAATAAGACCTCTTGTCTTTGGTGCGACTGCTGCAGATGTTGCTTTCTGATATACACCATTGATAAATGTATACTCTACATCTGTTGCGATTTTCTCCAACTTACGGGCAACCTGAAAATCTAACTCATTTGCCGGGTTAGCTGACTGACCGCCGATGTTTAATCCCTCAAGTTTTCCGACATTTGCCTGCTTTGCATAAGTAAGTTCGATTGTTTCATGGAAAATCTGACATGTGTTTGTTTTCTGCTCTCTTGCAATCGCTGTTGCTGTTGGTGCCGTTACAGAATCACTCTCTGTAATCTCAGGCTGTGATGCCGTTGGAAGAGAATATTCCTGTCCACATACAAATTCCATAGAATTTGATGTTTTTCCACCGGTTAATCCACCAATAGCTGATAATAACGGTGTTTTCTTTGGGGATGCTGTGAATAATTCCCCTGCGTAGTTTGGTAAGTTCCAAGATGTTCCTATTCCTGTTACATTTGGCATAATTTAAGTCCTCTCTTTCTTATAATAAATTGACGCCGTTCTCCGCGGCTTCTCTCTTGATAGTAATAGCCGCTAAGTTATCACCATTTTTTCTTGCTTCTGCAAGTTTTGTGGCCCATGAGCTTTCAGCCCCTGGTGCCTGCGAACCACCAGCAGGTGATGCGCCTGAAATTGTACTTTTCGGTGGCTCGGTGTTAAAAAGATATGATTCGGATTCCTGCAATGACTTAATCTGTTCGGCAAGTCCTTTGACAGTTCCGTCTTCCGCAAGCTCTGCCTTATTCATATCTTTGAGCAATGCAATTGCTGCTGTGACATTTTTTGCACCGGCATCTTTTAAAGCAGCATTTACAGCATTGTCAATCTGCATCTTCTTAATGTCAGCTTCATACCTCTTCACAGTTGCTTTATTATCTTCCTGCAACTGCTCAATCTGCTTTTTCAGTTCTTCGTTGTCACCAGATGACTTCTTCAAATCATCTAACTGCTTATCACGCTCCTTGACCAGTTCTTCCGCATTTTTCTTTGCTTCATTCACTTCATCAAAGCGTGTCTTTGGGATATACCCTTTCAGTTCCTCTGCTGACTGCTCTGCAATCTTTGTTGCCAGTTCTTCAGTCATGCCCTCAATCTTTATCAAATCTTCTTTTTTCATAGTTTCTTTGTCCTTTCATACATTATTTTACATGGTTCAGTCCATGAATTTGAATGGCTTTTGGTTTATTTAACGTGTAACCAACACGAATGAAAAGGGATGGATTCGAACCATCGGTATGCTTTTCCGCACATAAGAATACAGCTTATTACATTTATCCACTCTGCCACCTTTTCAAATGCAGTTGCAACCCCTAACCCTGTGAACTCCCGAATGCAACCACTGTTCACTCCAATAAAAAAACAGAACCACCAGTAAAGCTACTCTGCGTCACCTCTGCGCATTTCACCTCATAGATTTGATGATTCTGCCTTTTTTGCTTTGTTTCCGCTGCCACACTAGCACAACCTTACTCTACAAGAACCCAATCCTCTGCAAGCATATCTGCCTGTGAAGCAAGCCAGCCCATCTGTACACCGGAAGTACCTACAAAAGCTATAGCTTTATTTCCGATTGCTTCATGCTCGCAATTAACCACCACTTCGGCAGCACTTACATAACTGATATTTGTTGCAAGTTCGATATACTGTCCTTTGCCGTTCCAGCCCTGTCTTGCTACCTTGCGACCTTTTTTCATTACTTCAATCGCAAGTCCAAATGTCATATTGTCGCATTCTCTGTATGCTTCATTAAATTGCTTCTCAGGAGACCAACTTTCGTATCCATCTGAATATCTTACCAGGTATCCTTTATCAGCTGGATTTTCGTCTTTTGGAATTGTCCAACCACGATACCTGTTGTATTCCCCTCTGCTCATTGGTTTTGCTTCGACAAATTTTGTTCCTACATAATTTTTCATATCGCTATTCTCCTTTTACTGTAAAATTTTCCCATTTCTTGTAAGCGTCAACATAAGTCTCCTGTTTGTCTCCATTGTGCGTAATCTCGTAATACATACCATCGGGAACTGTAGTGCTTACTAACGCTTTGTTGTTCTGTAATGTTTTGCAGGACCAAACAATAAATACATCCTCTTTTGTAATCTTATTATTGTCTGTCTTGTCAGCGTGTTCGTTGAAATAATTAACTACAATATCTTTGCATAACTCTAAAAATGTATCATTCGACATATAGTATCCTTCCTTTCTTTCTTAAATTTGTGTATAATAAAAGCACCCTAACTATCTAGGATGCTTTTTGTACACTTCCGTGATTATTCCATTTTCAAAATCACTATTATCCAACGTTGGGTATAATTCATTAAGATGATTTAAGACTTCTTTATCTCTAACCAAATTCCTAAATTCTTCCCTTCTTTTGTCATATTCTTCATATGTACTGATTTTTAAAAATTCTTCTTTTAAACTCATAAAACAACCCCTTCTATCAATGTTCTAGCTTCATTAGAAATCCCTTCACCATTCATGTACTTTCTAAATGGTTCTGATACTACTTCACCTAAAACATCTACATTGATAGTACCATCGGGATTTAATGCATCCATAACGTTTGAAACATATAATCTTGATTGATATTCACTTTCAAATCTATTACCTTTTAGAATGAATATATCAACACCATTTCCGACCGTATCATAATACGTTTTTCTTATTATATCACTATCTGTCAAACCATCAACAAGAAATTCTTTGTACTTCTTAACATCAGATGATTTCATCATATAGTTTTCAATCAGATGACCCACCTCGTGAAATACTTCTTCTTTACTTGTTCCAGTGCCAACCCTTATTGTTTTGTGTAAAATATCGCACGCGCTACCATCATACCCAAATTCAAATGTAACATCACCAAAATTTTGTTTCACTTTAACTGGTAAATCATTATATGCCGACGTTACAGTCATTGTATCATTAAACTTTTGTTTTGGTGAAATATGTGAACCTTGCTTTGTTGCAAATTTAATATCAGGAACTATTTCTTGCAAATCTTCCTTTAAATCACCATCCACAAATGACTTTTTCCATTCAGGATAGGTCATATCATATGGAACATAGTATGTTTTACCATCTTCATCCCTTGCTGCACGCTTGCTACCAATCATGAACTCGTCATCAAAATATGGGCAAGTAGTTGACCTGCAAAACACATGGAATGGTGGCGCATTCACACCAGGTGCCATTTGGCTTACAGGAAAGTGCTTTCCATCCATTTCTTGGCATATCTCTGATGTTCTTCCATCCAACGTTGCAACAATCTCATATTCATCAACATCAAGTTCAGCAAATGCATCTTTCTGTGCAACCGATGTGAAATAAGCCTGTTCTGTAAGCACTAGTCTTTTTGCATTGAACAATGATGTGTCCATTGACTTTCTGATGTTCTGGATGGCTCTTTGTGGTGAAGAACCGGTCAGAACCATTCTTGATAACTCTTGATCCAAGTTATTTATCAGCTTTGTTTTGTTTTTCCATACCTTTGAACTGAAGTTTTCACCATCTACTGACCAAGGCTTATTTAATAACCTTGATACATAACCATCATCTAATGCTGACACATCAAAACCTACACCTACACCCTTTTGAATCTCAAAGCATGAGTGATAAAAAGTGTCTTTGTAAACATCTGCAAGTGTGTCATACATACTTTGCTGACCACCTGCAAATGCTTGTTCAATCTGCTGTCTACACTCTAATTTGAGTGCTTCTAATCGGTTAATATGGAACTTTGCTGATGCATTTTCCAGTTCCTTCATCCAGCGCTGGTCAATTGCATTCTCCTGACCATATTTGATGTAATCTTCAACAGTCCACTTAAATTCTTTCAATTCAGAACTACTCAACAGTTTTCTTGCTTCGGTCATTGATACTTCATTATTTGCAGCAATTCTTTGATACCAAGCATTAATCTGACCATCAATCTGTTGTGCAGCTATCTGATATTTCTTTTCCAACTGCTTGACATATTTGGTTGACCTGTTGTTAGCTGACTGTTCTATCTGGTCGAATCGTTGTTGCCAATAGTCCTTATTCTTCTTCGGCATTCAAATCATCACCACCTGATTTCTGTACAAAAGCATTGCCATACTGTTCAACAGCTTCTTCCTGCTCTTTCTTGATCTGCTCAAGTTCTGCATCCACATCCTCAATGTACGGATGCTGACTGATAAGCGTCTTTTTGCTCAAGATAGCAGCACTGTTATTAATATCTGTAATAACTTGTGACTCATTAACCATCATGTCACGATTGAAAATGACTTCCACATCTTCATTTGTGAAATCGCCCATACCAGCATTCTTTAGATACTGATTTACAAACCACAGTAATTCCTCAAAGGATGCTTGGTACTCTGTCTCAATCTCGTTTGCATCAATATCTATGGCTGAAAAAACCGCTTTGATAGTCATTTCATTAGGCGAACCGCTGGACTTAAGTTCTTCCACATCATAACCTTTACAATTCTGAATCAGCGCCTTGCGCAACTCTGTCAAAATAGCCTTGTAATTGTCACAGTTGACTTCAATTTCGAGTTTATCAATACCACCATCTGCACCATCTACTGTGCGAACCTTTACCGCTTTATACTGGCTTAAGTTCTGCCGGAACTGCCCGAGGTCTGTGCCATCGTAATTCTTGATAATTAAAATCGTGCTACCGGATGCATTCTCCTGCATCCCATCACCAAATGCTGATAATATCTCATTGATACCATCCTGAAGTGATTTGCACTTCTTAATCAATGGTGTTTCAGTGCTATTCGCCTTAAACGGAATCAATGGTACCCTATCCCAGTTATAAGGTATCTGTTCGCTTTCTGTACCCAATTCAAAATAATATGTACTGTAATCAGGAACCAGTGTATTTCCTTCCAGCTTAAATTTATGAATACCATTTGTATCATAAACTTCCACATAAGTCACAACTGTTTCAACAGCCCCTTCGTATGTCTCGACCTCATAAGCATGCACAGCAAAATCAAGTTCTGTATGGTCATCGTCTTTCCAAAATGGCAGCACTTCCCACGGATGGAATTTCTTAATACCAAGTCCGCCCTGTTCGTTGTAATACACATATAACCAACCAATACCGCCGTTATAAGAATCCTTGCCTAGATTCTTTAGGGTGCGGTGAAAACGCTTGTTAAATACCTGCTTCAATCCATCAGAATAGGCTTTATTCTCTGTTTTAAATGTAATAGGCTTTGACAGCAGATAATTTACCTTCTGGTCAACCATGGCTGCATACTGATTATCTGTAAATTTGTTATTCGGAAGATGCTTATCTTCCACCAACTCTCCATTTTTCCCAATTACCATGCGCTTCTTATGCTTGATAGCCTGCTCATAGTCATAATATAAGTCACCATCAATCATGCATTTTCTTTCAGGCGATGTGATAAACTTCTGTAATTCATGTTCCAGAAACTCCTTATCGCTGATAGTTCTTACAGCTGTCACAATATCATTTATTCGCTTTGTTTCCATGTTAAATTGAAGCATTAGTTCTCACCTCTTCTTACCATCCGTAAATGTCACCTGCACCTATCTTTTCAGCAATACCGGTTGTAGCATCCGGTGCATCATCGTGTTTATTTTTCCCTTCCTTCTGATACTTTGTCATTGCATCGTAATAGTCTGGGAAACGATTTTTCCAATCTTCCGGGAAGTAAATATGATTCATTACCCATGTGGAATTAGACAATATGCGTGATATCTTATTTTTACTCTGTGTAAACGGATTGATAACGGTCTTATTTGTCTTATATTCATCCCACATGATTCGTTCCACATTACGAGCAAAGCCACGTCCACCATTATTTGATTCTATATCTGAATCATTTACCTTAAATTCAACAAACTGTTTTGCTACTGCCGGCTCTGTCACTTCCATAGGTTCTTTCGTGTAAATGACATCCAGCACATAGGCTTCATTTGCAAAAGTCTGTCCATACACGATACTGCAAAGGAAATCCTCACCGGTATCTGCCGTGTCTGTATAATTTTTAATTGCTTTGAACATTGGAAGTTCTCCGCAATATGTTTTGAAGCTGCTGTATAACCTGCCTTTAAGGTCGATTGGTGTCTGCTGATAGTTCGCTTCAAATATATCAGCACCCATTGTTGCTTTTTTATTCATTGCAGACTTATGAGAAAGAATTTCTGCACACAACATGGTACCGTCATCCTTAACGGCTTTCATATTAATATGACGAACTTTCATACCAATTTCTTTAAAATGCTTTAATGCTCGCCCTGCAAGGTCATCACTCGCCCATCTGGTCATAATGATGATGATTTTTCCACCTTCCTCTAATCGCGAAAGCATTGTATCAGTAAACCATGTCCAGTGAGATTCCTTTGTACGCTCGTTATTGGCTTCTTCCGCATTCTTTATCAAATCGTCTATAATAATCAATGTGGCACCAAATCCCGTTGCTGTACCAGTCGGTGACGTTGCCAGATAGTTATTATATCCACCTTCCAAACTCCAAAGGTTCATTGCTCCATCACCACGTTTAATATGCGTATCTGGAAATACATCACTATAAACTACCTTGTCTTCATCAGCTTTTACCTCTTGAATAGTATTTCTTACGCCTTTGGCAAACGTGGTCGACAGTGTTTCGTTATAAGAACCTGTCATTATCTTTTGACTATGGTCTTTTCCAAGTACCCACTCTACCAAGCATTGTGCTGTTCTGGATTTTCCATGACGTGGCGGCTCATTTATTACAAGCACATCATCGTCTGATTCCATAAATTCTTGCATCTCGTTGCACTGGTATATTAAATACTCTCTATCATCACGATAAAAGTCCGGTGCTTTTAAATGGCAATAAAAATAGAACTCGCGCCTTGCAAGTTCCATCTTTGCACCTTTAATAATCAGATTTCTATCCATCACGAATCAACTTCTTTAATTCTTCGGTTGTTAAACCGGCATACGGATTACCGGTATCAACTTTGCCTGAGATTTCCATGTTCTGCTTGTCTCTCCACTGCTCCGGCTTGCGATTCTTCAACCAGAAGATTTGTGCTGTGGTATCTCCCGGAACATACACTTCATCTATTGCAGTAACCAATTCCTCTTTCTCACATTTTCTGCCTTGTTCGTCATAGTATGAATGTTTCACTTTAAAGGTTTTCTTCACTTCATGAATTCCACCCAAACCACGCTCATACAGTGCATTCTCCATTCTGAAATCTGCTACTTCTTTACCCCTTTTTAAGGCAGTCGAAATGGGCGGATATTTCTTACTCCAATCTTTTAATGTAGTAAGCGATATCCCCATATTGTGTGCAATATCTTCTTTGGTAAGTCCATTACGAGACCAACTTTCGATTTTCAGCAAGCCTTCCGGCTGCAACCATTCTTCATATTTACCTTTTGCCATCAGGCTCACCTTCTTTCCTTACTTCTTTTTAGTCGATATCATTTCCGTAAGCATCGACTTTGTACTCGCTTCTTAATTTTGTAATACATCTTAATAAAATAGAACCGACCATACTTAGAATCTTACGTTTATCTAATCCACACTGTTCTATCATGCATCGTATAACAGACATTACTATTCCGGCTAACTGCGCTAATAATTGTTCTTCCACATTCTCATCACCATGTATCCATTCAACATCTATGCTGCAGCAATCCATTCCATTTTCATCTTCAATGATTTTAACCTCAATCATAGTAGTCCCCCTTTATTTCTTCTCTCCGCAACAAAAAAGCAACCTAATGCGCGATGCAAAAGATTGCTTTCTTTATTGGGGGAGTATGAGTAAGAAAATGAAGCACTCGGCTCAACGGCGCTCGCTTCACTTCTTGCAGTTTATACTGTAATATATTTATTTGTGACATGTGTGACATTCGTGACAAACTTTAAGCATTTTTCATAAATCTTTCAAATTCTTTCTTTACTCCATTCTCTGTAGTGTTTCGACCCATATTAATGGCAACTTCTTCCCAGGATAATCGTTCAAAAATTCTATACCGGATAATTCTCTGCATTCTAACCGGAATTGTGTTCATCCATCCTTCAACTTTTCGCTTTATCTGATTTGCACCATCAATTCGTTGCTGTAATAATTCTTCCTCTTTTTCCAAGTGACTTTTATCCAAAGCTGTTTCAACTATGCCGGTCACACTAAAGCTCTGGATCTGATATGGAAAATCCGGATTACTTCCTCTGACTTTATCGTATACCGTTTCTTTCTTACGCAGTCTTCTAATGTCCTCTTCTGTTTCTTTAATCAATTCACAGGCATCTATGTAATCTCTTAATATATCTTTGTTCAAATTCATTCCTCCCCATTCTTCACTCATATTTACAGTACTATTATATCAGCCCAGCAGTCGGCTTGCAATATTTTCCGCTTATCAATTTTATAAGTGGCAAATATTTTGTTTTAGGGTATAAGAACACCCAGCACTATGGCTGGGCTGAAAATTAATTATCAGAGAAAAATGCTATTATCACAATTCCAACTATTACCACCGATACGAGTAATATCCAAAATGCATCAACAAATTTTTCATTGATAACTGCAAATATAATTCCCATTACAACGAATTTTAGGAATATCTTTTCCGTCTTTCTCCCATTTTAACCATTTAATTTCATCCATTTTTTCTACCTCTCTAAAATTCAGTTTAACTGATATTTTCCAATGCTTTCATTACGCTTTCTAACATAGGTTTGCTAACACCACAATTACCGCCATTGTATGTGCATTTTAAGTCTTTAAGATACCCACATCCTACACATATAGCTTTAGCAACCGCAGTTTTACATTCTTCTATCGTACGTTCCCTCTCATACTGTTTTACATTTGATTCATCAATTTTACATTGAGTGCATCCTGCACAAAACCTCACTTTCTCCTTTCCAATTATGTTTTTTGTTATTCAGCTAAATTCTTATTTTTAACACCAAACAATACACCTTGATAGAAATTACTGTGTTCTGCCTTAATCTCCGTAGAAAGTTTTAGCTTATAGCAAAGTTCAACAGTTTCTTTTAATTCTCCTATGGATTCAAATTCTTCAATAGGCAATGAACTCCAATATTCATTTCGTTTCGCTTCTTCGATAAATCCTTTAATTTTATCTTGCATTTCCTCACTCTCCTAAATTCTTATTTTCCCACTCATTAAATCGGGAAGTAACGCATCTCTTAACTCAATCAGGTATCTGTTTTCCTCGTTATTCAAATACATTATGTGTTGTTTCCACATTTGCATTATGGACATTAGGATAGTTGATATGTTGTCTTTGCTTCCGTTTTCAAATTTAATCTCTCCTGCTTTTTTAGATAAGCGGATAAAGTTTTCTTTTTCAATGCTTTTTCCAGTAAATGACAACATATCGTTCATTGTCTTATTAGTTTCTTCTGATTGTTGAAACATCAAAAACAAATCATATACACCTATTGACTTTGCTATGCTTTCGTTCATGGTGAGTTTCAAACCGTTTTTCTCTTTTATAACTCGGTTTAAATCATCTATTATGTCTGTATATTCTCTATGAGGTTGACAATCATCAATACTAACTTCAAAATACATACCCGGCGATAAAAAATACTTATGCTCCGATACTTCTTTAGGAGTAACAACAACAGAAAAGTCCTTTATCTCTTCCATATTGTTTATTGCGTCTATCGCTTTTTTTATATCAGCATCAGAAAAAGTATTTCTTTGTTTTGTATATATTCTTCCAGTGTGTGCCTTTCCGCCGAATTGTCCGTTCTGTTGCCTTTCCTCAATTTGACAAGTATGTGTCATATCAATAAGAATAATCTTAGTTGTGTCTTTCTTTTTATTCAGTACAATAATACAAGTCACTACATCTGTGGATTCAAACATTCTTCCCGGACACAATATAACTGCTTCAACCAAATTTTTATCTACTAAATACTGCCTTATTGCTTGCTCTTGCTTTAACTGTGTTGTCAGTACGGATGCGGGAAGTAGAAATACTGCTCTGTCATCCACCATTGAAAGACCAGTCAGTATAAAAGCATAATTTGCATTGTTTTCTGGTGGCAACTCGCAATCATTAAACCTCGGCTGTATCTGTGCAAATGGTGGCAAATTCCATTTCATGTTATATGGTGGATTTGATATTAACGCCGTACTCAATCTTATACCTCCTTAAATAATCCGTACTTCTCGCCTTTTGTTATCTGATACTGTTTGAATATGTCCATCTGTAATACGTCCGCATGAAACACATTGCACGATATATTCCTAACTGCCATATTGAATAACAGAAACGGTATTACATTTGTGTCAAATTCGTACAGTTTGAATTTTAAATCATGATTTCTATTCCACTTCTGAATTGTTAATGCTCCGCTACCTGCACACATATCAATTACTGTTTCGCTTTCTCCTGCGAGCAATCCCATAAAATCTGCAAGGCTTTTAGGTGTGTAGTCCTGCATTTTCTCTTTTCTGTCTGCTTGGTAGTATTGAAATATCTTTTGCAACCAATCCACAGACAAGTCATTCTCTATCAAATTGCAAAACTGCTCGTATATCTGAACATTATTATTACTGACTACTTCAAATAATTTTTTCGACATCTCGTCAGTATTTTTGATTTCTAATAAATCAAGTGTTTTTTCTGTGAGTTCCTTTAATTCCATTTAATCCACCCTTTCTGATAATCGACAGTACATCTTCTGTTCTTATCTCTCCAAATTCTTATTTTCCTTTTGAATCAGTAGTTTTATTGCTTTTTATCTGACTCCTACAATGCCTTTAACGCTTGTATTCAACTTTCCATCACGGATAACCTTTACTTCCAATACTTCAATGAGTGCATCTGCTTTAGCTTCTCCAAATTCTTTACTGTCCCAAACATAACGCTCTGATTTAAAGATTTTTCCGTCTGCCTTAAATCTTGATGTAAACTCTACAACCTTACCAACATACTTATCAATGTTATCTAAAAATTCTCTATAACTCATAATTCAATCCCTCCATAAAATACACGTTCCAACAGCTAAAGTCTGCGTTTACCATTTCCTAAATCGCAAATGATAACTGCTCTTTGCTGTTATCAATTCTCATATTCTTTGTGCGTTCGCACCGGCATAACTCGGGCAGATTTGCTTTTACCAATGCAGCTGGAATCGGCGGACACACGGCATTTCCACATCTTCGCACCTGTTCACTTCGTGGATATGCCTTACCGGTATAATCACGGTCAATTATATAATCATCTGGGAATCCCTGGCATCCATACAGTTCCTTTGGTTCAAGCATTCTCAATCCGATATCAACAATTTGATAATCAACACCCTCAATGGTTACAAGTCCGAATCGGTCTTTTGTGGTTACAGTATCTAAGGGATTCTTTATGTCCTGTCCTGTTGCATCCCCATAATATTTGATAAGAAATGCTCTTACCTCTCCAAAATGTCCGGCGGATGTTGTGACCGTATGAAGCGGCTCCCTTACATCTTGACCGGTTCCCGTCCTGTAAAACTTACTCAAGAAAGAAGTAACCAGTCCGTATCTGTTAGAACCATCCACAGTCATAATCGGATTTTCGATAGTTTGTCCCCTTACTTCGTTCTCCGATGTTTCAGAATGGTACTGAATAAGTGTAGGTGATACCAATAAGTGACTGCCAACAGTTGTTACGGTTCCTAATGGTTTTTCTACTGCCTGTGCTTCATTATCATATTTGCATTGAACCAAATACGGTTCAACTACTCCAAATCCATTCTTACCAGTAACAGTATTAAGTGGTTCATTTGCACTCTTGCAATAATCCGACTTCGCACCACTATGATTTACCTGCACGATAAAAGGCTCTGAATTATCCAATACAAACTTCTTTAATCCTCTTGCAATACGCTCCATTGTCTTAGGTGCAAGCGGACGTACTGCCCGGATACCATACTTCTCTTTGATTTCTTCTGCTGTATCAAATATGGAAGGACAAGGCAATGAAAAATCCAACTGTGTATATGCTCCGACATACGGCTCTAACAATCCAGCTTTTACCGCTTCGCTATCCGCCGGTGCATGTGTTGGTTCCGGCCATACAATCCGCTTACCATCACACCGGGCAATCATGAAAAATCTCTTTCTCATTGTCGGTGCTCCAAAATCAGCAGCAATCAACTCCCGAAACTCTACCACATAGCCCAAATCTTCAAGCTGGCTAATGAACTTTCTGAATGTCACTCCCTGCTTTGCTTTTATTGGTCTGTGGCTTCTGTTTAACGGTCCCCATGTTTTAAATTCTTCTACATTCTCCAGCATGATTACATCCGGTCGCACAGTTCCAGCCCATCTAAGAGCAACCCATGCAAGACCTCTGATGTTCTTATCTTTTGGCTTACCACCTTTTGCCTTACTGAAATGCTTGCAATCCGGTGAGAACCATGCAAGAGCTACCGGTCTGCCTTTACAAGCTTCCACCGGATTAACATCCCAAACACTTTCACAGTAATGCTTCGTGCTTGGATGATTCGCCTTGTGCATCTTTATTGCTTCCGGATCATGATTGATTGCTATATCAACACTGATTCCAGTTGCCATTTCAATACCGGTACTAGCTCCACCGCCACCGGCAAAATTATCTACTATCAACTTTCCGTCTATCATTTTCCATCCAAGGAACCGGATATCCATTAAGCGCGCGGTTCGGCTCCTTTCTGTTATTTTTAATTCAATGACCACTCTGGCTTTTCATCCGGTTCAACTTCGTCTTCTTCATACTTTGTATCAATAATAATTTCCACATCTGCTCTATTAAGCTTAAGAATTAAAATTTCAAAATCACTCATATGCGCCAAGGAATTAAAGTCTAACATTCCTCTTCCAAATAAAGGTTTCCATTTTCCATTTCCATCCCATTTTGAAAGAGTTAAGTCAAATGTCAGTTCCTCATCGTGTTCGCATCTCAAATGTACTGTTGCATGTGAAAATGAGCTTTTAAACCACGTCTTTTCATCTTCCTCAAATTCAAGTTCAACACTAACATGCTCATAATATGGTTCACCATCATCACAACACGCTTCCAATCCACTTGTGTTCACGTTTTCAGCAACATGTTTCATATAAGCTTCAAAAATCTTTGACAGTTCAATAGCCTTACACTCCGGCTCTGTCATCAGCTCACTAAATGCCTCAAGAATGTTTTTATTGTCAGTCAGTGCAGTGTTTCTGATGATTTCAGACAACGCAACTTCCAATTTTTTTGTATATTCTGAAAACTCACTCTGTTCCAATGCTGGTAACATGATGTCTTTTAGCTTATTTTCTATTAGTTTTTTCCCTTCGCCACTCCATTTAAAAAGACTGTCGCAGGCATCACTTATAGCACTCTGCAATTTTTCTTCAATGATTTTTCCAATCATCTCTTCATTTAATTTTTCCTGTACAATATCCTGTACCATTTCTTCAAACGCTTTCATCTACTTTCCCTCCAATCTTTTCAATGCTTCCTGTGCTTCTACCTCTGACAGAAAAACTGTTTTACCGAAATCCTCATAGCAACAGCTATTCCAATAATCTCTTCCGTCAATTTCTTTTGCTACCTGAATGCAATCAATTCCTGTTTCATCAATGATGAATCTCCTTACTTCATAGTCATTGACGAATGTCTCTCCAACAAACCAAACTTTATCTCCCACCTTGCACGGAAACCGGAGAAGCAGCCCCTGTTCCTCTAATTTCCGATACTCCGCCAGCTTCTCACAAACATCTCTGTACATTCCGTCCAGTTCCCGGAGCTGTTCCGGCATGACCCCTAAATCCTCATAAGCTGCCAATCTCTCGCAGATATCAAAAGTCATCTGACACTTCTCACATTCTTCTCTGGATTCCATTCCGAAGCACTCTCCTTCAAAGCACTTAGGATAATACGCATTCCCTTCCGGTCCTCTAGTTGTTAATCTATCCATTTCTCTCCCTCCGTTTCAACTCACGTTCACAAGCTGCAATCCTGCTTTTGTTACATAGATATTAGATTTTAAAATACAGAACGGGCGAACACCACCGATATATTCGCAGGTACCATCGATGATGCGGCCGGACGAATCAACAATGGCTATTGAGAATTCATCTCTTCGTTCCGCAGTACTCCAAGGAGTGCATGTCGGCCACCAGCCGTCCAAATTTTTATCGACCAAGAGATTATTAAATTTCCTCGCTTCATCAAATGTGATTGGTCGAACCTTGCAACGACATGATTTGTGCTCTTTCTGCATATCTACAGAAGTCAAATCGACTTTATGTTCAATGATATTCTCCGCGCCTACTGCAGCTTCAATGATTGGCTGAATTTTGCTTTCAATTAACTCTTTAACGCTTGATTCTTTATAATTATTATTAGCACCAAAGAAAACATCTTCTGCCATAAAGACCTTGGAAATAACCTCTGTCTGTCCTTCCTGCTGTTCCAACACGATAAAATCATGTTCCGCTACTTTGAATACCTCTCCCGGCTTTAATGTCGATAATTCAACCTTACCGGCATTTTCTTTCTCCTCAAGCATCTTTACTAATGCTCTTGCTGCTTCTAACTCCTTACTCATAAATTACCTCCTATAAATCTTTCATCGCGATATTTAAACTCTTCCCACGCGCTCTCTGTAATATCCTTAATTTCAAGGTCAAACTGCTCTTTCCTCGAAAGGGTATTTATGTAATACCGAATCCACTCATAGGCTTCTCTAATCTGCCTTGTAGAGAATTTAAACTGTGTCTTGAGACAAACTCCCAAGAGTGAAAAATAATTACAAATTGAAGCCACTAAATACATTCCAGCAGATTGATAAGAATCTGCATTGATTTTATAATTTGTGATTGTAAATCTTTCTCTGAACGGAACAATGTTGGCTTCTTCTTTCACATCAATGTCGCATTTTTCTTTCAAAAAGTGCTGCAACTGCTCCGTTGACATTCCACCATCTGCCGCCGTTTTTAAATACTCCTCAATTGTGTTGTCAACTCTGATAATTCTCTTCTGCCCGAATCCGAATTTATCATGGAGTATCTGATACGCAATCAACCGGATATTTTTAAACGATTCCTCTATCAGCAAATCTGTATTACTTTTTTTCTTGGCGTAATCCTGAATACGAACCAACTCACTCTTTGAATATCCGAGCGGCTGCATCTTCTTTTTCTTGCGATTTAACACGCTGCTCATTTAACTCCCTCACTTTCTTGGCGCAAATCAGCGCATAAGGCTCTGCTTTCAGTTTCTTAACACTCTCGCTGCTACAGTGCCTTTCAAAAGTGTCATATTTCTGCTGTCTTGCATTATCTCTGCTGACTTTACGTCTTAATTTCCCATCTATCTTGTCAATTTCCACTTAACGCATCATCTCCTCCTGCCGATGTTGTAAGCAGCATTTTTTCCAATTCGTCGTAATCATAGTTACGCTGGTTAAAATTGTTAAAACCATTTTTCTTTACTGTCATCTGCTTACTTTCAGCTTCGCTTTTCTCATTCTTCTCCCAAGTACGAACACACGCTTTCCAGTCTGTTATTGGTTTTCTGCTCTTTCCCTGTACCCAACCATTGGCAGCGTAGTAATCAATAAAGGCTTCTGCATCAATGCCATTATTTCGCTCAACGCAATATGCTGCTACTTCCAAAACAGTTGGTGGCATAAATTTTTTCTTAGTACCTTTAGGTACTTCTTTTTCTTGTTTTTGTTTATGTTTATTAATAGGTTCACTTTGTGGTTCAAACTGTGGTTCATTTTTTACATAATTTTGAACCACAAGACTTATTATCCGGTATTGTGCTGACTGATTACCGCCCCTTGACTTCCATTCGATGAAGCCGTCGGTTGCAAGCTTATTTCTTGCCCTTTTTAACGCTGATGCATTCAATCCAGACCGAAGTCCAAGGACTGATGAAGCTACCGTAAACGTATCTGGCCACCCTGCTTTATTCGCTATGGACATTAGCGCATGCCATAAGGCGATTGCAGTGTTGGGCTGCGGGTTTAGTTCGAGCTTATCGTAGAATGCTTTTATTTCGGCGATGTAGTTCAAGTCATCACCCCTTTTCTAAGTCTTTCAGTAATTCTTTTAAAGTCATCTGCGCCTGTTCTTTGGTCAATTCTGTAATTATGACCTCGATTCTCGGATTTTTCTTATCCACAAAAATATCATGGTAAAAGTGCGGTATACAGTCTCGATTGTCTTCTGCTAGGACATGTGTCTTTACAAGGCTGTCCTGTATAAATTTCGCCGCACAAGAAAGGATATTGTCACCATCTCGCCTGCGGTCGCGTTCATAAAAACGATAATAAATAAGCACTGGCATATCTCTATCAATGTGAACTCCCGGCAATTGCTGCCGAATGGACCATATCACTGTATCCTCGTTATCACGCTTCATTCTGCCGCCATTCTGATAATTTGTTCGATTTGCGACAGTGTATGTATTTAAGCCGTCTAATCTGCCTAAAATGGTAAATTTATACTCCATCCACACCATCCTCCAGCTTTAATTGCGCATTGCAATCATTAATCTGTTCTGCAAGATAAGCTGGCAGTGTGTAGCAGTCGATAAATTCATGCGCATCGGCTAAATTCTTCCGTTTTAAAGCCTTATAACTCTTTGCCTTGCCCTCTTCATCATAGATGCCAAATTCACGCTTTAACTGGCTGTAAATGTCAGTATAAACTTTCTGACGAAGTGCCTTGTCTTTATAAGCTTCTGAACGCTTACCACCCAGCACTTCTACGCCCTTGCGCTTTACATGAGCTGAAATTTCGTCCGATTCTGCTCCAAACAGTGGCATATCCTGTTCCAAGTGCTCCATGCGTTTCTCTACTTTGGTTACTCGCTTATCAACTGTAATGACTGCTTTCAGTTCCGGTGACAAGCCATCAAGTAAATTACTGTGGTTGAAATAGGAATCCACTAATCTGTCATATACTTCCCATGCTGTATCTGTGTTCAAGGATTTCGCATGGAGAAATGCTCCTTTTTCTGTCCATAGGTAAAGCTTATTTAAGTTTTTGGCAAAACCTAAATTTTCGGTTTCGCTCTTAAAACGTTTTAATTCTTCTCCTTCCAAGCAAATATAATGTTTTTCATCAATATATCTGCTTCTGTTGTTATTGAAGTTGTCTGTTATCTTCTTTGTTTCAACTCCGTACGCTTCCGCAATCTGCTGTGTTGTCAGCACCCTAATGTCTCTATATTCTGTAACTCTTAAGCTGTTCAAGTATTTCTCCTTTCCCACCGGCACTAGACCGGTGGCATTCATCATGGCTTTCAATTCGTGATATATTATGAAATCCGCACAATAGTTTCTTTCGCCTTCCGGCAGGTGTTTCAACCAAAATCCTTTACTACAATTCCGTAAACTTTGTACATTTGCCGGAATCGTATTACTCCCATCTGATGTGCTACTGTATGGTGCTCTCTGCATAGACATATTTTCCGATAAGAGGAATCATCCACTTTAGTTCTATCATTTCCCATACCGATAGCATCTTCATGATGAATCTCTCCATCTTTTCCGCATATCGCACATTTCTTATTCATAATGCAATAATAAAGATATCTGCCTATATCATCCGTTCTATTTATTGCGCTCTCTGACAGGGGTATTCCCTCTTCTAAGGAAAACTCCAATATGGTATTGATAAATTCTCTTGCCATGTCCATAGAACAGTTAGACAGACTAAAATACGCATCGCCTGTACGAATCATGTGCTGATACTTCAATATCTCTTTCATTTCTTCCGGAAGATACCCTGTATAATCTGCAATATCTCTGATTGTTGCGTAGGCTTTTTTTCTTTGCTCTGCTGAAATGTGACGTCCATCATCAAAACGTATCTCCGCGTTTTTTATCCCCTTGCGTTTGAAAATATCACCCAGACGCATTTGTGGAATAAATATCTTTAAGTATGTTCCATCCTTAACTTCTTTGTACTGCAAGATATTGACTAATCCATGCATTACTTATCACCATCTTTTTTACCAGCCTTTGATGCAATAGTAACCTCCAGTTTTCTCATGCATTTATTCCACTGGTCAATATCCATCTCTTGTAATGTATTTACATGAAATAATTCAACAATATCATCCATAGATACCTTTGCTTCATCCAGCTTCTTCAATAATACTTGGTACTTGATATCATCAATCTTTTGTGTTGAATATTTTTTAAAAACAATGTCCATGTTCTGATTTACAATTTCCAGTTCATCTATTTTATGATCCGATGTGTATGTAATCAAATTTACTGCAAACTTATCTCTTGTCGTAGCTTTCCCATTTCCATCTACCTTAATATTGCAAGATTTAGAATCAATCCAAATAAATGGTGCTGTATAAAGTTCCCTGCCTATTCCATGTTTTACGCATGCACGTTTAAATGCATCAGATGCCCTTCCTTTTTCTTTCGCAGTATAAGATGCGGTTCCGACGTCCTCTTTTGAAATCCACATCTTTTTTTCATCATCCCATGCAGATATAATGCAATATAAATCTCCATCAATTACCTCATATTTATCCTGCCATCCAAGCGAACCATACTTATCATCCAGTCTTTTCTGTCCATCTCTTGATGTAACATATAAAAGTAACGATAATCCTTTTTCTGATATCTGCTGTACCCGACAGCTTATTTCATTTGCTTGCAATAATGTATTTTCCAAATGTATATACCTCTCAATCCTCGATATAAACTTTCATATCATCCAGGCAGCTATCGCAGTAGAAATCCCCTCTAATCTGCACCGCAGAATCATCCTGTATGTGCTCCCCACAACAAATGCATCTTGGTCGGCGTTCTAACCACTGTGTCTGCCTTCTGTCTCTTTCTTCAAAATCCAATCTGTCCGGTGCTATCTCATTCATTGCTCTTTACTTCCATTCCCAGAATCTGTCGTAAGTCATCATATGAGCCATATTTTTCGTTCGCTTTCAGATACCGTTTAACAACTGCCAGCTCTACCTCTGCCTTACACTTCTCCTGATAATCATTCAATGGTACATAAATCAAATTCTCATTCATTTCAAAAATTCCTCCATTCTCATTTGCTTATAATCTGTAGACCTTACCATCCGGTCTAATTCTTTTTCTCGCTGCCGCTCATTGTCCATTTCTTCTGCGCAATCATCACACAAGTGTCCCTCTCCGGGGTCTAATGAACATCCGCAACGCTCACACTCCTTCAAAATCATAAATTCACCTTTTCAAATTCATGTTTTCATGTTAAAATTGAATATAGAAATACCTTGTATTTCCACATTGATAGCACCTGTTCTCGCCAAAGAATCTGTGGGTGCTATTTTTTTTACTCCTCAATAAAGCAAACAACTGCTCCATCGTTAATCTCAACTGCCTTTCCTTTTTTCTCATACATATCTATGCAATCCTGCAATGTTACTGTTGATAAATTCATGTGTTCTCACTCCCTTCTATGCTTATTCGCTCACAGCTTCAGGCTTATATGATTCAATGAATTTTTCTAAGTCGCTTCCTCTAATCTTTCTACTGCCAAGAAGTAAATACGGTAATTGACCACAATTCATTAGTTCATATACGAAGTTAACGTTTACTTTTAAAATTGCTGATACTTCTTTTGCTGTATATAGCGGTTTATATGGCTGTACCATATGCTCACACTCCCTTCCATGAATTATTTTGTTTTCTCTACATTTTTCGTTTAGAATACTTGAATTTTTCTTTTGAAAATGCTAAACTTTTATCACCCATATCGGGCAAGAAAGGTGGTATCTTACATGATAAAAAAACTGTTCCTGCCCCGTTCCTTTATTACGAGGTTGCAATAGTGGCACCAAAGCACTTAAAACTGGTCAAATGTAGTAATCGGTACAGCGTTAATTACTCAGAGAAGAGGTAAATCACATCGAGAGGGCACTTGTTAAATGCTCACTGTACTAGATACTCCTCTTAATTCACCAACTAATGGGCACTATTAAAAATCGCTGAACTAAAACTGCGTAAGTGGTGAAGTACTTGATAGAAACATTTGGCGCTATCAAGTGTGGTGAAAACCTGCAAAGTACATAAGGTTAAAAAATTTAGCAACAAACTGTTAGGAATAGCGCTCCTAGCAGTTTGTTGTTTTCTTCGTATCCAGCAGACGCGGCTTCAAGAAAAAATCTGTATTCACATTCAATGCTCCACAAATCAATGCGTATTCATCTAAGGTCAGCTTTCTTTTCTCATTCAACGTCATGCTCAATACTGGCTCTGAAATTCCTGCTCTCTTACAGATATGCGATTGAGAAATTCCATTCTGCCTCAAGTATTCCTGTATCTGTTTTTCTGTTGACACTTTGTTCTCCTTTCTACATGAATTATTTTGTTTTCTCTGGCTCCTCTGTTTTGAAGAGGTAGTCTACACTTGTTTTTTCACTGCTCCAATCTTATAATTTGTATACAGGTAGTTGCCGCTACCAAGTAATTCAGAAAGGAAAGCACTATGAAAAAACATGTTGATGTATCAGGCTTTTGCCCTGCACAAAATTGCGACTATGAAATTTCTGTTACATATGCATCTATCCGTTCCTTAGGTACAAATGAAAGCTATCGAAAAATAGATGCAGAATGCGACTATGCTTCAATGAATCCTTGTGAATATGCTACTTCATGCCCTGTCTTCACATCTGCTCCGCATGTTCTTAATTAACCCTTTTTCACATATTAATGGCTCGTTGGTTTCTCTCCTTATCCGAAGGCAACCATTTGCAAGAAAACGACGGGTCATTTTTGTGTGATACCTTTTGTGGTATTGACAAAACCAAAATAATTTCAATCTTCATCACTCCCCTTTCGCAT